>JAUWOY010000080.1 GCA_030611885.1 Chloroflexota bacterium | reverse complement strand
GTCATTAAGTTAAGCGCCGCCGGTCGAGTAACGTAGCGTATCGAGACCAAGGCGCGGCCCATGCAATGTGAGATGCACTGCAAAAGCCGCTCGCGTGGCCTCGATACGGTCTTCCCAGACCTACTCGGCCGACGCTCGCTTCCTTATCTTAATGACATTGACTCGCTACCTCATTACTCGTTAACTCTACCAAAAAAAGGAGGAAAGCAAAATGAGAAAAGTGTTCTGTTTGATCGCCGTCACAGTTGTGCTAGCCGCCGTCGTGGGCTGTGCTGCGTCCAGACCGCAGTCCGTTATGAAGGGAGTGGTGGTGGAGAGGGAAGAAGCGGCGGTTATGGCCGCTGCGGCCCCTGGCGGCCCCAGCGCCGTAGCCGATTGGGAGATGGCGCCCGTCGAAGAGCGCATGATCATCTGGACGGGCGACGTCTCCCTGATCGTGAAGGACGCGGAGGATAGCCTGGATAAGGTCGAAGCCATCGCCAAAGACCTGGGAGGCTACGTGGTCAACTCCAGTTCCTGGTACCAGGATGAGCAACTGCGCGCCCGCCTGACCATCCGCGTGCCAGCCGAAGAATTCGATGCGGCCCTGGCGAGCCTCAAGGACCTGGCTATCAGGGTCGAGAACAAGAACGTCTCCACCCAGGATGTGACCGAGGAGTACACCGACCTCGACGCCCGGCTGCGCAACCTGGAGGCCACCGAGACAGAACTACTGGAGCTCCTCACCGAAGTGCGCGAGCGGACGAGCAAGGCCGAGGATGTCCTGGCCGTGCACCGGGAGATCACCAACATCAGAGGGCAAATCGAGCAGCTCAAAGGGCGGATGCAATACCTGGAGAAGATGACGGCTATGGCCACCATCAACGTCGAACTGATCCCCGACGTGTTGGCCAAGCCCCTCGTGGTCGCCGGCTGGCGACCAACTGGTACCGCAGCCAATGCCCTGCGAACCCTGATCAGAACCCTCCAGCGCATCGTAGATGCCGCTCTCTGGTTGATCATCTACGTCCTGCCCACCCTGGTAGTCATCGCCATCCCCTTCTTCATCCTCTGGGCGATCTGGCGTCGGTGGAGGAGAAAGAGGAAGGCGGCATAGCGCCGGAAGCTCTCCACTTGCAGTAGCGGGCCGAAGTCGCCACTGCACCCAATTCATTTTAGCCAGACCTGCACAAGAACAAAGCGGTTCGCCTTTGGCGAACCGCTTTGTTCTTCTTTTTCTTACACTTTACCTTCCGCGCCGAACTCGGCTGGTTTCGGTCCGACTGGCCTGGATTTGGCGATCCAGGCCGAGCGAGGTGAGCAGTTGCTCAATCAAGAAGCGGGTTGGCAAATTCGCGGATGTAGATGTCGAATGTGCCGCCCGTCCGCCCCCCAGCATATACCAGCCATCGTCCATCACTCGACAAACGCGGCGTATCCATCTGCCAGCCCTCGCGTTGCTCCAAAGCGGTCACTCCCTCTCCTGTCAGATCGGCCACATAGACGTTCCACTGGCCGGATCGGTTGGAGATGAATACCACGCCGCTGCCGTCCGGGATGATGGAGGGATAGCCGTCAAACGCCGGGTTATCCGTCACCCGGCGCAGATTTGAGCCGTCGGCGGCCATCAGATAGATCTCGCTGTTGCCGTCCCGTTCGCTGCGGAAGGCGATAGCGCGTGTACCCGCCGTCCCGCCATCGGCCGACAGGGTCGGGAACCGATCGGCGGCCGGGTCGGTGGTCAGGCGGGTCCATGCATCGCTGCCGAGGGTGGCGGTGTAGATATCCCAGTTGCCGTCGGCGTGGTTGCTGCTGAAGACCAGCGCCAGACCGTCGGGGGTGAAGGTGGGGTGGACTTCATCCGTGCCCGCGCAGCCACTCAGGGCCGGTCGGACGTTGGCGCCGTCGGTGTCCATCAGATAGATGCTCCAGTCGCCGTCCCGGTCGGAGGCGAAGGCGATAGTCGAGCCATCGGGCGAGAAGACCGGCGTGTCCTCTTGAGCAGAAGGCGTCTGAGTCAGATTGAGAGGCTGCCCGCCGCCCACGGGGAGGCTAACCACATCCGGCTGGTCGCCCCAGTCGCTGATGCACACCACCGTTTGGCCGTCGGGCGA
Organism: Chloroflexota bacterium; assembly: GCA_030611885.1. Classification (GTDB taxonomy): domain Bacteria; phylum Chloroflexota; class Anaerolineae; order VGOG01; family VGOG01; genus JAUWOY01. Next base: position 8,783 of record JAUWOY010000080.1, on the reverse strand, counting down.
CAAGGCGGGCTGGGAATGTTCGGCTGGATCGTATGTCAAGCGAACGAATTCAGCAGGCTTGGTGGGGGTGGGACTGGGCGCTGGCGCAGTGGGTGTGGCCATCTCGGTCGCCTTGACATCAGGCGAAGCTATCTCCACACTCACCTGGATGTGTCCGCATCCCGCCAGGGCCGTAGCCCCCACCAGGATGAGAGCCAGGACACGAGCCAATCTCAGCACACAATTGTGAAGCAGAGCGGGCTCCCATGCCAGCGTTTCGGCGGCGTGGGAGCCGCCTCTGCTGGTAGCTCGTGATCTTAGCCCATCCTTGCTGCTGTCTTTGATCTTGGGTTTCCTCTCCATTGGCATCCACATTCTACTTCTTCACATCTCGACGAATACGGGCTTCACTCCTACCTCAAACTCCACCATCCCCATCTGAACTGGGACAACCACCGATTCATCGCCATCTCGATTCGTAAGAACGGCATCGGCTGTGGAAGGGATCCTCACTGTCTTGGTGATCGTATTCGACCACAGAATATAGAGTGAGCGCTCCGGGCCGACAAACTTGTAAGCCTCAATTCCGTCAGGCACATCCTGGTAAGCACCCAGACAATGCATCCCTTCAAGCTTGGTTGCGAAATTCTGGAAGGTGCTGTAGCCATTCATGGGTTCGTGGTTCTCGCTGATCAAGTATCGCTCCACTTCACCTCCCCACGGCCAGGCTTCATGTTCCCTGGGATCAAACCAGAAGATATTGTCTAGCCCGGCCCCAAAGCCACGGGTGAGTTCCCGAACGATGAAATCGCGCTGAATCTCCACGCTCCCATCCATATTAACCCACTGGCCCGTCTCGGTCATCCAAATCTTCTTCCAATAGATCCCATTCCTCGACATTGTATCACGGATTTCATTTACTTTGTTAGCCATCGAGGGAAACTCGGCTTCATTGATAGGGTAGTAATGCAGACTAACGCCATCGAAATACAGCCCGGCGCCATTTTGCAACGCCTTTTCAAAGAAGTCCCTTTCAAAACGTTCCCAGTAATCATACGCCAGGCCGCCGAAGAAAACCAAAGCATCAGGATCGAGGCTCTTGATCTTGGCGTGAAATATCCCTAGCTGTCTAGCATACTCGGCGGGGTAAGGCCCCCAACATCCCCCCGCTGGCCCATAGTTGGGCAGGGGGGCCTTTCCATCTGGTTCGTTGATAAACTCCCACGCATCTACGACCTCAGCATAGCGAGGCACAACGACCTCCAGGAAGCTCTCCAGGGCCACCGTGTCCGAAATAGGACCGCAGCTCTCCTCGGCCGCCCAATCTGGCGCTCCGTAGATCACGGCTATGGCATCGAACCCCAATTCCCCAAGGCGGTCAAACACCGCGTCGTATTTGTCCCAGTGGTACTCCCCTGGGGACGTTTCGACTCCAAGCCAGGGCAGGAAGACCCGCATCCAACCCGCTCCCATTTCCTTGACCACGGGGAAGTCGTATTCAATTACTTCGGGCACCACTACCCAAGCCTCCCCAAAATCCACGCCCAGTTTGGCCTGTGGCGGTCTGTGCTTGTGAACCAGGGGGAGACAGACGGTATAGGCACCAGTCGGCGGCGCGACGACGAGCACCGAACCGTCGTCCGTCGCGCCTGGGACGCTCTGACCCGACGTATCGCCAAACGAAGCCGCCGGGTCTGGCGAGAAGCTGACCGCTGCCTCTGTTCCGCTGGGCGGGCTGCCCACGTCCAGCGTCATGGAGACAATCGCCCCGTCTGACAGCGAGGCCAGCGGCGGGAAGAGGTCGGCGATAAAGAAATCTAACTCGCCGTCGGTGTCGCCCTCATCAAAGGTGACCGAAGCATCGAATGCGCCTGGCAGGTTGAAGGTGATCGCATCGGGGATGTCGTCCCCATCGCTGTCCGTCGGATCGAAGGTCAGACAGGTCTGATCGTAATCCACGGAGAAGACCAAGCTGCTGATGCTGTTGCCCTGGGCGGTGAAGTTGACCGGCAAGGTCACCCTGCCGCCGGGCGATGCTGGCACCTGGTCTGGGATGGCCAGCGTGGGGCCGTCGGATAGCGTGGCTTGGCTAAAGGGGAGAGGCAGACCAGCCGCTGGAGCAAGAGCACTCTTATCACCACGCATGCCGGAGCCGCCGAAAATGAGCAGTACAGTGTAGGAGATGTCCCCCGCGTCTACGACTGTATCTCCGTTGGCGTTGCAGCCCACCGGATCACCAGGGAAAGTGCCGCCGGGAGTATCCGCCGGGTCGTCGCCATCGCCATCGAAGATCTCCAATACCACCGCCGAGAGGTCGCCAGCATCCACCGCTCCATCGCCGTTGCAGTCGCCTGGCGTGCCAGACAGAATTTCGACGGAGCCATCGGTTGTGGTTCCCGGCACGCTCTGGCCGTCGGTGTTGCCAAAGGAGGCGCTCGGATCATCTGAGAAGCCCACTGGCGCAATGATGCTGGCGCCTGGGTCGGGTTGGCACGTCGTGGTGAAAACGATGGTGGCAAGAGTACCGTAGGGCAGCGAGGCCAGGGGCAGGAGCAGGTCGGCGATAAAGAAGTCTAACTCTCCATCGGGGTCGCCTTCATCGAAGGTAACTGAAGCATCAAACGCGCTTGGTAGGTTCAAGATCACCGCGTCAGGGATGCCATCCTGGTCACTGTCGGTGGGATCGAAGGCCAGGCAGGTTTGATCGAAGTCCACCGAGAAGGTGGTGGAAGCGATGCTATGCTCGTTGCTGGTGAAGTTGACGGGCACGGAAACGGTCTGGCCGGCGCGGGCTGGGATGTTGCTGGGGATGCTCAGGATTGGCCCTGGGGGTGTCGGCGTGGTTGTAGGCGTGCTCGTCGGGGTGGCAGTTGGTGTGGCCGTCGGTGTGGGTGTACTGGTAGCAGTGGGGGTCGGTGTAGGGAGCGATTCCCAGCGCAACCGCACCTTGGCTTGTCCGGTGAGTTCCTGATATTCGAGCTTAAGATCATGCTCATCAGCAGTCAACGTTCTGGTGAGCGTATCCTCTACAACATGTGGTCCCCATTCGTCCAATGCCATGTCCTCATCAATCCAGAACCTGGCGCCATCATCGTGCAGGATGCGAAACTCGTAGGTTCCCGCGTCAAACAACATCCGTCGCGTCCAGCGGACGCTGAAATAGTCGCTTAGGATGCTGGGATCCGGAGAGCCATCCCGCCAGTCGAAGTTGATGTCATCATCATACCGAACAAGCACAGGTGTACCAGACAAGTCTCTGTTGTCATAGTACTCGCCCCGCCACGCATCAGGGGTCACTGTTGGCGTCGGTGTGTGGGTTGGTGTTGGCGTAGGTGCAAACAGATGGTTCATCAGCACCGAGACGTCGTCGGTATACTGGTTACCTGTGACTAGGTCCAGATCCCAATCTCCATCCAGGTCTCCCATTACCACCATGTGTGGAGTGTCGCCCACGGCGTAATCGGTTCGGCCAGCAAATGTTCCGTCACCCTGGTTCAGCAACACCGAGACAGAATTGCAATGCTGGTTGGCCGTGGCAAGGTCTAGGTCTCCGTCCAGATCCAGGTCTCCCAAAGACACGAACTTGGGGCCACAGCCCGTATCATAATCCGTTCTAGCAGCAAAAGTTCCGTTACCGTGATTCAGCAATACTGAGATGTTGCCACCAGAGCGATTAGCGACGATCAGGTCTTGATCGCCATCTCTATCTATATCACCTATTGCCACTGAGTAGGGCCAGCTGCCCACGCCATAAGTTACATGGCCTGCAAAAGCTCCGCCACCGTTGTTCAGCAGTACGGAAACATTGTTGTCATTGCGATTACCCACGACCAGGTCCAGGTCCCCGTCCCCATCCAGATCGCCCACCGCCACGGATAAGGGCTCGTCTCCCACAGGATAGTCGGCCCGATCTGCAAAAGTCCCATCACTCTGGTTGAACAGCACTGAGATGTTATCGCCATAGCGACTAGCCGAGACTAGATCCAGGTCTCCGTCCCCATCCAGGTCGCCTATTGCGAGGGAGCCACCATTGCGTTCCAGGTCATAATTCAGTGGGCTGGCGAAGGTTCCATCACCGTGGTTCAGCAGCACTGAGACGCCGTTGGTGTTAGAACCGGCCAAGTCTAGGTCGCCGTCTGCATCCATGTCGCCCAAATGCACGGAGCCGCAACAACCCTCGTCGCTATAATTAACCGGAGTGGCGAATGTGCCGTCACCCTCGTTCAGCAGCACGACCTTAGCAGTGACCAAATCCAGGTGGCCGTCTGCATCCAGGTCGCCCACGGCCCCGGTCTGGGCTCCGCCCCCTGCGGGGTAGGTCACCTGAGGTCCGAAGTCAGGGCCGTTGGACGTGGCTGTGACTATAGCACCTAATAGCAGGAGTGCCAGAGCCAAAGCCGCTCCAACAAACACTTTCTTGCTTATCATCTTACGCCTCCTTCTTGTCGGGATGTGAATATTTAAGTCGTGGTTTCATGTGGTTTCCTCCACCTCCCACCACTTACCAAAGACTAGGGCAGCGATGCGCAAGACTAGCCAAGCGCAGACTGTCCAGAGAATCCAAGTGGTTATGAGGCCAAATGTTAGATGCCCTATCACCTCGTCCATATTCGGCCAGTCTTGGATGACGTTGACCAATATGCCAATGGCCGCAAGAACAAAGCCAATGGTCACAGCAACGCGACTGGGCGAGCGAGACCGGGCGACGATGCGCAGGAGCATCCATGTGCAAACCGTGTAGACAATCCAAGCGCCTGCGAGGCTAAGGGTCAGATCACTTATCACCTCAGCTATGTTCGGCCAGTCTCCTGCCGCCGCACGCAATGCGCCAGGGATTGCGGCAACAAAACCAATGATGGCAGCAGCCTGGTTTAGCGAACGAGACTTAAACCATTTTCGCATGATACCCCCTATTCTGAGTTAAGGAGAAAGACACAATGAATAAGAAACAGCGAAAGCGGGTGCGGAAGGCTCTCAAGAGGCTCACTAAGAAGCAGCTTTACCTTCTTCCCCGCTTTTTGCGTCGGTAGCACGGCAGCGGGTGCGTCCCGACGGTGCTCCTGGTCAAGCGTGCGCGGATCAGGCACGCCAGCCTCCGGCGTCCGGGTCTGCGCTGGGGCCGGCAATGACAGCACGACTTCCCCAGGAGTGAAGAAGAGAGTGCCGCCCATGCCCTGAGCCTGGAAGCGCACAGCGGGGTCGGTCTGCCCAGCGTTGGGCACGAACGACAGCGGCAACTTGCCGAAGTCAGGTGTGGTGGCGAGACCCACGACTTCGGTGCGGGCAGGTGTTGCAGCAGCGCTTAACAACAGAAGTGCCGCTGCCAAAGTTGCTCTGATGACTGCTTTTTTGCTTGGCATCTTATCTCTCCATTTGCAGATCGTGAAGCAATCGGTTGAACGCCTTCTGATATGCGCCGTGGTTTCCCCAGTGTCGAAAGTCACCGATATGCCGCGTGTTTCGAATGAGCGCCGGCCAACCACCATCGGCCTCCATTACCGCCTCATCCAGCCGGATTGGGAACAGCACGGTTCGTCCCTCTTTGCGTTCTCGGGCAAGGGCGGTCTCAACTTCCTGTTCGACCCACTGACTTGCAACGGAGTGTTTCGAGAGGACGAGCAGTAGCCTGTCGTGACCCCGAATGGATCGGTCGAGTGTGGGCCGGATTTTATCCCCGATTTTCATATCTTCAGGCGCGAACCAACAGCGTACTCCTTTGTTTTGCAGATCAGTGTGCAACCGCTCAGCGAAAGCTTGCTCTTTGCTGGAATAGCTGATGAAGCAGGAGTAGAACTGGATAGGTTGTCCGACTAGTGAAGCGATTTGGGCTATAAAGGCGTCTGGGACACCAGCTCCTCGGAGGAAGACCGCCGGGATGTTGCCTTTAGAGAGGTAGATGGTGTCAATACCGATGGTCGAAGGTCCAAAGTGTTCCACAGTATCAAGCCCTTTGACCGCACTAAGGTCAACATTGCCAAACGTGCTCCATGCCACCGTAGCCCGGCTGAGGTCTGCCCCAGTGAGGACCGCCCGGCTGAGGTCCGCCCCAGTGAGGATCGCCTCAATGAGGATCGCCCCACTGAGGTCCGCCAAACTGAGGTTCGCCACGATGAGGCCCGCCTTGCTGAGGTTCGCCCCCCTAAGGTCCGCCGTCCTGAGGTTCGCCTCAATAAGGATCGCCCGCCTCAGGTCCACCCGCCTGATGTCTGCCCTGACGAGTTCTGCCCGGCTGAGGTTCGGTATTATTTCAGGATTCTGTTCCCGCCACCTATTCCAGACATCTACCCCTTGCTTGAGAATCTTGAGATGTTCCTCGTTTGCCATAAGACCTACCCTCTATTTGGTGGGCTCATAAATCTGCGCAATAGCCTTCTCAAAGCGATCTTGCAAATCTGGCGTTTTCTCTAGGGATTCCAGATATCCATTCGGGCTTTCGACAGAATCTCGAATGTCCTTGACCAAGTGCGAGATGCTTATATTGAATTCGTAATCACACGAGATCTCCCAGGACGCCGTAATCTGAACCTTTGAACCCTGTGGAAGCTTCACCAACTTGAGGTGATGCTCTCGGCTCTCGTGCCGGTAGTGCCAACAGATAAGTCGAGAATTATCTTCGATCACTGCCTTTGGTTGAGCTAAGTGGACAATCTTATGCCGAAAGAGATTCTGAAGAAGACGACTCTGTTCCTCAGTGTAGTTCATAAAACGCTGCATATAGTCCGCAGATTGACGTGTTGTAGGGGCATTCCTAGCGGCATTACCTGCACAAAGAGCGCCCAGTAAATCAATGGTAGAAAAGCAGTAGAGCAAAGCTGGGAATGGGGCAAATGGCTCTTGAAGGCAGTGACGTACATCATTCTCCAGCGAGTCAATCCTTTCCCTAATGAAGTTCTTCGCAAACCTTATCAATTCTCTCTGTTCAGCAAACTTGCGCATGTTCTCCTCCATACATCCATAGTGCAACCACCAAACCACCAAGCGAAGCGACCGCCACCAGCCCCAGCCACGGCGCCAAAAGCCCCAGCCTGTTCACCGGCACGATGATGGCACCCACGGGGATTGGCCCGCAGAAGTCATCCACTTGGCCGCGCTCGCCCGCCCATGAAGTGGGCGGGCTACGAAGCAACGCCCGGTGAACCGGGCTGGAAAGTGGCAATTAGCAGCCCTTTTAGCCCTTTTGAAAGGGCGCTGCTCTGTAGCACGGCGACTTCATCGCCGTGCGCTCGGCATCTCCATCGGATCATCAATCACCGAATGTGATGCTACCACGATTTTACTACGAAGGCTGGCAAATGTAAAGAGTATCTGGACACCCCTTGCCATCACCCGCCACGTAGGGCAAGCTTCAGTCGCATAGAGAGACGTCACTCCGGCTTTCTAACACGATCTGGGGCTTGCCTTTGTAGGGAGTTACTTCACCGTATACGCAAATGCAGCGCCCGTCATAGTCGCTCCAATCTTGGTCCCACACGAGCATGGTGAAGTCATGGGAGGGGTAAGGGGCATCGTTGCAGAAAGTGGGACTGCCATTTATGCCGGGGCGGTAGGAGCAGTAGGCCCGGTCCATCTGCACGGTGACGATCTGCCCTATGTAGTTTTCTGCTTGCTCGGAAGGTACGGCGTGGGAACCGCATGGTTTAGGTATTGGAATCGGAGTAGAAGTAGAAGTTGGAGTGGGAGTTGGTGGTCTAGGGGTATTCGTTGGAGTTAAAGTGGGGGTCGCTGGTCTGGCAGTATTCGTCGGAGTTGGACTGTAGGTCGATGATTCAGCGGTATCCGTTGGAGTTGGAGTGCATCCGCAAGCGGAGACGAGAACCGATAGCAGAACCAAAACAACGAGCAGCTTTTTCATCATTATTATTCTCCTCTCTTTGATGTCAGCGCCTTACTTGCGGCGGGCGTACTTCAAGTTGTAATCGGGGTAGGGGTCTTGGTAGCTGATGTGCGCATGCCCGCCTCCATCCAGGGCCAGGGAGGTATACCAGCCAACCCACCCCCTGGTGTCCACGGTTTCGATGTGCCAGCCAGAAGCATCTTGGTGGGCGTACTTCAGGTCGTAGTCGGGGTAGGAGTCACTGTAGCTGATGTGCGGATAGTCACTCTCATCTAAAGCCAGCGAGGTGTAGAAGCCTACCCGCCCGTCGCTGTCCACAGTTTCGACGTGCCAGCCGGAGGCGTCCTGGTAAACATACTGCAGGTCGTAGTTGCCGAGGTAGCTGATGTGTGGGTACCCGCCCCTGTCCAGACTCAGGGAAGTGTAGTACCCCACCCGCCCCTCGCTGTCCACAGTTTCGACGTGCCAGCCGGAAGCGTCCTGGTAAGCGTACTTCAGGGTGTGGTTGCCGCAGTAGCTGATGTGTGGATGGCCGTCCCTGTCGAGGGCCAGGGAAGTGTGCCAGCCGACTTGCCCGATGCTGTCCACAGTCTCGACGTGCCAGCCAGAGGCATCCCGGTAGGCGTATTTCAGGTCGTAGTTGGGGTAGGAGTCGAAGTAGCTGATGTGCGGATACCCACTCCCGTCCAGGGCCAGGGAGGTGTAGTAGCCGACATACCCATCGCTATCCGCAGTCTCGATGTGCCAGCCGGATGCGTCTCGGTAGGCGTACCTCAGGTCGGAACTGCCGAAGTAGCTGATGTGCGGATAGCCGTTCTCATCTAGGGCCAGCGAAGTGGAGAGGCCGGCAATCCCGTCGGTGTCCACAGTCTCAACGTGCCAGCCAGAGGCGTCCTGGTAGGCGTACTTCAGGTCATAGTTGGGCGTGGAGGCGAAGTAGCTGATGTGCGGATAGCCGCCCTCGTCCAAG
>JAUWOY010000015.1 GCA_030611885.1 Chloroflexota bacterium | reverse complement strand
TCTTGCTACGGTTCTTGCCGCTCTCGTCTACGTATAGTTTGCCTTGGGAGTCAACCGCAACGCCATTGTGGCTCTCGAATTGCCCTTCCGCTCTCCCCTTGCTCCCCCACCGAGTGATAAAGCTCCCGTTTGAATCAAACTTCTGGATGCGGTTGTTGCCCGTGTCTGCGACGTAAACGTTGCCTTGGGAGTCAACAGCAATGCCACTGGGGTACTCGAATTGCCCTTCCGCACTCCCCTTGCTCCCCCACTGAGTGATAAAGTTCCCGTTTGAATCAAACTTCTGGATGCTGTTGTTGGAGCCGTCCGAGACGTAAACGTAGCCCCGCGGGGCTACGGCAAGTCTCCAAGCACCGCTCAAGTGCAACACCCCACTCCCCTCGCTCCCCCACTGAGTGATGAAGTTCCCATTTGAATCAAACTTCTGGATGCTGTTGTTGAAGGTGTCGGTCCTTGTGTCTGTGTTTGCGACGTAGACATGACCTTTGAAGTCCACAGCAACACCCCCGGGCATCTGGAGCTGGCTATCCTCGCTTCCCCCGCTCCCCCACCGAGTGATGAAGTTCCCGTTTGAATCAAACTTCTGGATGCGGAGGTTGCCCATCTCTGTGACGTAAACATTGCCTTGGGAGTCAACCGCAATGCCCGAAGGGCGCGAGAACTCCCCATTACGGTTGCCATGCTGCCCCCAGGCAGCGATGAAGTTGCCACTGGAATCGAATTTCTGAATACGGCAGTTGCCTGCATCCACGACGTAAACCTTACCGCCATCGTCCACTGCAACATCCACGGGGCTATTGAACTGTCCCTCTGGTGCTTGGGCACCCCATTTGAGCACAAACTCGTAGGTCTCGCCGCCTTGCAGTGGAGGCGCAGCGATAACTTGGGCTGGGGGCAGGACGGTAACCGTGAATATGGCAATGAGGGTCAAAGTGGTGAAAATGAGCAAACGAATCTTAGCCATGGTCTCACCTCATGTTTGGGATAGATTGTGGTAGCAGGCGTGCTCTAACTCCACGGTTCCACATGCCTCGGCAAGTCCTCACCCCTGGCCCAGGCCGCCTCCACCAGGGCGTATAATCCGCCCGCGACCAGGGAGTGGCCGCCCAGGACGACGGGGATAGGAGCTTCGATGGCTGCCTCGGTGAAGCGGCGCACCCAGGGATCGCTGATTTTCTCCGCTTGGCGCAGGTCGGAGTAGAAACGATCGGCGGCGGTCGGCCAGATTCGCCGGTGGGCGAAGAGGACACGGCTGTCCAAAAAGACGGCCTGGCTCATTTCCGCCAGCGCAGCGAAGAATCTCTCCAACCCTACTTCCTGCAGATAGAACCCCAACAGGGACAGGGCTTCGCCCCGCGCTTGGCGGCCACTGGCGCGCATGCCCCGCTCCTCGGAAAACAGGCGCACCCGGCAGGCGGTCTCGTACTCCAGGTAAGCCCAGGTCGAGGCCGACACTCGCCCTGCCACCAAAACTTCGGCTTTACGGTCGGTGAAGAACTTCATTGCCTGCTCAATGTGAGAAGTATCGAGTTCCAGGCTATCCAGATAGCGTCGGGTATGAGGCCCCACGCCGGGATGCGGTTTCAGGGTCATCAGGTCAGTAGGGGTGTCCACATCCAGTTGAGTGGCAGCGGTGCGAGGCAACTCTTTGCACGGCAGGCCAGCCCTTTTCACCAAACGCCAGGCGAGGTCGTTGTCAAGAGTCAGGGTCGGGGGCTCTATTGAATTGATGGCTTGAGCAGGGGTAAAGGCGGCGAAATCGGTGGAGTAGAAGTTGTTGGCGATGACGAGCTCGTCGGTGGAGAGGAGTGTCTCAGCGATGCGGCCCATTTCCTCGCTGGAGAGCAGCGCGCTGCTTCCCCCCCCAATGTAGAAGACCTTCTCTATGCCCCGACTGGTGATCAGTTCTCGCAATCTCCGCCCGAAGTGAAACTCCTCGCCGGGTGCTTCCAGTTCGACGTGCACCGGTTTCCCTCGCAGGCTCTCAGCCAGAGAAGCGGAATTGGTGGCCAGCACGATGGGGCCGATGGCTTCAACGGCGAGGGCTCTCTCCACGGTGTCGAGGGTTATGGCCTGACGAGCCAGGGCCACCATCCTCTCCACCTCGCTCCTCTCGCTGGAGCCTGTCATTATCACCAGGGACACCTTCGAACCGGGCATATCTAGCTCACCTGATCTTGGGGGATACTGGGTATTGGATATTGGGTATTAGAGATTATAAACCCCGACTTGTTTTTTGTCAAAAGGTGAACTACGGGGCTGTCTCGACGAGGGGATGCACGGCCACGACCTGCCCGCCTTTGAGGTAGACCCTGGTCACGCGCGGCAAGATGCTGGTGGTCACTTCGTAGTTGATGGTTCCGGCCCAGGCGGCCACTTCCTCAGCGCTAATCTCATCGCAAAGAGGGGTTCTCTTGAGCTCACCATCCCTAACTTCTAATTTCTCATTTCTAATTCCCAAGTCGCCTTGCCGCCCCAGCAGCACCACCTCGTCGTGCTGCTGCACGTTGGGGATATGGCTGGCATCCACTACAAACTGATCCATGCAGACCCGGCCCACGATGGGGGCACGCTGGCCATGGATGAGCACCTGCCCTCTGTTGGAGATAAGACGACGGTAGCCGTCGCCGTAGCCGAAGGGCACCAGGGCCACGAGGGTGGGCTCTTTCGTGATATAGGTGCAGCCGTAGCTGATGGAGGAACCAGCAGGGAGGGTGCGCACTCGGGCCACCCGGCTCTTGAGGGCCATGGCCGGGCGCAGGGGGATGGTCGGCTCCACCTCGCTTGAGGGGCGCATGCCGTAGAGGGCGATGCCGCAGCGCACCATGTCCAGGTGCGTCTCCGGCAGGTCCAGGGTAGCTGCACTACCGGCCGCATGTTTGATGGAGATAGCGAAACCCGCTTCCTCTAGCCTCTTCACCACTTCAAGGTAGATCTCGAACTGTTTGAGAGTGTATGACTTGTCCGCCGCATCGGCTATGGCGAAGTGGGTGTAGACGCCCTCGATGAAAAGGCCGGGCAATTCGGATACCGCCCGAACGAAGCCTACAACTTCAGCAGGCAAGAGACCGAAACGGCCCAGTCCCGTGTCCACCTTGACGTGGATGGGGAGCGCCCCCCCTCTTTCCCCCCCAAAGTTGGGGGGAATGAAGGGGGGGCGAGAAGCCGCAGCGGAAAGGGCTTCGACCTGTTCTAGGGTGTTAACAGTGGGGGTTAGGTCCCAGCGGACGATAGTTTCCGCATCGCTGGGCAGAGTGTAGCCCATGATCAAGACGGGAGCCGTGATCCCCGCCTGGCGCAACTGAACGCCTTCCAAGGTGCGATGCACCGCCAGGCGACTGGCTCCATTAGCCAGGGCTGCTTCGGCTACCTGCACTGCGCCATGGCCGTAGCCGTTGGCCTTGACCACAGCCATCAACTCTATCTTCTCTCCAAGGTGCCGCTTGAGCTCCTGCGTATTATGGGCGATGGCGTCCAGATCAATCTCGGCCCAGGTCAGGTTCTCCGATAATTTGTTTCCCCTCATCTGGCTCTCACTTTAACATCGGGAGGCGCACTCCGTGTTGCCTGGCGAATTCGATGGCCTGCGGATACCCGGCGTCGGCGTGGCGCATGATGGCCATACCAGGATCGTAGGTCAGCACCCGCTCCAGCCGCACCGCCGCCTCAGGTGTGCCGTCGGCGACGATGACCTGCCCCGCGTGCTGGGAGTAGCCGATGCCTACCCCGCCGCCGTGATGGAAGCTGACCCAGGTCGCCCCGCCTACAGCGTTAAGGGCGAAGTTGAGGAGTGGCCAGTCGGAGATGGCGTCGGAACCATCGCGCATTCCCTCCGTTTCGCGGTTGGGCGAGGCGACGCTGCCGCCGTCCAGGTGGTCGCGGCCGATGACGATGGGGGCTTTGATCTCGCCGCTGGCTACTGCCTCGTTGAAGGCCAGGCCCGCCATCGCCCGCTCGCCGTAGCCCAGCCAGCAGATACGGGCGGGCAATCCCTGCCAGGCGATCCTCTCCGCAGCCAGCCTGATCCAACGCGCCAGATGCTCGTCCTCCGGGAAAAGCTCCAGGATGATGCGGTCGGTGACGTAGATGTCCTCCGGATCGCCCGACAGCGCCACCCAGCGGAAGGGCCCCTTCCCCTCGCAGAAGAGGGGGCGGATGTAGGCGGGCACGAAGCCGGGATAGGCCCACTGGCCGTTGGGGTCGCCGCCGACTTTGGCCTCTGTGTAGCCGGCGTTGAAGGCCTGCTGGCGGAGGTTGTTGCCGTAGTCGAAGACCACCGCGCCCCGCTTCTGGAACTCCAGCATCGCTTCCACGTGGGCGGCCATGGATTTCATGGAGCGCCGGACGTACTCACCGGCGTCCTTGTGACGCAGCTCTACCGCCTCTTCCAGGCTGATGCCGCGCGGGAGGTACATCAGCGGGTCGTGGGCCGGCGTCTGGTCGGTGACCACGTCGGGCACCACGCCGCGCACCACCAGCTCTGGGAGGACGTCGGCGGCGTTGGCGATGAGGCCGATGGACCTGGGCTCCTCCCGCTCCACTGCTTCCTCGACCAAGGTCATGGCCTCTTCCAGCGTGTCCACGACCACGTCCAGGTAGCGGGTATCGAGCCGCCGCTGCGCCCGCCGGGGGTCAATCTCTACGATGAGCCCCACCCCCTCGTTCATGGTGATGGCCAGCGGTTGCGCGCCTCCCATTTCCCCCAGCCCGGCGGTGAGGACGAACTTTCCCTTGAGGCTGGGCCAGCCCTGGGCGCGGGCCAGCGATCCCAGCGTCTCGTAGGTGCCCTGCAGAATGCCCTGGGTGCCGATGTAAATCCAGGAGCCGGCGGTCATCTGGCCGTACATGATGAGCCCCTCTTTTTCCCACCGGTCGAAATTCTCCTGCGTGGCCCAGGCGGGGACGATGTTGGAGTTGGCCAGCAGGACGCGGGGCGCGTCGAGGGTGGTCTTGAAGATGCCCACCGGCTTGCCCGATTGCACCAGCAGCGTCTCGTCCGGCTCCATGGTTTCCAGAGAGCGCAGGATGGCCTCGAAGCACTCCCAGTTGCGGGCCGCCCTACCCCGCCCGCCGTAGACGATGAGGTTTTCGGGATCGCCAGCCACGTCTGGATCCAGATTGTTTTGCAGCATACGGTAGGGCGCTTCCAGAAGCCAGCTTTTGCAGTTCAGTTTGGTGCCCCGGGGAGCATGGATTTCGTGTGTCATAGTTCAATCTCCTCTCACGGTAAATTGGTAGATTGGTAGACTGGTTGCCCAATCTACCAGCCTACCGGCCTCTGCGTTGCTGCGATTATACGACAGCTTCCTCAAAATGTCAACAAAACACGCTAGAACACCAGGGCCATTCAGTTTTCAGCCCGGAGGCGAGCGAGCGCTGATTGAGTAACCGCAGGTGTATCGAAATCAAGCGAGCGGGTCTGGCTGAGTGCCCCGCTTGGCTTCGATACGGCTCTCCGCTACGCTCCAAGCCTACTCAGCCGGCGCTTTCACGAGAACTGAATGATCCTGCTAGAACACGCAGCACTCCCGGCCTTGCACGATGCTCAGACCCAGCTCCTCGGCCAGTTGCACGGCTTCGCGAGCCGGGCTCACGATCTTGTTGACACCGGCCCGCACGGCCAGGGGGTCCAACCTGGCTCGATACTCACCGTGGGGCCGCAGGCAGCCCAGGTGAAGCGGCCTGTCGGGAAAACGCAGCCGGGCCTCGACCAGGATACTGACCACTGCCTCGATGGGCGGCGGCTGGCGGTCGGCGTAGCGGGTGCCGGCTGTTGGTATGAATACAATGAACACCAGACCATCTACCCCCAGCTCTTGGAGCTTTTCCATAGCCGGGTACTCGTGGCCGATGGCGCCCCCTCGCAGGCCGATGGTGATGTGAGGGATTACCCTGGTATGCCGGCGAAGCAGTTGGTAGGTTTTCACGTAGTCGGTGACTGTGCGATCCAGGCCGTAGACCTCGCGGATGGTCTCGTCGTCGCCCACGAAGTCGAAGGACACGACATCGGTGTAAGGGATGATGGCGCGGAGATCCGCCTCCTCGATGAGACCCACGTGCCAGTTCATCCTGCGCCCCTGGCGGATGGCCTTTATTCGTTCCAGGTAGCGGGTCACCGGCACACGCCCTGAGGCATCGCACCCGCCGGAGATGAGGCAACTGGTGGCTCCCCGCACCTCTGCTCGCCAGACGGGGGCCATGTGTTGAAGGTAATACCCGCCGCAGTGGGCGCAGTCCAGCTCGCAGTGATGACCAGTGAGGCTGATGAGCGCGGTATCGAATGGATAGACGAATTCGATTTCCGGGGGAAAGTTGACCTGTCTGACCCGCCAAGCCTCCTCCAGGCGTTCGTGCGTGGTATCTTTAGCTTCCAACTGTTGATCCTGCTTTCACCTGGGATTTACGTGGTTCGCACTGAAGTATAGCAAATCTGGGGCGAGTTGGCAAATAGCGGCGCCCTGAGCTCAAAGCTCAGAAGCCCTCTCTTGCCATGAATGGTCAACTGAGGTATAATTGGTTTCGGGAGGTGATACTTATGCCTAAGGTAATTGCGCAGCAGGTCGAGCTCGACTTGACCCTTGATCAGGTTTTGACTGTTGTCCATCAACTGAGGCCTGAGGAGCGAGAAATCATCCGACGGGCGATTGAGCCACCAGCGTGGAATCAGCGCCTTGAGGAACTATTGGCTCGCGTGTGGGCCCGCGTTGAACGCTATCCTATCACCGAGGAGGAAATTGATGCCGAAGTCGAGCTTGCCCGAACAGCCATCTATGCTCAGGGCAATAATTGATACCAACTTGGGTGTTGGCGGGTTGGGAAGCCCCCGTCGCTACAGTTGTTGACGGGGGTTTATTCATAGGAGGAGGGTAGAAGGCATGGTCTTTGGTTTTGAGTTGCTCCAAGAAGACCCCCACAGCCGGGCTCGCGCGGGCGTGATCCATACCCCGCACGGCCCAATCCCCACGCCAGTCTTTGCCCCGGTGGGCACTCAGGCTACGGTCAAGGCTGTCTCGCCACGGGAACTCCGAGAGCTGGGCGCTTCGCTTATCCTGGCCAACACCTACCATCTCTACCTGCGCCCTGGGCCCGACATTGTAGCCGACCTGGGAGGGCTGCATGGGTTCATGGGCTGGGACGAGCCTATCATGACCGACTCAGGCGGCTTCCAGGTCTTCAGCCTGGCCCACCTGCGGGCTGTGGACACGACGGGCGTAACTTTTCGCTCTCACCTGGATGGCTCTGAGCACCTCTTCACCCCGGAGAAGGTCATTGAGATCCAGGAGAAACTGGAGGCGGACATCATCCTGTGCCTCGATGAGTGCCCGGAACCGTTGGACTACGATTACAACGTCCAGGCTCTGGCGCGCACTCACCACTGGGCCGAGCGCTGCCGGGCCGCTCACACTCACCGCGACCAGGCCCTGTTCGGCATAGTGCAAGGGGGCGTTTTCGCCGATCTGCGCCGCCAAAGCGCGGAGTTCATCACCGACCTGGATTTCCCCGGCTACTCCATCGGCGGCCTCTCGGTGGGAGAGCCAAAGGAGTTGATGCACGAGATGCTGGAGGTAACAGTGCCCCTCCTGCCAGCGGACAAGCCCCGCCACCTGCTCGGCATTGGCTCGCCGGAGGACTTCTTCGAGGGCGTGGCTCGCGGCATTGATATCTTCGATTGCGTCCTTCCCACCCGCATCGCCCGCAACGGCGCGCTCTTCGTTCGCACTGGCCGCCTCAACATCAGGAACGCCCGATACGCCGACGATCCCGCTCCCATCGAGGAAGGGTGTGACTGCTACACCTGCCGCCACTTCTCCCGCGCCTACTTGCGCCACCTGATCATGGCCAAGGAGATCCTGGGCCTACGCCTGGCCACCCTGCACAACCTGCACTTCATGCTGAATCTGATGCGGGAGATCAGGGAAGCGATCCTGGCCGGCACCTTCGCTGCTCTAAAGAAGGATTTCCTGGCTAATTACGAGATCGTCCCCCACGAGGTGCGGCAGCGGAGCAGGGAAGCAAGAAGCATGAGGTAGAGGGTAGGAGGTAGGTAGGAGTGAATATCGTTCAAGCTCTTGTTCTGGGAATTGTGCAAGGAGTTACAGAGTTTATACCCGTCTCCAGTTCGGGACACCTGGTACTGGCGCCCTGGCTGCTGAACTGGCCGGAGCCGGGCCTGGTCTTTGATACCATCGTCCATTGGGGCACCCTGGTGGCTATCCTGGCCGTCTTCTGGCGCGACATCGTTGCCCTGGCGACGGCCTGGGTGAGGAGCCTCAGTGGATCCAAAATTGCTCTGAGGGGATTGCTAAATCCCCGCTTTGGGCCTGGATCTGACGATCCAGGCCGAGCGAAATTGGATCTGCTGAGCCCGGCGAAGTGCAGCCTGGAGCCGACAGAGTCCCGGCTGGCCTGGCTGATCATCGTGGGCACTCTGCCCGCCGCCTTGATGGGCTTCCTCTGGAAGGACTTCTTCGAGAGCCTGTTCAGGTCTCCTGGCTGGGTGGCCGCTCTGCTGCTGGTCACAGGAGCGATCCTGGCCCTCAGCGAGCGGCTGGGCAGGCGACGACGTTCGCTGGACGATCTAGGCTGGCTCGACTCGGTGCTCATCGGCCTGGCACAGGGCCTGGCCATCGCCCCCGGCATCTCCCGTTCGGGAGCGACCATAGCCATGGGATTGCTGCGCGGCGTCGAACGGGAGGCAGCGGCTCGCTACAGCTTCCTCCTGGCCACGCCGATCATCTTCGGGGCCGGGCTCCTGCAATTGGTAGAACTGTTCCGGGCTGGAGCTGGCGGAGCCCAGTTGCTGCCCCTCATCGTCGGCTTCCTGGCGGCGGCGATCAGCGGCTACCTGTGTATCAGGCTCCTGCTGGCATATCTTCAGCGAGGCAGGCTCTACGTTTTCGCCACTTACTGCTGGCTGGCGGGGGGCGTGTCTCTGATCGTATTCTTGATGAGAGGGTAGGAGTGTGCATAATTCGTTGGGGTGTAGTGAAGCGAGCTGTCAACGGATTTCTGGAGCGGATTGAACGGATACTAGCCGCCTCCAATCCGTTCAATCTGTTCCCTGAATCCGTTGACAGCACCCTCGTTAGCCATTTATGCACACCCCTCAACTACATGAGAGGTTAAATTGACATTGACAAGGAAAAGCATTGGCACAGCTATCTGCCTGATGGGCCTGTTGCTCTTTGCTGGCTGCAGCAGAGGTGCGGTAGAGCTTTCGGAGCCTGTCCACCTCAAAGTGGCTGGCTCTACCTCGATGCAGCCTCTGGTAGAGGAATTGGCCCAGGCTTATGCCGAATGCCACCAGCAGGTGACCATCACCGTGGATGGCCGGGGCTCGCTGGCGGGAATCGAGTTGGTTCGCCAGGGGGAGGTAGACATCGGGATGACTTCGGGGAAAGAGCCGGATGACACGTTGCTGTGGTCAACGCCCATCGCCCTGGACGGCATCGCCATCGTCGTCCACCCCCAGAATCGGGTGGAAGGGCTGACGATGCTCCAGCTCAAGGACGTCTTCTTCGGACGGATTTGGGACTGGCGGGATGTGCGCGGGCAGGCGGGGGAGATCGTGGTGGTCAGCCGCGAGGACGGCTCAGGGACGAGGGCGGTTTTCGAGGAGCTGGTGATGCAGGGCAAGCGGGTCACGCCGACGGCGGTGGTCATGCCCAACAGCCGGGCCGTGGTGGAGTACGTAGCGGAGCATCCGCAGGCCATCGGCTACGTGTCCATGGGCCAGCTCACCCAGGAGGTCAAAGTCCTGGAAATCGAGGAGGCGGCGCCGACCCCGGACAGCGTCCGCCAGGGAGAATACCACTTGCTGTGCCCTCTCTTTCTGATAACACGCCAGGAGCCAACGGGCGCGATCAAAGGCTTCGTTGATTTCGTCCTCAGCCCAACGGGGCAGTCCATCGTGGGGAGAAAGTATGGGCTGGTGCAAGGGAGTTGACGAGGAACGAGGAACAAGTGACGAGGAATGAGGAATGAGAAAGGAGACACGACCATGCGTTTGAAAGACAATGTCACTCTCATAACCGGCGGGGCAGCCGGCATTGGCAAGGCGACGGCGAAGCGATTCGTCGAAGCGGGGGCCACGGTGGTCATCTGCGACGTGAACCAGGAGGCTGGCGAGGCTACGGTTCGGGAGCTTGGCCCCAATGTTCACTTTTACAAGGTGGACGTCACCGACCGGCAGGCGGTACAGGCGTGGGTGGATGACGTGGTGGACAAGTATGGCCGGGTGGACGTGCTGGTCAACAACGCCGGCATCCTGCGCGACAACCAGTTGGTCAAAGTCAAAGATGGCAAGCTGGTCAAGCAGATGCCGGAGGCCGATTTCGACCTGGTAATAGCGGTCAACCTCAAGGGCGTGTTCAACTGCACCCAGGCCGTCGCTCCCCACATGATCAAGCAAGGCGGCGGCGTGATCCTCAACGCCTCGTCCGTCGTCGGCCTGGACGGCAACTTTGGCCAGACCAACTACGTGGCCACCAAGGCCGGCGTGATCGGCATGACCAAAGTGTGGGCCCGCGAGTTGGGCCGCTACAACATCCGCGTCAACGCCGTGGCTCCCGGCTTTATCGCCACCGAGATACTGAAGTCCATGCCCGAAAAGATCATAGAGCGCATGAAGGCCCACACGCCGCTGGGTCGCATGGGTCAGCCGCGCGACATCGCCAATGCTTACCTCTTCCTGGCGTCGGACGAAGCCAGCTTCATCTCTGGCGCGGTGCTGCGCGTGGACGGAGCGATCGTCGTCGGGACGTGAGTAATTGTGAACTTTGAATTGTGAATTGTGAATGGGGGAGTGATGTGGCAAAGGGGGACGATATTGAAAAGCGCCTGGTTGACTTTGCGGTGAGGATCATCAGTCTTTGTGGCCATTTGCCCAAAACGCAGGCTGGTCGGCATATCGGCGGGCAACTGTTGCGCAGTGGCACTGCACCTGCGGCGCATTACGCGGAAGCGCGCGGGGCTGAAAGTACAAAGGATTTTATCCACAAACTCAAGATTTGCCTCAAAGAACTGAATGAATCAAGAGTTTGGCTCAAAATCGTTACCCAAAGCGAGATGCTACCAGAGTCGCGACTGCGCGACATCACCGACGAGAACGATCAACTGTGCCGGATCATCAACGCCAGCATCAAAACAACGCGGGCCCACAGAGAATAACTCACAATTCATCATTCACCATTCACAATCCACAATTCACAATTGTTCCGAAGGTCGTCATTGAGGATGCCGGCCACGTGCCGTTTATCGAAAAGCTGGAGGAGTTCAACGAGGTCTTGCACGCGCACCTTCGCGGGGTGACGGGGATGGAAAAGGGTGAACCGTGCAGTGAATGTCCAGCACGGTCATTGCCAATAGCGCGTCCAGCTGTTGTGCAACTGGCAGGCGATGGTGAAACCTGGATGCTACTAGACGAGGGCACTCCAGTTCACATTGCCGCGCTCTTTCGCGATCCCGGAATAACTGATGAGCGCCCTGTAGAGGTTGTGCTAGACCTACATCGGGGACCGGATGGCCATCTCAAGGCTGGAAGGCATTGTTGGGTAGACAAGTTTCTGGAAGCACTGCGAGGGCTTCCAGTAGGTATCACTGTGGCACTGGACAACGGGGTGCGCTGCCCCACTCCCACAAATGAGGGCTTCGAAGTCTATAAGGAACGTGCCAAACACTGTCACGGGCAAAGTGTGCAGTGGTTTTCCGCACTTGAGCATCCGAATGGGGGAGCGCCAGGTATTGCAATCTGTGACAAGGATTTAGCCCGCTCGCTGGCAGAGTTAGGGTTGCTGCGAAATCGCAACGGAGAAGTCTGGCGCAAACCCGCACGCTTTGTTGATGCTGTTGGGGACAAGGTGACCTATCTGGGTGTCAATGCTATTATCCTTGCACACCCGGTAATTTTCCGCAGGCGATACGCGAGTGTTTACCGCCAAGCCTTTGCAGCAAAGGGGATCATTTCGAGTTTGACACAGCTTGCGCGGCTGGGGGACTGAAAGGGTCAGGCGTGGCCCAACAAGTCGCTGGTGTGCCCTGCAAAGCTGTCGCTTTCCAACCGGTGCGAGTCCGACCGCGACTTCGACAGGCCCAATCGAACAGTAACTGCCAGGAGTTGAGGAGAAAAATATGACTGTACCTCCAAAGGTTGTGGAACTGGTCGAGCTTTTTGGTAGTGACCTGGCTCTTTACAAACGCGCTGGCTACAAAGAGGCTCACGTGCGCATTGATTTCATTGATCCCTTTTTCGAGGCCCTGGGGTGGGACGTGCGCAACGTGCGGGGCCAAAGGGAGCACTCGAAGGATGTGATTCACGAGGATGCTATCACCGTGGCCGGCAAGATTCGCGCGCCCGATTATTCCTTCCGCATCGGTGGGGCGCGCAAGTTCTTTCTGGAGGCCAAAAAGCCATCGGTGTCGCTCAAGGGCGACGTTGGCCCGGCCTTTCAACTGCGCCGCTACTCGTGGAGCGTCAAGCTGCCTCTGGGCATCCTCACCGATTTTGAGGAGTTTGCCGTCTATGACTGCCGCCGCTGTCCCAGAGCCAGCGACAAAGCCAGCGTGGGCCGGCTGATGTACTTCACCTTCGACCAGTACCTCGACCGCTTTGACGAAATCTACAGCATGTTTGCCAAAGAGTCGGTGCAGCAAGGCTCGCTTGACCGTTATGCGCAAGCCATCAAGGGCAAGCGTGGGACCAACGAGGTGGACGCTGAGCTTCTCAAAGAGATCGAAGGCTGGCGCGACGCGCTGGCGCGCAACATCGCCCTGCGCAACAAGGACCTGTCGGTTCACGAGCTGAACTTCGCCGTGCAGCGCATCATTGACCGCATCATCTTTTTGCGCATGTGCGAGGATCGGGGCATCGAGGATTACGCGCAACTGTTGGCGCTCACCAACGGCCCCCACATCTATGCCCGGCTGGGCGATTATTACCGGCGGGCCGACGAAAAGTACAACGCGGGATTGTTTGACTTTCGGACCGATACTCTGACCAGAACGCTGGTCATTGATGACAAGGTGCTCAAGCCCATCCTGGTTGGCCTTTACTACCCCCGCTGCCCTTACGAGTTCTCAGTGCTGCCTGTCGAGATCCTGGGCCAGGTGTACGAGCAGTTCCTGGGCAAGGTCATTCGCCTGACTCCCGCCCATCGGGCCAAGGTCGAGGAGAAGCCGGAGGTCAAAAAAGCGGGCGGCGTGTATTACACCCCCAGCTACATTGTGGATTACATCGTCCGGCAGACCGTGGGCCAACTCATCGAAGACAAGACGCCCCGGCAGATCGGCAAGCTGCGGATTCTCGATCCTGCGTGCGGCTCCGGTTCGTTCCTGCTGGGTGCGTATCAATATCTGCTGGACTATCACCTTCGGTGGTACGAGGATCACGACCCGGCCAAACACGCCCAGCGCAAGCAGCCTGCCGTCTACCAGGGACAAAGGGGCGAGTGGCGGCTGACCGGCGTCGAGAAGAAGCGCATCCTGCTCAACAACATCTACGGCGTGGACATTGACCGGCAGGCGGTGGAGGTGACCAAGCTGAGCCTGCTGCTGCAAGTGTTGGAAGGCGAAACCGACGAGACGTTGGGCCAGCAATTATCTCTGTGGCGCGAGCGTGCCCTGCCCGACCTGGGCAGCAACATCAAGTGCGGCAACTCGCTCATCGGGCCGGATTATTACGAGGAACGGCAGTTGGCGATGTTCGATGATGCGGTAATGCGGCGGATCAATGTCTTTGACTGGCAAGCCGAGTTCTCGAAGATCATGGCGGCAGGCGGATTCGACTGCGTGATAGGTAATCCACCTTGGCTAATGGCAGGTTACTATGTGACAGACGAATTGGATTATCTTCGGAAAACATTCAAATCTGCAAAGGGCAAATTCGATTTGTACTACCTATTCATTGAGCAAGGGTGCCACCTTGTTTCGGGTGAGGGTTTCTTCGGGATGATTGTACCCAATAAGCTCTTTCATACAAAAGCTGCTTCCAATCTTCGTGACTTCTTATCAATTCCGAAATGGATACGTAGCATTGTAGATTTTGGCCATGATAAGATATTTTCTGGAGCAACCAATTATTCTTGCATCTTGTTCCTTCGGAAGCAGCCAGGACCGAACCCAAAGTACACAAAAGCAAAGGCTGGGCTTTCGGTTGTCAAGGAGTTTGACGTTCCGTGGTCTGTGTTTTCGTCAGACATCTGGCATTTTGAAGATGAAGGCACTCGCAACCTTTTCGAGAAGTTGGAGGCGGTTGGAGAGCCCCTAGAATGGATTACCGTACGCTTTGGCACTGGCGTGCAAAGTGGCGCAGACCGTTTACTTGCAGTTGATCGTGATACTGCGAAAGATCAAGGTCTAGAAACTGCGATTCTACGTATGGTGCTCAGAGGCCGAGATGTTCGGCGCTATACTGTCGCTGACGATTCAAAACTTCTGATTTTCCCCTACCAAGTCCGGAAAGATGAGTTTGTGATTCTGACGGAAGCAGAGCTTCAAGAATACAGGAATGTGCTTGCCCGGTTGGCCGGCAATAAGAAGAAGCTTGCCGAAAGAGTTTGGTTTGGCAAAGGCGCAAAAGAACTCTCTGGCAAATGGTATGGCATGATGTACCTAGACTCTTACGGTTCCTTCGCTGCTCCTCATATCCTCACACCGTCACTCAGTAATCGCTCCAACTTTGCATTAGGGACAGGCGATCTTTTTGTGACGGGAACAGCAGGCGTGACATCAATCATTCCAGAAGACAACATTGGGGAAAGCATTCTGTATCTTCTCGGCGTGTTGAACTCAAGCATGCTGAGTTTTTATGCGGTCGGTCACAGCCCTGTGTTCTCTGGTGGATATTACAAGTTCAGCGCACCCTACTTGAAAAAGCTTCCCATCCGACGCATCAACTTTGACGACCCCGCCGACACCGCCCGCCACGACAAAATGGTCGCCCTGGTGGAGCGCATGTTAGAACTGCACCGCAAACTCGCCGCCGCTGCCATCCCCGCCGATAAGAAACTGTACCAGCGGCAGATCGAAGCCACCGACCGCCGGATTGACGCGCTGGTGTACGAGCTGTACGACCTGACGGAGGAAGAGATCAAAATCGTCGAGGAAGCCGCCGGTTAGCAAGTGCGGTGACTTCCAGGCCGTCGTGCACCTGGTCGGCGCATCACGGCCTGGGCAATTCCTGAGGACGCCAAGAGTAGGACGCATGTCCGAGTAGACGCTTGATTTGGGGGATTACGCGGAGAGATTCCGTATGAACTTGTTAGTCACCTGGAATTTCCCCGAATAAACAATAAGACCTATGGAATTCATAAACGATATTTTAGACAACCGTGAGATTGCAGTAATAATATGGTTAGGGGTGTTTTTTGTTTGGGTAATTCTTCAAAAGAGCATTCGAAAATCACTGCTAGCTGTTTTTAATGCATTTACCCAAAAAGTGATTTTCGTTTCAACAATATTGATGTTGTTATATGTTGGGGCAATGATTTACCTTTTCTATCGAATCGATTTCTGGGATATATCCAATCTTAGCGATACAATTATTTGGGTAGTGGGTGTTGCATTTGCAATGTTCATCAATATTGACCGCACAAAAGAAGATGACTATTTTCGAAAAGCTGTTTTGGACAATGTTAAAATTGTTATCTTCATAGAGTTTGTCACTAATCTTTATGTATTCAATTTATGGGCAGAACTGATTTTGGTACCCATTTTGGCGATTATTGGAGGTATGCTGGGGGTTGCTTCAACAAATCCAAAATACAAGCAAGTTGAATCGTGTCTAACGAAATTTGTGGGGATTTTTGGGATTGGTTTTATCATTTATGCTTTGTATAATGTGATTATTGATTTCAAAGGATTTGTATCAATAGATAATTTAAGAGAATTTCTATTGCCGCTGATATTTACTATCGTGTTTTTGCCATTAATATACCTCATGGCTGTATATGTTACGTATGACTCAATTTTCATGCGTATAAAGCTTTTGGTAAAGAATTCTGCTCTAGCAAGATATGCGAAATGGAAAACCATTTTCGCATTTCATCTTAATTTGCGAGCATTGAATAAATGGTTGAGAAAGATTGTGCTGCTAGAATTCAATAGCAAAGAAGATATTAAACGTGCGATTATGGATGTAAAGATGAGCGGTGCCTAACCCTGCTTGGCGTATCCTGAAGCTGTCAACTGCTAGCCGGTGGAAGTCCGGTCGCGACTTCGACAGACTCAGCCGAACGGCAACTGCCAAGAGCGGAGCGGCTTCGGCAGCATTGGGCGGTTCGGTGAGCGGATACATGCCATTTGGCACAACTGAAGTTAGCCAGCATGAGAGTGCTCCCATGATCAATTACATTTTCACAGCAAAAGGGATTTCAACCGAGCAACTCAGCGGCTTTTTCGACGGATGGCCAAATCCACCATCTCCCGAAACGCACCTGAGACTGTTGAAAAACAGTGACGTAATCGTCTTGGCCATCGCTCAAGAAACGAAAAGAGTCGTGGGGTTCATTACGGCGATCACGGATCATGTGCTTTCGGCATACATTCCATTTCTGGAGGTCTTACCTGAGTACCGGGGAAGGGGAATTGGGAAAGAGCTTGTCGCTTTCATGCTTGAGCGACTGAGCAATCTATACATGATTGATCTTCTTTGCGATCAAGAGCTTCAAGCGTTCTATGCGAGGCATGGAATGGTTGAGGCCAGAGGAATGATGAAACGCAATTACGACAATCAATCTGGAAGTCCCTTTCCGTCATCAGAGCATGCTGGCTAACAACTCATGGAGATCGAAAAGGCCCTGTACGAGCATCCCGCTGTCCTTATGTACGCCGTCTTCAGCGTGCCGCACGAAAAGTGAGGCGAAGTCTGCGAGGCGTGCGTCGTCCTCAAGCCGGGGGCGACGGCCACCGAAGAAGAACTGATCGCCTTCATGCAAGACCGCCTGGCCCGCTATAAGGTGCCTAAGAGCGTTGAGTTTTTGGAAGAGTTGCCCATCTCAGGAGCGGGCAAGATTCTCAAGCGGGAGCTGCGCCAGCGGTTTGTCAGCGAGTGACAGACGCGTACCGCAAAAGTATCGGTTTTCCTGGGCGTTTTCCCTGCAAACCCCAGGCGAAACAGACTCAAAACCGGAAGCGACTTTTTTGGCGTGATTTGCGCCTCTGAATATTCCCTGTTATAATTTGTGGCAGACCGACGATGGGAAAAGTAGGGTCAACGTGGATTTGCGGGCCAAGATCAGTCTCCTGCAGACAGGAGGTTCTATGAACGAGTTTGTCCAACGACAGATCAACGAGTATCTGAAGCGCGCACATCGGGCGTTGAGGACCGGTCGCCTGGTGCTGGATGATCAGGACTACATCGCCGCCGTCAACCGAGCCTACTATGCCATCTTTTACGCCGCGAACGCGCTGCTGGCGACGAAGGGGTTAGAGCGAAGCAAACATTCGGGCGTCATCGCCGCGTTTCGCCAGCATTTCGTCAAGACAGGGATGATCGAAGTCGAGTACAGTGACCTGTACGGCACGACTATGAGCGACCGTCACGACGGTGATTACTCACTAGATTACTTGACTCACGAAACGGCGACACGGGATCTGGATTGGGCTGAACGGTTTCTGAATCGGGTCGAAAAACTGTTGAAAGAGATGGAGGCCTTGATATGAGCGGTACCTTAGGCTACTTGAAACAACACGAGTACGAAGCCGTGGATGAGTTCTTCCAGCGTCTCTTGCAAATAGATGGAATCAAGACAGATGCCGCGTGGCTTTTCGGCTCCAAAGCACGCGGCGATTTTGACGCTGACTCAGACATTGATTTGCTGG
Source organism: Chloroflexota bacterium (assembly GCA_030611885.1). GTDB lineage: Bacteria > Chloroflexota > Anaerolineae > VGOG01 > VGOG01 > JAUWOY01. Next base: position 38,260 of record JAUWOY010000015.1, on the reverse strand, counting down.
TCGTGTTGGAAAGGGTTGACTGGAAGCGTAAAGAACGGATTCGTATGACCGACTCGCGCGTCTCGCTGGAACACGACGTGCTGCTCAACACCCACATCCTGAGTCGGGAGCGGTGGGAAGAGATGGCGCGCTACCAGGCCACACTCTGGCGCGAGGTGCAGCGAGACGGGGTGTCGCTGATGCCTCAACCAGAGAGTGCGACACGCACCGCGCCTCACGCTTCACTTTTAACAATATCTTCTGGGGTATAGAGGAAGGGGTTGCCACGCCGCTCGCGGCCAATGGTGGTGGCCGGGCCGTGGCCGGGGTAGACTGTCGTTTCATCGGGCAGGGCCAGCAGCCTCTGGATGGAGTCCATCAAAACGCGGTAGCTGCCGCCAGGCAAGTCGTAGCGACCCATGCCCATATTGAACAGGACGTCGCCGTCGAACAGCACGCCTTCATCCTCGCTGTAGAGACAGATGCTGCCTGGCGAGTGGCCCGGCGTGTGCAGCACCTGCAACTCGATCTCGCCCAGGGTCAGTACCTGGCCCTCCTCCAGGATCACGTCGGCCGGGGGGCTGGCCTTGCCCATCATCCCGAAGAAGAAGGCTCCGCCGCCCTGGGTTAACATGGGTGCGTCAGCGGAGTGGATGGCCAGAGGTGCTCCCGTGGCTTTCACCACTTCCTTGTTGGCCAGGGTGTGGTCGAAGTGGCCGTGAGTGTTGATGACGTATTTAATCTTCAGCCCCAGCCGCTCCACCTCGGCCAGGATGCGCTTGGCATCTCCGCCGGGGTCAATGATGGCCCCCTCTTTCGTATCCTCGCAGCCCACGATGTAGCAGTTGGTCTGGAGCAGGCCGACGTGCAGCATCTTTACTATCAAGCTTCCCTCCCGATGTCGCGCATTTTCGTTTGCCGAAGGCCTCTGACCGAGGCGGGCTCGGTCGGGAGACCTCGCCCAACGTCATTGGTATTATATAGCTTCAGTCCCCATTGTCAAACATAGACCTGGCAGGTTTCCCGAAAACCTGTCAGGTCTTGAAATAAGAGGCCGGCAGAGAGAGAGAAACCCCTTGCCGGCTCCGTTAGCTATCATTCGGCTCTTCGACTCTCCCAGGCGAAAAGGTGCCTACAGCAGGTTTAGCCTTTCTTTCACCTCTATCAGCTTCTCCTCAACATCCTCGAAGTCCCCTCTCTGGCCGGGAGGGAGAAGGGCAGCTATCTGACACATGATCAGCCGCGAGATATCCACCAAAAGATCGCCCATTTCGAACTCGCTCAATTTTCCCACCTCGGGCAGGTTTATCGGCTCACCAAATCTGACCTTCACTATTTTGGGCTTTCCCTCTTTATCCTTGGTTACCAGCCCCATGGGCACGATGGGGATCTTCTTCTTGAGGGAAAACAGCGCTGCCCCGGTCCTCAAATCGCGTTCCAACAGGCCGTTGCCCCTCGTGTTGCCCGTGATCGAAAGCCACAGAACACCCCCCTGGCCATCGAGGTGAGCCAGAACCTTCTTGAGAATTTCGGGCTCCAACGTGTATTTTCCGGACTGATCCTTTAGAACCGGGAAGATGTGCCGATCCACCCCCAGGGCTTTTAGCAACGCATTTGCTCCCGCCGCGACCTCTTTTCTGGCAATCGCTTTCACTCGAAGCTTCTCTCCGGGCAGACGACAGCCGGCCTTCATGACCGCTCTCAGCGTCTGTGAAACCGAGGGATAATTGCTCACCAAAATCGCGCGCTTACCATCGCCCAGACAGGCGGGGATGGGGGCCACCTCAATGCCCATGATCGCCATATCCGTCATCTTTCGGACCAACCTGCTGCGGTCCAGCAACCTCCATGAACGCAACCAGGCATCAACCCTCTGAGGGATTTTCCCCAATAGGCTCGAAGCTGCCTGAACGAAGCTTGATATTTCTTTCATGGTTTTTGCCTCCTCGTATGTTTTGTCGAGCAGTGTTGCACTTCTTCCTCCCTATCGTCCCACCGACTCACCTCCCACGCCGCTCCGCTCGCCAGATGGAATACAGCAGGCCCAGGCCCATGAAACTGGCCGTGGCGAAGCCCGCCACCACCAGCCAGAAGACAAATCCCTGACCTCCCCCCGCCACCAGGGGAATCAGCAGCGCCATCCCCACGATGAGGGCGGCGAGCAGGATGCTGACCACCAGACGGTTGGCAATGCGGTCCAGCTTTCCCACGACCCGGTCGGTCTCCTTCAGACTCAGGGTGAGTCCCAGTTCTCCCCGCTCCACCTGATCCAGAAGACGAGTGGCCTGCCGAGGGAACAGGGCGAGCAGTTCGCCCCAGTCGCCAGCGCCTTTGGTCAGCTTCCGCCCCCAGACGCGGGGCGAAGCCATCTGCCAGAGGAAACGGCGCACGTAGGGCCGCGAGACTCCGAAGATGTCAAACTCTGGGTCCAGCTTCAGCCCCACCCCCTCCATCATGGCCAGCGTTTTCCCCAGCAGCCACAGATCCGAGGGGAGATGCAGATGGTGACGGAAGGCGATGGGCATTACTTCTTCTACCACCTCCCGTGCCCGGATCTCCTTCAGCGGCAGGTCGTGATATTTGGTCAACAGCCGTTCCGCATCCCGTTTCAGCCCTGCTCGATCCACCCGAAGCTTGGCCGCGCCCATCTTGATGAACTGCTCGACGATCTCCTCGCTGTCCAACCTGATGGCGACGACGTAGAGGCGCACCAGATCATCCCGCAGGCGCTGGTCCAGGTGACCGACCATGCCGAAATCCATCGCCCCGATGACCTCCCCGTCCATGACGAAGAAGTTGCCGGGGTGGGGGTCGGCGTGGAAGAAGCCGTCAACGAGCACCTCTTTGACGATGATGCGGGCAGCGTTGAGGGCCACCTGATGGCGATCCACCCCGGCCGCGTCCAGGGCTTCGACGTCGTCCATCTTGATGCCGCGGATCCGCTCCAGCACCAGCACCCGCCCGGTGGTGTAGTCCCAGTAGACCTGGGGGATGTACAGCGCTGGCTCAGCGCCGAAGTTACGGCGGAAGCGGTCGGCGTTGCGCCCCTCGCGGCGATAGTCCATCTCGGCCCGCAGGGTGTAGGCGAAATCCTCGGCGATCTCCACCAGGTCGTAGATCTCCCCCAGGGGGGTGCGTTCTTGAACCAGGCGGGCCAGGTCGAAGAGGATCTCCAGGTCCACGGCGATGACCTTCTCGATGTCTGGCCGCTGCACTTTGACCACTATCTCCTGGCCGTCTGGCAGAGTGGCCTCGTGCACCTGGGCCAGCGAGGCGGCGGCCAGTGGCTCGACCTCGAAGGAGGCGAAGGTATCCCCAATAGGCCCGCCGAGCTCTGCCTCAATTTGCGCTTTAACGGCTTCCCACGGGGCTGGCGGCACGGTGTCCTGGAGCCTGGTCAGCTCTCGGATGTAGGCCGGGGGGATGAGGTCGGGGCGCGTGCTGAGGACCTGGCCCAGTTTGATGAAGGTGGGGCCCAGCTCCTCAATGGTCAGGCGGAGGTGTTCCGGCGGGCTGAGGGGCGGGACTTCGGCCTCCCGGCGCAGCAGCCGACGGGGCAGGGAGAGAGCGGGCAGCAACCCCAGTTGATCCACCAGGCCGCCAAAGCCATGGCGGATCAGGACGCGCGCGATCTCCTGGTAGCGCCTCAGATGCCTGTACCGTTTACCCGGTGATCTCATCCTCGTGTCCTTGCTTCTCCGAGCTATCGCCGACGGCCGCCCGGATGACCGGCACCCACGTCGCAGCCGCCTCCTCCCCCGCGGCTATGCACTCCGCCACGCGGTTGAAGCCGGCAAAGAGGCCGACGTCCTCGCTCAGCGCCGGCTTGATCAGCACCTCAGGCTTGGCCTGGGCGAGCTTTTGGGCGCTGATCCACCCCTCCATGATCCCCACCGTGCGGCGCAGGGTCTCGACGATAAAGGGGATCTGGGTCAAGGGGAGGCGTTTCTTTTCCGCTTCTAAAAGGCGGGGCAGATCCCCGATCTTTGCGCCCACGTCTACGGCGATGACGATGTCCGCCCCCATCTCGTGGACGACATCGGCGGGCAGGTTGTTGAGCACCCCGCCGTCCACCAGAAGGCGACCATCCAGCCGCAAGGGGGCGAAGACGCCGGGGAGGGAGATGGTGGCCCTCACCGCGTCCACTACCCGGCCGCTCCTCAGGAGCACCTCCTCGCCCGTCTCCAGGTCAACGGCCACCAGTGCCAGAGGTATCTTCAATTCGTCGAAGGTGATGTCCCCCAGATGCCCGGCCAGATACTCCTGCACCTTCTGGCCCTCGAACAGGCCCAGCCTGGGCAGGGAGCGGTCCATGAGGGCCATGAGGTTTCGCAGCCGCCCCATGCACAGGGCCTCTTTCTCGATGTATTCGACGCTCAGGCCGGAGGCATAGGCGGCGGCAATTACCCCACCCATGCTGGTGCCGGCCAGGAAATCAACGGGGATGCCCTCCCGTTCTAAAACCTTGAGCACGCCGATGTGCGCCAGCCCTCGGGCGCCACCGCCGCTCAGGGCCAATCCCACCCTTTGGGCTGGAGCCCTCAAGGGTAAAGCCTTCGGACGACGGAAAAATCGAAGCATTTGCCTTCTCCTCAGCTACGAGCCTGCCGGATGCTGGCCGCCGCTGCCCCCAGGGTGACGCAGGCCAGGATAAAGATCATCTTCCTGATGCCGATGAGGTCCGCCAGGCCCCCACCCAGGGGCATGGGCAGGGTGGAGGCGGCGTTCCCCAGAACCAGTTGGGTGGAGATGACCCGCCCCCTCATCCCCGCCGGCGGGCGCTCCTGCAGGATGGTCTTGGCAGGAATGGTGATCAGGGCCAGGCCCAGGCCCATGGCGAAGCCGACCACCGCCAGAAGGAGCAGGGAGGGGCCGCTCGCCTTCCTCAGGAAAGGCAGCGTGGCCAAGGCGAGGCCCAGGACGATGAGCCCGATGTTAATCCACTTCTCCTTGCTCAACAGCCCACCTCGCCGTCCCACCAGGGCTATGCCCAGCCCAAAACCGACTCCCACAGGCACGGCCATGTAGACCGCGTCGGCCACCTCCAGGCCGAGGACGCGGGCCACGAAGCCCGGCGCCAGAGTGGAGAGCAAAAGGGTCAGCATGGAGGTGAGGGTCAACTGCAAGGTGGCCCAGGCGACGGGGCGGTCGTTGAAAATGAAGCGCCAGCCCTCCTTGAGTTCGGCCCAGACCTCGGTCGGCCCCCGTCCCTGCCTCGCCCTGCGGGTCATATTCTCCCTGGGCAGGGGGGCGATGGCGACCAGGCCTGCCAGGTAGAGGACGGCCCCCACCAGACCGACCGCCTCCGCCCCGCTGATTTTCAACAGCAGTGGGGCTAAGACGACCAAGCCAGCCCCCTGAGCGGCCAGGGAGGAGACGTTGAAGAGCGAGTTGGCCGCCATAAGCCTCTTCTCGCCGACCAGGCGGGGGACGGTGGCCCCCTCGGCCGAGATCACAAACTGGGCGAGGGCCGAGATGCAAAAATTGGTCATGTAAATCGTCAGCAGCAGGTAGATGCGGGGGAAGAAGTAGACGGCGGCGGTGAAGGCCAGGGCTACCAGGACGCGCAGGATGTTGGCAGCCATCATGACCCTCACCCGCTCGTAGCGGTCCACCACCACCCCTGCCAGCAGCCCGAAAAGCAGCCCCGGCAGGGTAGAGGAGAAGATCATCAGGCCCATCTGGGCGCTGGAGCGAGTGATCTCCTCCACCAGGGCCATGGAGGCGAAGTAGATGGCGTAGGTGGCCACCAAAGATGCGAATTGGGCGGCGCATAGCCGCCGGAAATGCCTGTTTCTCAGCACCGAAGGATATTCTTCTTTCGTCAACACGGTCAAGTCAACTCCGTTCGTAACTTCTCACCCAACCAGGTGCAGCGCACTTTTTCAGCCGAAGTGCGTTGCACCTGCAAAATCGTATTGCAATTATACCCTGTTCTTCCCCTCAGGGCAAGAAGGATATATTCCATCTAGCCTATCCCTTACTTCTCTCAACTTATCCTCGACATCCTCAAAATCCCCCCTCTGTCCGGGAGGGAGCAGGGCGGCTATCCGGCACATTATCAACCGCGAAATATCGAGCAAAAAATCGCCCCTTTCGAACTCGCTTAATTTCCCCACCTCTGGCGGATTTATTGGCTCACCGAACCTGACTCTCACTATTTCCGGCTTCCCCTCTTTCTCTTTGGTCACCAATCCCATGGGCACGATGGGGATCTTCTTCTTGAGGGAGAACAGCGCCGCCCCGGTTCTCAGATCGCGCTCCAACAGGCCGTTGCCCCGCGTGTTGCCCGTGATCGAAAGCCACAGGACATTCCCCTGGCCATCGAGATGGGCCAGAACCTTCTTGAGAGTGTCGGGCTCCAATACGTATTTCCCGGATTGGTCCTTCAGGGCCGGGAAGATGAGCTGATCTACCCCCAAAGCTCTTAGCAGCACATTGGCTCCCACCGCGACTTCTTTTCTGGCGATGGCTTTCAAGCGGAGCTTCTCTCCGGGCAGACGACAGCTAACTTTCAGGACCGTTCTCAGCGTCTGTGAAACCGAGGGATAATTGCTCACCAAAATCGCACGCTGACTATCGCCCAGACAGGCGGGAAGCGGTTCCACCTCGATACCCACTATCGCCATGTCCGTCATCTTTCGGACCCACCTGCTGCGTTCCAGCAGCCTCCATGAACGCAACTGGGCTTCAACCTTCTGAGGGATTTTCTCCAATATGCTCGAAGCCGCCTGTATGTGGCTTAGCACTTCTTTCATAGTTTTTGCCTCCTTTTCGCATCGGCGTAGGTGTTTCAAGTCCCGTGGAGTGCGAAGTCTCCAACTTCGCTCCTATTGCAGGTAGGGATGTAGCATTGCTACACCCCTACCTGCGAACCATAGTTTAAGTTGTCGCTTTCACCTTTGCCTCAGGTACTCCTTTTCCCAGATGCCCTCGGTTAGCTCGGCCAGCCTCCGGTCGTAGTCCACCAGCCCTCGGTAGTAATCCTCGTCCAGGAGCGCCTCCCTCGCCATCTCGTCCTCGGGCTCAGCGCGATGGACCTCGACGAGCTTGCGGGCCATCGCGTGGTGATCCCTGATGGGGCAAGGCATCAGCCAGTTGCCTTGCTTCGCAGCATACTCGCACTGCCACTGGCGTATGGCTTCAAAGAAGGGGTGACTCCAGGCGTCCTGCAGATTCCCGCCGTTTTTGTAGACCTCGAGGATGTTGACCGGCGAGTAGGGGTAGAAGACGCAGGGCATCACCTTCCCGTTCCAGTCAATGTACAGGTAGCCGATCTCCTTGCCCCCTGCGAGGCAGCCGAACACGGAGGGGCCGGAGTTCCAGAAATCAATCAGGAATATCTTGCGCTCCTTCACCACCTGCCACATCCGCCTCAGCATCCAGACTCTCTGCTCCGGGGTGGGCATCAGTTCGAGGGTGAAGCGCCGGCCGATGGGCATGTACTGGAAGATCCAGCCGTAGAGAGCCCCCTGCTCCTCGAAGAAGAGATCGAGGAATTCGTCGGAGAGTATCTCCTGGTAGTTGGCGCAGGTGGCGGTTAATGATACTCCGAAGGGAACTCCTGCCTCCCTGAGGTTGGCCATGCCGCGCAGCACCCTCTGGAAGACGCCCTTCCCCCTCCGGGCGTCCGTCTTCTCCTCCATCCCCTCCACCGAGAAGGCGGGCGTGACGTTGCCCGCCTGGGCCATCCTCCGCGCCGCCTTTTCGTCAATCAGCGTGCCGTTGGTGTACATGAGGAAAAAGGCATCGTTGTGCTTCTCGAAGATGTCCAGGATGCCTTTGCCGTTGGATTTATAGGCCATCGGCTCCCCGCCGGTGATGGTGAAGAACCTTACGCCCCAAAGCTCCTTGGCCTCGGATATGATGCGGTCCGTGATCTCCCAGTCCAGCCTCTCAGGGTTTCTGGCGCTGGAGTTGGCGTAGCAGCCTTTGCAGCGCAGGTTGCAAGCCTTGCCTGGGCCGATGACCAAAAACCAGGGAGGCCAGCCGCCGTGCTCGGTCTCGAACTTATCTTTGAACTCCCTGTGATACCCCTCGACGATGTTCCACTGCACCAGGCTGTGCAGGGACCTCCTCGCCACCGCATCGGCGACGAGCCCCCTTCGCAGGGCCCTGTCGAGGCCGTAGAGCATGGATAGGCCCAGCAGCCTCCTGTCCCGGTGGATGCCAGGGAGCTGGTTCGGCGGCCTCCGGCCATCAGCCAGGTCTCGCATCGTCTTTCTCTCGAATTGCCGGAGGAACAGGCCCCGCAGGGAGTCACGGCGGGCAAGCCCGTAGATGATCCCCTCCAGAGCTTCTCCTGTTCCTCCATCCATCAACCTCTGGGTGAAGCTTTTCATGACATCCTCCTTTGTTTATAGTGATGTTTTGATCCCATTTTTAATAGTGCGGACGCCAGTCCGCCGCTGGCTGTAGGCCACGAGTGCCTTGCGAAGCTCCTCTTCGTCGAAGTCGGGCCAGTAGACGGGGGTGGAGTAGAAATAGGCGTGGGCCGACTGCCAGAGCAGGAAGTTGGAGAGGCGCTTCTCGCCCCCTGTGCGGATGATGAGGTCCACTTCGGGCAGGGCCGCCGTGTAGAGGTATCTCTCGAATAGTCCTTCGTCGAGGGCGTCGAGAGCGAGCTCGCCCCGGCGATAGGCTTCGATGACCCGCTTCGCTGCGTCCACGATCTCCGCCCTCCCGCCGTAATTGAAGGCGAAGTTCACGATGAGCCGGTCGTTGTCCCTGGTCAGCTCCATGACCCATTTTATCTTTTCTACCAGGCTCTCCGGCAGCCCTTCCAGGCGACCCAGGTGGCGCAGTTGGGCGCCGTTTTGGTGAAGCTCCTGGGTGTATTTGTCAATGAACTCCTCGAATATCCTGAACAGGCCCGTCACCTCTTCCCAGGGCCTTTGCCAGTTCTCGATGGAGAAGCCATAGAGGGTTGCGATCTTGAGCCCGAAGCCCAGGCCGGCCCCTAACAGCCGATGGGCGCTCTCCGCCCCGGCGCGGTGCCCCGCCAGGCGGGGCAGGCCCCGTTGCTGGGCCCAACGTCCGTTGCCGTCCATAATAAGCGCTACGTGGCGTGGAATCTCAATGATCTCTTCCGTCACTTTTCTCCTCATTTGGGCGTCTCGGCGTAAAAGGCCACGCTTATCGCGCCGGGGCCGGTGTGAGTCCCCACAACGGGGCTGAAATCGGCGAGGTGAAGCTCCACGCAGTTGAAGCGCGATGCTATCTCCTCCATGAAACTCTGGGCTTCCTCTGGAACGTCGGCGTGCTGGACGGCGACGTGGACAGGGTTGTCCCCCACCTCTCTGGCCATCAGGTTCAACATCTGGTTCATCGCCTTCCTTTTGGTACGGGCCTTCCCCAGGACGTCAAAGACGCCCTTCTCGGTCGGCACGTAAAGGATGGGCTTGATTTGCAGGAGCGAGCCCAGCAGGGCCTCCGCCTTGCCTATGCGCCCGCCCCGATGCAGGTACTCCAACGTCTCGAAGACGATGAAGAGGTTCACCCTGGGGATGAGCTCCTCGACCCTCCTCACCACGCCGGCCAGGTCCTCCCCTCCCGCCGTGGCGCGCGCGGCCTCCAGCGCCAGGAACCCCTCGGCCATCAACGCAGTGCGGGAATCAACGACGTGGACGTGAGGTGAGTTGAGGGCTCTGCTGGCCGCCACGGCGGAATCGTAGCCCATCCCCAAGCTGCCAGAGTAGGTGATGCAAACAATGGCCTTCGCCCCTTGGCCCAGCTCCCGATAAAAGACCTGGTATTCCCCCACGGAGGAGGCGGAGGTCGTCGGCAAATCCACAGCCTGGCGGAGCATCTTGTAGAATTGGGCTGGGGTGATGTCCACCCCATCGCGGTAGCTCTTTCCGCCAAAATTGATGTGGACGGGTATTACGTGGATGTTGTGCTCCTCGGCCAGCTTTGGTGGAAAGCAAGTGACGCTGTCGGTGAGAATGGCTATTTTGCTCATCTTTGTCCTTCCATCTATTATCAGTAGTTTTGCACTTTTTACGTAGGGCACACTGTCAACGGATTTCTGGAACGAATTGAACGGATAATCACATATCTGGTGAGACTCCTTCTGCCCAATCCGGGCCTGAATCCGTTCAATCCGATCCCTGAATCCGTTGACAGCTTTCTGTCGGCGATTTTGTAAAATCTGCAAAACTTCTGTATTATCTGCGCGGGCTGAGATAAGGGGTGTAGACTCCCCTCATCTCTTCCGGTAGGAGCCTAGCCAGTCTCAGCATCATCCCATCAGCGAGCGAGAGCCCTTCAGGGATTTCGGGGAGAATCTCTTCTGCCAGGAATGGTCGAGCTGTTCTTAACTCAAAATTGCTTCCGGGGCTTATTCCACGCTCAAACTCATCCTTGGGGATGAGCGCTACCGGGAAAAAATAAGGGGAGTCACCATATTTATCCAGGTGCGCGAGGCCACTTTGAGCTTTTTGGAGAGCGCCGTCAGGACTTCTCGTCCCTTCAGGAGCTATAACGATTATCCCGCCAGGTTGACTCAATATCTCCTTTGCTCCCTTAACAAATTTGCGCAACCATCTTACTCTCTCCCCGTAACTATAGGAGTCTCGGTCATAATGCTGAACAACGGGAAACAATCTTATCCCCAAAGGATAAGCTAGCCGCAGTATCGAGGCATTTACTGGATCTCGGCGGAAGTCATAATGCTTCCGTGATTCAGCTCCACTTATTATCCGGATGGAATCGCCAAGATTGTTCAGCAAAAATGTTATGACCAGGGGGCCATCCCCCAAAAAGAGATGATTGAAATAAACGATTGCTGAGTGTCGCTGGAGATAATCTCTAAGCAGGGCCAAATTCTCTTTTTCATCTGGCCCTACTCGATATCCATACAAGCGTTGGGCTGCAGCGCCCAATGCTTTCCCCAACGCAGGGTACCAAACCGATCTCAAAGCGAGCTTTGCAAAATTACCATGATACATGAGCATGGAGATTTCCTCCTATCTTCACCTCCAAAAACAGCCCATTTTATCCTCTCCTGCTTTCCTCTCTGTGCAAGTGTGCCATCACCTTATGTCCGGCATCGGCCGCGGTGGTTGCCGCAGCACGAAGCGGTTCACCATGCCCACAGTGGAACGGCTCATCAAGCGACCCCAGCCCTCACGCAGCCGCCGGCTGGAGGCGTGGACCGTCAGGTCCGGGTCGAAGCGAACGGGAGCGATGCGGCTCACCCGCAGGGAGAGATCGGTATCCTCGCCCGAAGGCCAGTCCACGGGGAAGCCGCCAGCAGCGTAGAAGACCTCCCACTGCACGGCGAAGTTGCTGCCCCACCACAGACTGCGCCCAACCCGGTTGCTGGCCCACAGCACCCAGGTGGCCGGGTAGCGCAGCGCCAGTTGCTCCACCGGCCGGCCATTGGGCCAGTGCACCGGGCCGTATACCGCACCCAGGTCAGGGTCAGCCTCGAAGTGGGCCGCGATACGGGCCAGCCAGAAAGCCGGCACGGTGGTATCGGCGTCGGTCGAGGCGATGATCTCACTCCGCGCCGCCTCGAAACCGGTCTGCCGGGCGCGTGCTACCCCCTTGCGCGGCTCGGATACGACACGCGCCCCAAGGCGGCGGGCAATGTCCGCTGTTGCATCTGTGCTGCCGTTGTCCACCACGATGATCTCGAAGCGTGAAGCCGGATAGCTTTGGGTGTGCAACGCTTGCAGGCAGCGGCCCAGGTACCGCTCTTCGTTATAGGCTGGAATTACTACAGAGATGAACATGGCTCTATCCTCCGTCGGCCTCGTAGTCTGGGCAGCGGGCGCAGTCGGCCAGCGAGATATCGGTGTCTCCGTGCAACCGGCAACTCAGCAGCGCCTGCACTCGCAGGGTCCCGAACCAATTGACTCGCGTTCGGGTGTGGAAGCCAAGGTGGCGACAATGAGGCCCCTTTCGAATCCGGGGCACCTCACAGTGGGCACAGAATGCGGAGACCGACCCCGGGTCCAGCGAGATCCGGCACCGGGGCAGAAGCAAACCTTCCTTTGGGATCTCCAAGAACTCGCACGACTCTCCCTCGGAGTCTACTCCCTCGACCACCGCACATCTCCCAGCGACACGAGGCCCGGAACGCCTTCCGGGCCGGCATCCTGCATCTCAGGGCAGATGTCGCACCGAACCGAGTCAGGCACCTGGCCAGCTCCCAGGCGACATTCCATTTCCACTCGGACGGATCGCTTTCCATCCTCGTTGACTTGCAGGAAAGTATAGACATCCAGGTGCTCGCAGAGCAAAGCGTCGCCCAGGTGGGCGATAGGGCAAGTGTGGCACAGCTCTCGCTCCGGCCCCACGGAGTAGAAGTTAACGCCCACGGCGCAACGATAAAGCGAGTCCCCTTGCCGGCGGGGTCCCGTTTCAAGGAACGGGCAGTATTTTCCCACTGGTCAAACCTCCCTCTTTAGCTGGGTTTCCGCTCCCCTGTCTCTTCTGGACCGGTTTGCTTTTCGGATATGTCAGGGATCTCATCCACGTCTGACCCCACCTCATCCTCCAGGCCCTTCAGAGCCCGTTGGAAGTCCCTGATCGTCTGTCCCAGGGCGCCTCCCAGCCCGGCCAACCGCCTTGGCCCAAAGATCAGCAGGACAACACCAAGGATCAGAAGCAATTCTGGAAGGCCGATGTTCGGCAGACCGCTCATTTTTCACCTCCTTCTGGACTAGGGGTTCTCATCTGAGAACGCACCCAGGATGTCCAAATCCGCCAGGGGGAATTCCTCGAGGATTCTGGGCAGGAGAGCGTTCATCAACTGAGCCCTCTCCTCCCGCCCCAGCCCTTCGAGCATCTTGTCGAGGTTTTCCTCAACGAAGTTCTGGATGAAGGCCATCTTCTCCTCTTTGTCCAGCTTGGCCATCATAGGGCCAGAGACGCCACGGACGATCTCCATCAGATCCTTGGGACGCAAGAGAGCAACGGCCATCTGAGCCATGCGGCTGAGCAAGCTCATGGGATTCTCCTCCAGACGTGGCAGGCATCGGCTGGTCAGGCCCAGTCATGGCGGCCATCCCCAGCCGATGCCTGGGTTGAGGTGCTCTACTCGCCGGCCAACTTCTCGGCCAGGGCGTCTATCCTCGCGCTCAGTTCTTCGATGTCTTTACGGCTCGCTACGCCGGACTTCGCTCTCTTCAGTTCCTCTTCGATGAGCTTGCGGAGTTCGGCTCGCTCCTCCTCGCCCCTGGAGGTCATCTTATCAATCAGGGCCCTGGATTCCTCCAGCCTGACCTCGCCCTTCTTGACCAGCTCATCAACGACCTTCTGGGCTCGCTCCCTGGTCATGGAGAGAGCGCCAAAGCCGAGCGCGAGAAGTGTGTCAATCATGCCTGCCATCTCTATCACCTCCTTTCTGCTCTGGAAATCCCCATTTCGTCGTTTCCTCAAAAAGATAAGAGACAAAGAAAACCAAAAATTCCCTGAAAAAAGGGGGGCGAGTCAGGTCCCCACGATCTTCATCACCTCCTGGGCGAAGTCGGACAGCCTTTTCTTGTTCTCAGCGCTCAGCCTGGCCAGGTGATCCTGGTATTTCTGCGTGTAGGAGAGAAGCAGCGTGGTGACGCGGCGATTGGCCTTTTCCACCAGGGTGAGGCCCAGAGTCAGGCCAGCCAGGGCGTTGAGCCCTAGCTCGCCGGGAAATCCCAGGGCGCGGAGGTTTTTGAACAGGCCCCTGGCCGCTGCTTCCTCCCTGAGTTGGTTCAGGCTGAGGATGGCAGCGGTGATCATCTCGGCTACGAAGAGCATAGGCGATTTGCGCTCCGGGATGCGTAGTAGAATCTCATCCAGCAGGCTCTGATAGTCCGTGCCCCTGCCTTTCCGCAAAGCGGCCAGGATGCGCCCCTTGACCTCGTCCCATTCCGCCACGTCCCACCTCTCGCCAGCCAGTTGTGCCATCACAGTGACGGCCTTCTCCGTCGGAGAGAAGACGATGCTAGAGCGGCCTGGGCCGCCCCCCTCGGGCAATACGTACTCCGAGGCTACCAGCCCCCGCTCTTCCAGCAGGCGCAGCATGTCATAGGCAGTGATCTTGGTCACTCCCACTCTATCGGCCAGCACCGCGTAGTGCAGGGGACGGTCAGCCTCTCGGTACAGGTCGAGGAACTTACTGAGAAAATCCTTTTGGCGGCCGGTCAGCTTCATGGCGTGCTCCTTCTTCAGAGAAGACAAAACATTCAAAAGAATCAAATAAATTATAGCACAATCGGAGGTTCTTGTCAAGAAGCCAGAGCAGGTCAACTCTTGCAATTGCTCCCTGTTGCCAAGTAGAGCGAAATCTGCTATAATCTAGGGCAGTGATAAATTAGAGAGGGGTAAAGCAGATGCGAGCATTTCTCAAGACGTTGGTGGCGATTGTGTTGGTGGCGATAATTGCTGGGGCATCCTTCCTGGCAGGCTTCGGAGTCAATCAGCTCATCAGTCCCACCCAAGTCCAGACCAGAGCCGGCGAGCCAGAGCAGTTCGATCTCTTTTGGGAAGCGTGGCGGATCGTGGAGCAGGAGTTCTTCGGCGAGTTGCCCGATCCCAAAGAATTGACCTACGGTTCCATCCGGGGTGCATTGAGGATCCTAGATGACTCAGCCACCATACTGGTGGAGCCCATGCCCTCGGAAGATCAGATGATTGATCTGAGAGGAGCGTACGAAGGGATCGGAGCAATCGTGGCAGTAGACGAGAACGACCAGGTGGTCATTGTCTCACCCTTTGATGGCTCTCCCGCCATGCAGGCAGGAGTCAAGGCCGGGGACATAGTCCTCAAGGTTGATGACGTGGCGGTCACAGGCATGCCACTGGGGGAGGCCGTGCGCCTCATCCGCGGACCCAAAGGCTCAACCGTACGCCTCACCATCATGCGGAGGGAGGAGGCCGCGCCTCTGGTGATCGAGGTGATCAGGGGCGAAGTTGAGTTGGCAACCGTGGGTGGGATGGTCCTGGAAGATGATATTGGCTATGTACGCATTTCCCTTTTCAGCGAGCGGACAGGCCAGGAGTTGGGGGAAACCTTGCGGGAGCTGATGGGGGAAAACCTATCGGGCCTGATACTCGACTTGCGCAACAATCCTGGCGGCGTCTTTCCCTCCGCGGCCATCGAGGTGGCCAGCCAGTTCCTGGATGAGGGCATTGTCGTCTACCAGCAGTTCAGCGATGGCCGAGAGCAAACGTACAGCGCCAAACGGGGAGGCCTGGCTACGGACATCCCCCTGGCGATTCTGGTCAACCAGGGCACCGCCAGCAACTCGGAGGTCGTGGTGGGGGCCCTCCAGGATCATGGCCGCGGGGCGCTCATCGGCGAGCAAACCTTCGGCAAAGGATCGGTGCAGAGCGTCCACGAGCTGAGCGACGGATCCAGTCTGCACGTGACCATGTCCCGGCTGCTGACCCCCGACCGCTACCCCTTCCACGGGGAGGGCCTCACTCCCGACATCGTAGTGCCCTTCACCGAGGAAGACTTTTTACAGGGCATAGACCCCCAGCTCGAGCGAGCCATTGGATATCTTGAGACCGGCCGCTGAACATGAATTTCTGGACTTTGAACAAACTCAGAGAGGCAGTCAGAAACCAGGTTTTTGGAACTCTTTGCACCCAAAACACGCGCAATTGTGGGCATTTTCGACGCTCTGGGAAGTACTGTGGAGCGAAAAAACCTGGTTTCTCTAAGATTGTCCACATGGAGGGAGATCTATGAGAAAGCTCTTCCGATCGTCCATCATCTGCATAGTACTAGCCTTTTCACTGGTTGCCTGTGAGCAACCGCCAGCCGTGCCCCCCGACTCTGTCGAGGCTTTGGCCATCAGAGCTGTTGATGGAGATACCATCGAGGTAGAAATCGAGGGGGAGAGCTACAAGGTGCGCTACATAGGCATAGATACCCCGGAGCTGCACCATCCCACCAAGCCGGTGGGGTATTATGCCCAGGAAGCCTATGAGAAGAACAGGGAACTGGTAGAGGGCCAGACGGTCTTTCTGGAGAAAGACGTCTCGGAGACGGATCGCTACGGACGCCTGTTGCGCTACGTCTACGTGGGAGACGTTTTCGTAAATGCCTATTTGGTGGAACAGGGCTATGCCCTGGTATCAACCTATCCGCCGGATGTCAAATACCAGGAGCATTTCTTGGAGTTGCAGCGAGAGGCCAGGGAGACTGGGCGGGGGCTATGGGGACCTATCCTGACCCCGGCCTCGCCGGGCGAAGTAGTCATTGACCCAGACTGCTCCCAGTATGATGCGCCTGGAGATGATCACCAGAACCTTAACGAAGAATACATCTGTTTCACCAGTCAAAGCGATAACCCCGTGGACATGACGGGCTGGAGTGTAAATAAGAAGCCCGACAAATGGTACACCTTCCCCGAATTCATTCTGAGCCCAGCGGCCAGCGTCAGGTTGCACAGCGGCAGCGAGGTGGATACGGCCACCGATCTTTATTGGGGTAACGCCCAAGCCATTTGGAGAAACGTCCACGATACGGTGTACCTGTACGACGCCGATGGTAAGCTGATTGACGAATACTCGTGGTGAGGCCGGGCCGTGAGAGAAACAAATTGGACAAATTCGCCAAGATAGTGTATACTTACCGCAGTTTGAAAAGGGAGGCGAGATTTTGGCTAACATTAGATCAGCTATAAAACGAATCAGGAGCTCGGCCAGGAAGCGAGAGCGCAACCAGGTGTTTCGGTCCCGGGCTCGGACCTATGTCAATAAGGCTAGAAAGCTTATAGCCGAGGGGAAGATCGAGGAGGCCAGAGAAGAGGTCCAACTCGCTATCGTTGCCCTGGACAAAGCGGCCGCGAAGGGCATCATCCACAGAAACAAAGCTGCCCGCTCCAAGTCGCGGCTGATGAAGAGGCTTAACCGAGCAGCATCAGTAGCCAACCAGTCTGCCCAATAAAAAGCTAACGGAATGCAAGTCAGACAAGGAGATAAGGATATGGTAGACAAGGGGCGTGGGAAGGCATTGGAGACCACTTTGCTCAGCATCAAGAAGCGTTTTGGCGATGGGGCCATCATCAGGCTGGGTGAGGCCACTCACCTAGATGTGGAGGCCATACCGACCGGGTCCATTTCCCTGGACATTGCCCTGGGGATAGGCGGCATCCCCAGGGGAAGGGTGATCGAGATCTACGGCCCTGAGATGGCGGGTAAGACCACCCTCTCCTACCACATCATGGCTGAGGCCCAAAAGATGGGCGGCGTGGCTGCTTTCATTGACATGGAACACGCACTGGATCCGGCCTATGCTCGCATGTGCGGAGTGGATGTAGACAACCTATACATCTCCCAGCCCGATACTGGAGAACAAGCGCTGGAGATCGCCGAGGCCCTGATAAGATCGGGGGCGGTGGCCGTGGTGGTGATTGACTCGGTGGCCGCGCTCGTACCCCGGGCCGAGATTGAGGGGGACATGGGCGACGCTCACATGGGCCTGCAGGCCCGCTTGATGAGCCAGGCCCTCAGAAAGCTCTCCGGCGCCATAAAGCAGTCCAACACGGCCATGATCTTCACCAATCAGCTCAGGATGAAGATCGGGGTGCTCTTTGGCAACCCAGAGACCACCTCAGGCGGCAGGGCCTTGAAGTTCTACTCCTCGGTACGCCTGGACATGCGGCGGATACAGTCTATCAAGCAGGGGGGAGAGATCATTGGCAGTCGCACCAGGGTTCGGGTGGTAAAAAACAAGGTCGCCCCCCCATTCAAGAAGGCTGAGTTCGACATCATGTACAACGAGGGCATTTCTTGGGTAGGGGATGTTCTCGATTTGGCTACCGAGATGGAGTTGGTCACCAAGAGGGGCGCTTACTACTCTTACGGTGAGACTCGCCTGGGCCAGGGCCGGGAGAACGCCAAGGAATTCCTTAGAAATAACCTTGAGCTGACTCTCGAAGTAGAGAACAAGGTTCGCGAGATGGCTGGCCTGCCTCAGAGAAGTTACGTGCCTCCAGCCGAAGAAGTTGACGAAGCCCTTCCCAGCTCAGCGGACGAGGAGTCGAACGAAGACTGACCGCGCCGCTGAGAGCGTTCTGAGGGGGCCAGCGGGGAAATCCAACGGCCCCTGTTTATGTACAAATAACTTGAAAATAGAGGAGCCTTCGCTCTATCTACCGATGGCTCCTGAGCCACAGCTATCAATTGCGAAATGTCAGTGTAGTCCCATTGGCACAGCATCAAGTCTTAGCTTCGCCATTCTGCCCTGCGCAAGGGTATAGAGATTTACCTGGTTATCCCTGCTAGATCTGGATCCACCTTCCCCATCTTTCGGAAGGATTGGGATTTGTGTTCAGAGCACGTGCCATTGGGCATCTGGTATTGAGCTCGCCCAGGCGACCTCCCTCATCCGAGTCGAGGCGAATGCCACGAAAGGGCGAATCGGATGTGTGACAAAAGGCAGCAATCGCAAGATTAAAATGTAGTGTTTCTTGTCCTTAGTTCATTCCGGCGGCGAATGCTGCTAGACAAAATATACCTGTCACTGGAGAGGTTCTCTTCGCTCGTTGTTTAGGGCGGGCTGAAGCAATAGTCGCTCCTACGTGCAAGCTCAGCGATAGCTGTGGCAACTGATTGCCACGGCTATTTTTGTTTTGGGGTAAGTATGGCTGGAACGATAACAGCTCTGAAGGTTCAAAAGAGGAACCCCAAGCGGGTCAACGTCTACTTGGACGGTCACTATGCCTTCGGCTTGGCAGCCATTGAGGCAGCTAAACTGAGACGCGACCAGGTGCTCTCCGACGAGGATATCGAGAGGTTAAAGAAGAGGGATTCCTTTGAGAAGGCCCACGACCGCGCTTTGCACTTTCTATCCTATCGCCCCCGCAGCGAAGCCGAGGTGCGCCGCTATTTGCAGGGCAAAGCCGTATCTCCTGCCGTCGAAGAAGAGGTGGTCGAGCGCCTGACGAGAGCCAAGCTACTGGATGACCTGGCCTTCACTCGTTATTGGGTGGAGAACAGGGAGAGATTCAAGCCGCGCGGTTTGCGCATGCTGCGCTATGAACTTCACCAAAAGGGCGTGGACGCGAAGATAATCGCCCAATCGCTGGCGGACCTCGACGAGGAAGAGAGCGCCTATCGAGTCGCCACTCAACGAGGCCGCAGGCTGGCCCACCTGGACCAAGCATCCTTCCGCCAGAAGCTGAGTGCGTACTTGCTGCGACGGGGCTTTCCATATGGAGTAGTGAACCCGACCGTGGAACGCGCCTGGCAGGAGCTCATAGCGGAGGATGAAAAAATATAGATGAAAGTGAGGATGTGAGATGTATGGATTACCTTTTGCTATTGCAGGATCTGTGATTGCTCTCTCGTTTGGCCTGATCCTGGGCTATCTGCTCAACCGCTATCTGAGCCAAGCGCGTATAGAATCGGCGGAGGCAAAAGCCAAACGCTTACTGGCCGAGGCTCAGACTAAGTCTAAGGAATTGATGCTTGCGGCGAAGGATGAGGCCCTAAAGTTTCGCGACCAGGCCGAGGTCGAGGCCAAGAAAAAGCGCTTCGAACTCCAGAAGGAGGAGGAAAGGCTGCAAAAGCAGCGAGAATCTACCGACTATAAGATGGAACGCATTGATAGCAGGGAACGCCAGCTCAATAAGCGCCAGAGCAAGCTGGACCGCCTGCAGAACGAGTTGGATAGATCGCACCAAAAGATCATCCAGGAACTGGAGAGGGTGTCGAACTTGACCAGGGATGAAGCGAAAGAGCTGTTGTTGCAAAACATCGCAGCGGAAGCTCGCCAGGATATGGCTCGCGTGATCAGGGAAGTAGAGGCCGAGACCAAAGAGGAAGCTGAGCGTCGGGCTCGGGAGATCATCACCCTGGCGATTCAGCGGTTCGCCTCCGATCAGGTGGCGGAAACGACCGTCTCCATGGTGCCTCTGCCGAGTGATGATATGAAAGGGCGCATCATTGGCCGTGGCGGGCGCAACATCCGAGCCTTCGAAAAGGCCACTGGGGTAGACGTGGTAGTTGACGACACGCCCGAAGCAGTGCTCCTCTCTGGCTTTGACCCTGTACGGCGCGAGGTAGCCCGCGTGGCCATGAGCAAGCTGATCCTGGATGGACGCATCCATCCCGGACGCATCGAGCAGCTAGTGAACAAGTCTCAGGAGGAAGTAGCAGCCGTCATCCGCGAGACAGGGGAGCAAGCAGCTTATGAAACTGGTGTGCCCGGTCTGCACCCTAAGCTGATCGAGTTGCTGGGCCGGCTCAAGTTCCGCACCAGCTACGGCCAGAACGTGTTAGCTCATTCGTTGGAGACGGCTGGTCTGGCGGCCATGATGGCTGCGGAATTGGGGGCTGATGTTGCCCTGGCTAAGAAGGGAGGGCTTTTGCACGACATCGGCAAGGCCGTTGACCACGAAGTGAACGGTCCTCATGCCCTCATCGGCGCCGATATAGCCAAGAGATTGGGCATATCCGCGAAAGTCGTCAACTGTATCGCCGCCCACCACGGAGAGGAAGAGCCCCAGTGCCTGGAGGCCATCCTGGTCGAGGCTGCCGACGCCATCTCTGGTGCCCGGCTTGGTGCTCGCCGCGAAAGCCTGGAGCACTACCTCAAACGCGTTAAGGCCCTGGAGGAGGTAGCCAATTCTTTCGAGGGTGTGGACCAGTCTTATGCTATTCAGGCCGGCCGCGAGATAAGGATCATGGTCAAGCCCGAAGAGATTGATGACTTGGCCGCCATATATCTCTCCAAGAATATCGCCAAAAAGGTGGAGGAGACCCTGGAGTATCCAGGGCAGATCACGGTCACTGTCATCCGCGAGACAAGAGCTGTGGAACACGCTAAGTAAGTGCTCATCATTCTGAAACTGAAGTTTTGATATAAGGCTCTAGCACCCGTCCCCGGGGGCGTTTTTGACAGCCCGAGGACGGGACTTGGAGCTTATATCAAAATTCCAGATTCTAAAAAAAAACGAAGCCCTGCGGACTAAAAGTCAGCTCGCAGGGCTTTGTTCTTTCAGGCTCAGTAGATCCAAATTCTAAGCAGAGCGGGCTCTCACGCCCGAGAACCAGCGGCCTTTCGGCAACCCTTCGACAGGCTCAGGACAAGGCTCAGGACAGGCATGGAAGCCACCTCTATTGGGAATCTCGTATCTGCTGGAAATCCTGGATCTACTGGGGCTGGAGGTTTACCTTCAGCCGATGTTTTGACGGCGCTTGGCAACTAGCGTGGCTACGGCTAAAACGAGCACCAGCGATAACAAGCCGGTTTCGACAATGCGCCACAGCCCCAACCCTAATCTGCCGGGACGGGCAGCGGCCGGGGCGGCTGGCTCTTGGGGCAGAGCTTCGACGATGGCGGTGGGTGTGAAGGCAGGCTCCGCCGTGGCAACCGCATCTGCTGGCAATGTTGTCGGGACCGCCGTGGCTTCAACATGTTCCTCTCCAGGACGTGGTAGAGCCTCGGCCAGCGTTTCCCCTTCGGGCGTGGATGGGGTGACGGCGGCTGGGGCCGTCTCTATTCCCTGGGCCGCCACGGCCGGAGTGGGCAGCGGTTTCGGCGTGAGCGCCAACTCACCCTGTCTCTCGGCGGGGGCGGGCAGGGGGGTAGCTCCGTAGGCAGTCTGGCTCTCAACAACCTTCTCGACCGCCACCTCTTTCTCGACGACGACGGTCACGACCACCGGCTTCTCGCCCACCATTTCCTTCTCCACCTCCACGGTGACCAGTACCTCTTTCTCGACTGCAACTTCCTTCTCCACCACTACGGGCTCAACCACCACCTTCTCCACTGATACCTCTCGCATAATCACCTCAGGCGCCCTGGCCGGGGCCAGGCCGGTGAGAAAGGCGTCACCAGCCAGCACCACGGCGAAGAGGATGGTCGCCAAAGCGGTGGCAGCTCTGAGGTAGACATAGGCTCGCCTCGTCTGGAAGAGACTGGCGCGCCGGGCGGCTGGAGCAGGGCGGATGACAAAGGAACGAGGCACGGCCACAGGGGGCAACTGTCCCAGGAGGGCCACTGTCTGGCGCAGGGTGCGCAGATTCCGAGTGCAGTCGGCGCATTGGGCCAGATGCTTTTCCACCAGGGCTTGCTTTTTGGGCGAGAGCTCTCCATCTAGATAGGCTGAGAGCATCTCCTCGACACGTTGATGCTCAGATTTGAATAAACGGTCGAACATTCACTTGCTCCACTTCAATATACGATTGGCCTTCTACCCCGATATCAGAATTCCAGACCAGCCAGATACTCACTCGTTCTTAAGACGGTATCGAGAGGGCAAAAGTTCCCTCTGTCCTAGAAGAAAATCCCGCAATTTGTTCCGGGCACGGCTCAGACGTGATTTGACCGTGCCCAAAGTGACTCCGGTTACCCCGGCGATTTCTTGGTAGCTAAACCCTTGGACATCGGCAAGTACCAGGGTAACGCGCTGCTCTGGCGGCAGGCTCCCGATGCCAATCTGGATGACCCTGCTCAACTCCTGGCGCACGGTGTACTCCTCAGGTGATTCCTCAAAATCAGTGAGGGACTGAACAGGGGATGGATCGAGCACCAGGAGGGCATCGAGGGACGCAGTTGGCTGCCGCTGCTTGCGGCGCAGTTGATCGTAGCAGGCGTTGGTGACGATGCGCAGCAACCAGGCTTTGAAAGACCCCCCCCTGAACTTGCCTATAGCCTTGAAGGCGGAAATGAAGGCATCCTGAGTTGCATCGGCCGCAGCGTGGCGGTCACCCAGGATACGATAGGCAAAGTTGTAGACCATGCTTTGATAGCTCAGTACCAATTGATTGAAGGAGCCGACATCGCCCTGGCGTGCGGCGTCAATGAGGGCCTTTTCATCCATCTGCTGTACGCCTAACGCACTTGACTTGACTAAATTCGTTTATTGGTTTATACTTTACATCAGTAGTGAGAGACATTGGGCCGAAGTGGCGGAACAGGCAGACGCGACGGTCTCAAAAACCGTTGAGGCTTCAACCTCATGTGGGTTCAAATCCCACCTTCGGCACCTACTGTAATTATACCAGTTTTTGTCCAGAAAGGCTAGAGGCAACTTACACCGAAAGTAAATGGGGCTGCTCCCTGAGGTTTGGGGAGTAGCCCCATTTCAATCACTTACACCTTACCTGGATATAGGAGACTATCGCCAGTGACCACAGAAAACGTCAAAACTAGACAGTTTTCCAAACGAGATAAAAGTGTCGCAATTCATGCGCCAGAAGAAGGGCGCTGAAGGGGATAAACGGCAAAGTCCTCGGCCAACTCCACAGGGCCGTCGAACTCGGCCTCGGCTGCCCGCCGCAAACCCTCAAGCTCACTATCCAGCGCGGTGAAGTGGATGAGCACCAGCTTGCCCGCCCCGCACCGCCTGGCCATCGCTCCCGCCTGAGCAGAAGTCGAATGTCCCGCATAGTCGCCGGTGCTCTCGTGAATGAGGATGTCCGCTCCCTGGGCCAGCCTGGCCAACGCTCCACAGGGTTCAGTGTCGCTGGAGTAGACGACGGTCTTGCTGCTCTCCCTGGACATCACCTTCACAGCAATGGTGGGAACATGGTGCTCCACTGGCGCAGTGGTGATCTCAAACTCGGGTGACTCGATGACCCTGTGCCCCACCCTCATCTCCACCTCGTGGAAGGCAACGGGCATCCTGCCGGGCCAGTCCTGCCATTCCAGCGCATCCATGATCGAGGTAATGGCAGCCACGCTCCTCTGGGGGGCGAAGATGTGAAACGGCTCCTGGCGGCCATAGAGCCACAGGCCCAGCAAGAGGACGGGCACACCGTAGATGTGATCGGGGTGGTGGTGGGTGACGATGAGGGAATCGAGGCTATTGAGGTCAACGCCGAGCGCCTGGAGCTTGTGCAACGGGCTGCCCCCACAATCAATCAGGATCGAGCTCTCCCGCCCCTGGAGAACCATGTAGGTGTTGTCACGGGAAGCATCCGCCAACGCTGCTCCCGAACCAAGAATGATCAATCTGGCCATGAATTTGCTCCTCTGCTACTCATCATCTCCATGAGTGGCCTTCCAAACGTGGTACATCCGTTGAAATGCGGTAAAGTTGGTCAGGATGGCCAGTACCCACAAAGCTGTGGGCACCTGATCCAGGATTAAGGCGACAGTCAAAACGATGACCCTCTCCAAGCGGGTGAGGAGCCCAACCTTGCAATCGAGGCCCAGCCCCTCGGCGCGGGCCCTGGCGTAGCTGACCATCAGAGAGCCAACTATGGTGATATTAATGAGAAGGATCTCCCGCCCAGCGCCGGATCGGGTATAGAAGACGAGAAGCCCCAGGTAGACGATCGCCTCCGAGAAGCGATCCATGGTCGAATCCAGGAAAGCTCCGAAGCGGCTCCTCTTACCTGTCAGTCGGGCCAAGGTCCCATCCAAGGCATCAAACAGCGACACCAGGGGGAGCAAGAGGCCGCCAATTCTCATGTAGCCCTGGGACAGGATCCAAGCGATCCCCAGGTTGAGAACAACGCCCGTCAACGTCACCACGTTGGGGGATACGCCCGTCCTGCCGACGAGACGGGCGATGGGCTCCAGGATGCCCCCAAACCGCTTCCTGAGCAGATCGGTCAGGGTCAATGTCTGGCCACTCTTCGCCTCATCCAACCCTCGTATTCGGCTTCTGATAAACTCTAACCACTCTTCTTTGCTTCTCAATGTCTTTTCCTCTCCAATAGCTCTCGATAATAATCCAAGATCTGCTGGGCCACTTTATGCCAAGCGTAATCGGTGGCCGTGGCTTGCCCCTGGCGGCCCATTTTCTCGCGCAGGGCCGGATCTTTGAGCAGATGAATTAAGGCCTCGGCCAGACGCCGCTCATCTTCCGGCTGGACCAGAAGGCCCTCCCCACCATCCTCCAGGACACCGCGATAGCCATCAATGTTGGAGGCCACGATAGGCTTTCCTGCTGCCATTGCTTCTAGCAAGATAATCCCGAAGCTCTCGAAGCCGGTGGAGGGCGCGCAGAAGACGTGGCAGGTTCGATAATAGCGCGGCAGGTCATCTTCTGACACCTGACCGATGAATCTGACATCGCGCAGGCGATTTTCGCGGGCATAGAACACAAATGGCTCCTTGTCCTCCTTATCGTAAGCTCCCACCACCATGAGTCGGGCTTCGGGAACAGCTTGCTTGACCTGGGCAAAGGCTCGGAGAAGGTACTTGAACCCTTTGCGCTTCTCCAGACGTCCGACGAAAAGGATGTTTAACTTGCCGTCATCAAACTGCTCTAGCGGGCGCAAAGCCGGGTCACCGAAGCGCTCCAGGTCAATGCCATTGGGGATAATGCGGTAATCACCTGGAAAATAGCCCACCAGATAATCCCGAACCGCTTCAGAGACGGCGATCCGGCCATCGAGACGGCTGAAGAAGCGCTCGAAGATGGGTTTGGCGTATTCGTAGCCTGGGTGGTTGGATTCACGGTAGGCATGAAATGTGCCCACCACCACGGACTGTGGAGACAAGGGGGTGTGTCGCAGAACAGCCAGCGGCAAAGCCGGTGTCATAGGCTCGTGGAGGTGGATGACGTCAAACTGCTCCCGTTTCAGTATCTTCTTCACCCGCCGATAGACAAGCGGCGAGAGGGTAATGCGGGCCACGGAACCAGCGGCGGGAATGTGAACGATGGAGCCAGAGACCTTGATCACTTGCGGAGGCACGTCCCCCACGTCCTCAGAGCAGGCAGCAATGATGCGGACATCGTGGCCCAGTCGCCGAAATTCTCTGTCCAGATAGAAGATGTGTTTGACCACCCCTCCGGGGTAGGGATAGTCATAGGGCGAGACTAGAGCTATCTTCATAAGTTATCCGTCGTTCGCCATAAGGGTACCGACATCACCCATTGGTCGGGATGCTCCCCAATGTAGCGCTCCATAATGGCCACTACCTTCTCCACGCCAGCTCTAACGTCGTGGTCTCGGTCGCCGGTGGCCTCCAACTCCAGGGATGGCTCAAAGTGGGCGACAAAGGTGTTATCGGGCAGCCGCTGGCCGAATCCCGCGATGATCGGCGCGCCGGTGCGTAAGGAGAGCTGAGCATAGCCATCGGGCAGGCGGGCGGGCGCGCCAAAAAAGTCCACCACGATGCCGCTCTCGGTGATGTCCCTGTCGGCGGCCAGGCCCACCACCTCATTGCGCCGCAGCGCCCGGAAGAGCTCCAAGAGCGGGCCATCAACGGGAATCAGTCGAAGGCCCTTGCTGGCCCGCAGGCTGCAGACGTACTGAAACAGTACCTCTGGCTCGAGGTGCTCAGCGGGGACAACGACTGGGATCTCCCGCAGGGCCAGCACTTGAGCCACGATGTCTGTATTGCCAAAGTGGGCTGTGATAACGATCAAACCCTTGCCCCTGGACAAAGCCCTCTCGACGTGCTCCCAGCCTTCCACTTTCACCAAACGGGCGATTTCAGCCGGGCTGAGAGTCGGCACCCGAAAGAGATCGTAGTAGTTCTGGGCCATGCTGCGAAACACGCCTCGTACTATAGCCTCACTATCGCCTGCCGCCTTTTGGCTGCCTTCTAGAATGTGGGTTACATTGTCGTAGATGTTGGCTCGCATGGCCTTGTCCAGGCGGTAGAAGAGGTCACCCAATCTGGTTGCCAGGGGATAAGCCAAGCCTGGCGGTATGAGGGGCACGACCAGGCCCAACAGACGGTAGAGGTAATAACCGAGCTTCGTCTGATCTCGCATGCTCCGCTCATCCGTTTCCCATCTGTTGACCGGTCTCGCCAAGCACCTCAGCGAACTCCTGCAAATACCTACGGAGCCTCCCCCGATTCAACGAACAATAGGCCTGGCGACCCTTCCGCCTGACCTCGACCAGGCCCACCTTCTCCAACCGCCGCAGATGCCAGGAGATGAGGGGCTGGCTGACCTCCAGAGCCTCGACCAGTTCCGAAACGCTCAGCTCAGCATGGGCAGCCAACCGGGCGACGATGCGCAGGCGAGCGATGTCACCCAAAGCTTTGAAGCATTTTGTGAGCTCTTTCGATTTGCTCAACAGATTATCAGGCATATCCAACTGACCATTCATCTATTGATAAAGAAACGTTTATATATTACACCAAAAGTCGGACTCTGTCAAAAAACCACTTGCCAACAATCCACTTTCGTGCTAAAGTAATACAACGATTTCCGATTTGCGATTTCCGATTTCCGAATTACAGTCGAGAATCGGCATTCGGAAATCGAGTGGTTTGAAAGGACGAAGCTATGAAAATCGTTTCCCCCCACCGATGGGATGTCTCCCCCTCGGAGGCCAAGGAGATACAGCAGGGGCTGCGGAGCAGGGTATCCACGGAGAGGACTTTCAGCCAGGCCAACACCGTGGCCGGGGTTGACGTTTCCATCAAGGGCGAGGTGGCTCGGGCCGCGATAGTGGTGCTCAGTTATCCAGGGTTAACTCCCGTTGATTACAGCCTGGCGGAACTGCCGGCGGAGTTCCCGTACATCCCTGGCCTGCTGGCTTTCCGCGAAGCGCCGTCTGTCTTGGCCGCTCTGGAGCAGTTGAAAACGGAGCCCGACCTGTTCATTTTCGACGCTCAGGGCCTGGCCCATCCTCGCCGCATGGGTCTGGCGACCCACCTGGGGGTGATCGTAGATAGGCCCGCCATCGGCTGCGCCAAATCGCGCCTCTGCGGCAGCCACCACGAGCCAGGCTCCGAAAGGGGCTCCTTCGCTCATCTCTACGATGGCGGCGAGATCATCGGCGCGGTGGTGCGCACCAAAACCGGCGTCAACCCTCTCTACGTCTCCATCGGCCACCAGGTAGACCTGCCTACGGCCATCGAGTACGTCCTCGGCTGCTGCACCAAATACCGCCTGCCCGAGACGACGAGATACGCCCATCGCGTGGCGGGAGGAGAGAGGTTGCAAATAGAGGTAAGCCAGCCCACCCTCTTCGAGTTGTAAAATCCTGGAACCGGAGAAACCAGGTTTTTTGAGTTCAAAAAGTAGTTTCCGTTTGCGATCCTACACTGCTTGATATGCAGCCAGCTTTAACCAGGAAAAAAACCTGGTTTCTAGTGAAAGCACATGGATACTCAACAGCAAATTGAGAGGGCCGCTGCCCTCATCGTCAACTCTAAGTACATCGTCGCCCTGACCGGCGCGGGGATCAGCACCCCCTCAGGCGTCCCCGATTTTCGCAGCCCCGGCTCCGGCCTGTGGGAGAAGGTCAACCCGCTGCTCGTGGCCTCGTCCTTCTCCTTTCGCCTGCAACCCCAGGCCTTTTACGAGTGGGCCCGGCCTCTGGCCAGGAAATTGCTGAAGGCAGAGCCCAATCCCGCGCACCACGCATTAGCGGAACTGGAGGAGATGGGCTTGCTCAAGGCGGTCATCACCCAAAACATTGACGACCTCCACCAGAAGGCGGGCTCGAAGCGCGTCCTTGAGCTTCACGGGAATATGCAGCAGGCCACCTGCCTCAGGTGCCGCAAGGTCGTTCCCATCCTGGATATGATCGAGCGATTCCTCGAAGAAGACGAAATGCCCTACTGCTCGTGTGGCGGCCTGCTGAAGCCGAACGTCGTCCTCATCGGCGAGCAGTTGCCCAGGTGGGTGCTCCTGGAGGCCTGGGGCGAGGCCGAGCGGTGCGACCTGATGCTGGTGGTGGGCTCCTCACTGGAGATAGTGCCGGCCGCGGAGATACCCTTTGTGGCCGGGCGGCGTGGGGCCAGGGCCATCGTCGTCAACTACCAACCCACCCCCTTGGACAGCCAGGCAGACGTGGTCATCCACGAGGACGTGGCCGAGGTGCTGCCGCAGATCATTGGACAGGTTGGCAGGTTGGTAGGTTGATAGTTGGTAAACTGGTTCCCAGTTTCCCAGAACGCAAACACGGGGCAACCAGAATCTGGTTGCCCCGCGTTCTTTGCTGGTGAACTATGAAATGATGCTACAGAGGAGCAGAATTAATTGGGCTTCTCGGCGCCTTCCCGGAACAGGAAGCTTCCCTCGATGCATAGGGCCAGGTGATTGGCCAGCATCTCGGCCGTCACCAGGTCGTGCTCCGAGAAAGTTCCGCCGTTCAGCTTGTTACAAGCCATCAGCACCCCGTGAAATTCCTCTTCGCCCGAAATGGGGACAGCGAGAAAGGGGCCGTTAGCATATTCCTTTTCCCACATCGCTGCTCCCAGTCCCTTCTTATGATTGGCTGAGATTAGTGGCTGTTTGTGCTCAACCACCCAACCCGCGACGCTTTGGCTCAGGGCGATTCTGTCACCCGGAGCAGGAGCACCTTTAGAGCTAGCCTTGACCACCACCAACTCCGAGCGCTCCTTGTCCAACAGCATCACGTAACAGCGGCGGGCTCCCAGGCAGTGGATCATAACCGCGAAACACGAAGAGAGCAACTCCTCGCCCGCAGGAGAAAAGTGGGACGGAAATCCCCGGTCTTGCCTAAAGGCATGACGGTTGATGTTTACGCCTTCTCCCCTGTCAACTGGTGGGCAGGCCGTGACTGTCCTATTTTTGGCGAGATAGGCCGCCAGCCACGGTATGTGTTGATATTGATGGTCTTTACTCACCACTAGATGTAGCATCTAAAGACCCCTTTTAGGCCAACGGGCGAATCTCATTAGGCAGTTGCCAACGAAGACAGCAGAACCGAGGTCCTCTGGCCCTCTAGCTCCTGGCGGAGGATCCCGGTCAAGACCTCGGTTACCTGGGGATCCCACTGAGTGCCCTTGTGCTGTTCCAACTCCCGCAGGACAGCCCTGAGGGGCAAAGCCCGACGATATGGGCGGTCGCTGGTCATGGCGTCGAAAGCGTCGGCCACGGCGATGACCCTGGCTCCAATAGGTATCGAGTCGCCCTCTAGCCCCGCCGGGTATCCCTGGCCATCGTAGCGCTCGTGATGGTGAAGGATAAGTTCTTGCCCAGAGCGGAAAAAGGGGAAGCGGCCCACGATGCTGACCCCTATCGCTGGATGCTTCCTCATCATCTCCCACTCAGCCTCGCTCAGTGCAGTGGGTTTGCTCAGGATAGAGGTGTCAACCCCTATTTTGCCCAGGTCATGAACGCGGGCGGCTGACTCGATGGTGTCCACCACGTCCTCAGGCAGCCCCAGATTGATGGCCAGCTCGCGGGCATATCTGGCCACCCTTTGGGAATGGGCGAAGGTGTAGGGGTCACGCATGTCAATCGTATCAGCCAGGGCCTCGACGGCCTCCTTGGTTTGAAAACGCAACAGCGCGTTGTTCCTGAAGGAGATGTAGACGAGGGCCACGGGGATGATCATCAGGCACAAGGCCCAGAAACCTATCTGGGCCACCAGGGCAGCAAGCGGCCCCATAACGTAAAGGGCCGCTTGCTGAGGGAGATCGTAACTGTTATAGGTCACCAACGCCCGCATGAGGCTGCGCTGGGTTTGCAGGGCCACCACCCCGGCCACCAGAAAGGCGTTGACCACGTGCATGATGAGGGCTACCCCCACCAGGGTCAACAGGCCACGGGGCGAATTGATGACCGAGGTGAGAGGCTCTGAGACCAGGCTATGATAGAAGAACCCACCCAGGCCAGCGTAAAGCGTGGTCTGAGCTACCTCGAACAGGGTATTGGGCCACTTCTTCCGCAGGAAGACCTGATAGGAGATGAACTTCCCCAGGGCGGATATGGCTATGGCAGCGGGGGGTGGGAACAGCAAGAGGGTGGCAAAGATGGCTATGGTCTCTACCGACACCTTGGTCTTGGGGGATATGTGCACCGGGAAGCTGGAGGCGGCAGCGATGGCAGCCACCAGAAGGCCAGCCAGGAGAGGCTGCTCGATGACTGCGTTCAACCCCCCAAGGTTAGCCGCTGAGACAAAGAGAGCCAGAGCTAGCAGAGCAAGGCCCAAGATATAGGCGCGTAGGGGGAGTGAAAAGTCTCGCATAGGAGCGTTCCTCCTTTGAGTGAAGATGAAGACCTGGCCAGAAGACGGACCATCGGCCAATCTTACAGCTCCACCGCGCACTCCACCCAGTCGTTGCTCCAACCCTCAGCGCTATTGAGCTCGGTAGCGGCGACCTCGATAGTCACCATCACGGGGAATCCTTCCGGATCGTCGGTGGAGACCTTTACTTCCACCTCGACCTCGATCGCTTCGACAGGCCCGACCGGCTCGACAGGCTCGACCGGCTCGACAGGCCCGACCGGCTCGACAGGCCCGACCGGCTTCGGGACAATGACCACCCGTTCACCCTTGCCGTTGAAACCCTCACTGGTCTCGATGACATAGGTCTCAACATTGCGGGGGACATACACCTTCACGTGCACGGGGCCCGTGACCAGGCCCTGCTTTCCCTCAGGGACCCAGACGATCACGTTAACCTCGGTCCCGCCTATGGAGAGGACAGGGTCATCCATGCACCAAGCGAAGTGCGCATAGACCACGGTGCTGCCCAGGATCAAGGCCAGCAGAAGAGCTAAGGTGGTTGTGACTGACATCTTTTTCATGATTGACCTCCTTTGTTTTCACTAAAGCGATCTTTTACGACTGGTAACATTATACCACAAAATGACCCTTTTGTGGGTTACAGGAACCTTACAAAAGGACTGTAAAAAGGTAGAACGAATCGCGAGGAAAAATATGAATAAACTATAAAATCACCTAAACCGAGTACAGAAGAATTGCGGAAGGGTAGAACGAATTGCGAGAACGTCTGTAGCTCGCTAGTCTCTTGGCCTGGTGCGCCTCTCGAAGAAGTAACCTATGCCCCGCACGTTGTGGATGTATTCCGGGGACTCAGTCTCCGTTACCAGCTTTTGCCGGAGACGTGTGATGTGGGGGCGGATGAGGTAGCGAGCATCCCTCTCGTCCAGTTCGTAGCCCTGGGCCTGGCGTACCAGTTCCTGGCAGCTAAGCACCCGGCCACCGTTGCGCATCAAGCAAAACAGAATGTCAAACTCCGTGGGAGTCAGCTCGATGGGCCGGTCGCTAACGGTGACTACGTGCTCGACTGGATTAATGGTCAGCTCCCTGATTGTCAATACCTCGGCGTCAGAGTACGTAACCGAAGAAACATCAACCTCGGCCGCGTCTGCCTTAAGAGCGGAAGAAGCCAGCAATTGACGGCTGGCTTCCAGATATTCCTGCATGTTTTCGGCCATTGTCTCCAGCAATCTCTCGATGCGTTCGAGATATGCCAATGCTTCCTTGACGGCGAGCAATGTCTCTTCTTCGCCCATCCTGCCCTCCCCCCCGGTGGTCAGAAACCAGGTTTTTAAACCCTTGCATCCAAAATGTGCACGGTCGCCAGCATTTTCGATGCTCCGAGAAGCACTTCTGAGCGAAAAACCTGGTTTCTCTCACTTTGTCCAAACTCCAGTCGAAAAGCAACCATAGTATACCACAGCTTCCCGATCTACACAAGCAGATCATTATAGAATACCGAAAAACAGAGCAAACTGCAGGCAAACGCGACCGTCACGAGTTTGAGACATACCAAAACTGCTCGCCAAGGACATTATGGGCGAACGTAGTAGCGACTTCAGTCGCTTTTGCGGCGGGAACGACGACTGAAGTCGTCACTACGTGTCCCCAATGCGATGCGCTCGCGGCAAACACGATTCTCCAAAGGGCATGGCGTGAAAAAGTACGAGAGCCACCAGATTGACATTCCGGTGGCTCATTACGTTGGACGAGCTTGCCAGCTATTTGATGGGAAGCATGTCATTGGGAAGAGTCACTTCATTTGGCGCCAAAACGTAGGCTTTCGAGCATGGCTTCGAAGACCAGCCAGTTTTGATCCCACTCATCGAGCGGGGCATCGGCGACGAAGGCGGCGGAAACCCTCGCTACGTTCAGGCCGTCGCCCACTATCCCAAGCAGGTAGACCTTATGCCTGAGGCCAGAGGTAGCACGGGTGTACTCCGCGAAGATGCGCCGCCCTTGCCTCTCACCGAGGGTTACAGACTCGGCCTCACCGACCTGCCAATCCTTGTCGGCCTCGCCGCCCAACGTCTGAATGAGGGCCAGTGCTTCACCCAAGACCTGGTCCGCACTCCGACCTTCGGCCGATCCGGAGAGAACGATTAACTCAGGCGCGTCCTCCTCCACCGTCTCTCTGAAGATCGTGGCGTTGAGGTCTTCTAAGATCGTCCTTTCCACTATCCACCCTTCAGGATATTGGATAGATAGCTTCGCCTCCTCGTCGGTGTAGGCTTTAATGTCCGCTGACGCCGTCGGGGTAGGCATCGGAGTTGCAACCGTCGGCGCAGCCTTGCAGGAGAGCACTAGAGCCATAAACAGCCCCAGCAAGCTCGAAATCGAGATTCGCCGATATGTTCGTGAACACATCATAATCCTCTCACCTCCACCTTCCCTATCCATCTCTCCGCTGCCTGGGCCATCTCCAGCAGCATCTGGGCCGGATAAGGAGCCATCTCTCTGAAGCGGGGCACGAGAGTTCCCTGAGGGCGAAATTGCTGCAAGACGTACTTCCCGGCTCCGGCGATCAGCCTGGCCATCTCCTCGACATCCTCAGGGGCCACGATGCCCGGCACCACCGTGGTGCGGAACTCGTGATCTATCCCCGAAGACAGTATCAGCCTCACGCTCTCCTCGATCCGCTGCCCCTCAACCGGCACGCCGGCCGCCAAAGGATACTTCGCCAGGGATGCCTTGACGTCCATGGCCACGTAATCCAGCAACCCTCGCTCCAACAAATCTCTGATCACCTGGGGGCGGTAGCCGTTGGTGTCCAGTTTGATCGCCAGGCCCAGTTCTTTCAGCTTCCGCATAAAATCGTCGAGGCCATTTTGCAGCGTCGGCTCGCCGCCGGTGATCACCACCCCATCAATCAGAGCCTGCCGCCGTGTGAGGAGCTGGAAGATCTCGGCGGGGTCAATCTCCGGCAGGCCCTCCGGATGCAGCACCAGCTCCGAATTCTGACAGTACGGGCAGCGAAAGTTGCAGCCGCTGGTGAAGAGCACGGCAGCGATCTTCCCCGGATAGTCAATGAGCGAGGTTCTCACCCACCCCCTGATTTGCATCGCCTTATCTTGAGACTTCCGAAGTCTTCAAGACTTCGGAAGTCTGAGTCTCTGAAGAGTGGCTTGCCTGCACCGCGTATTCCCTGCGTTCGGCGAACTCCTGCTTCTTGCCCACGTTCCAGTTTCGCACGGGACGCAGATAGCCCACTACCCGGGAGTAAACCTCGCAGGGCACCTTGCTGTCCTCGTGTGCCACGGTTTTCAATTCATCCGGTGCGTGATCGTAGGGGCAGTGAAAGTGCTCGCCTGAGATATAGCCGTGGACGGGGCAGATGCTGAAGGTGGGAGTGAGGGTGTAGTACGGCAGGCGGAAGTTTTCGGCGATCCGCCGCACCAACAGGCGCGCCTGTCGCCAGTCGTCTATCCTCTCGCCCAGGAAGGCGTGGAGCACCGTCCCCCCGGTGTAGAGCACCTGCAAATCGTCCTGGTGCTCCAACGCCTCGAAGACGTCGTCGGTATAGCCCACCGGCAGATGGGTGGAGTTAGTGTAGTACGGGGCCTGCGGAGTGCCGGCGGCTATGATGTCCGGGAACCTGGCTTTGTCCGCCTTGGCCAGCCGATAGCTAGCCCCTTCGGCAGGAGTGGCCTCCAGATTATAGAGGTTGCCTGTCTCCGCCTGGAAGCCCTTTAGCTTCTCCCGCATGAAGTGGAGTATCTTCAGGGCCAAAGCCTTGCCGTCGGGGTGGGCAATGCTCGCCCCTATGAAGTTAAGGCAGGCTTCATTCATGCCGTTCAGCCCGATGGTGGAGAAGTGGTTCGGCCAGTAGGTGCCCCCTATTTTCTTGATGCTCGCCAGGTAGTGCCTGGCATAAGGGTACAGCCCCTTCGCGGTGAACCTTTCCAGAGTCTTCCGCTTGATCTCGAGGCTCGTCTTGGCTATCTCCATCAGCCGTTCCAATCGGCGGAAGAAATCCTCCTCATCACCAGCCAGGTAGCCGAGGCGGGCCAGGTTGATGGTCACCACCCCGATGCTCCCGGTGAGGGGATTGGCGCCGAAGTAGCCGCCGCCTCGCTTGCGCAACTCCCGGTTGTCGAGGCGAAGCCGGCAACACATACTCCTGGCATCATCAGGGCTCATATCGCTGTTCACGAAATTCGCAAAATAGGGGATGCCGTACTTGGCAGTCATCTGCCAGATGAGCTCGAGGGTGGAATTTTCCCAGTCGAAATCCTTGGAGATGTTGTAGGTGGGGATAGGAAAGGTGAACACCCGCCCTTTGGCGTCCCCCTCCAGCATCACCTCGGCGAAGGCGCGGTTGATGAGGTTCATCTCGTGCTGGAAGTCGGCGTAGGTCTCCTCCTTAAACTCGCCGCCGATGATGACCGGCATATCGCGCAAGGTGCTGGGCGGGACCAGGTCCATCGTCAGATTGGTGAAAGGACACTGAAAGCCGACCCTGGTGGGTACGTTTATGTTGAATATGAACTCCTGAATAGCCTGCTTGACCCCGCGATAGTCCAGCCCGTCGTAGCGGACGAAGGGAGCCAGCAGAGTATCGAAGTTGGAGAAGGCTTGCGCGCCCGCCGATTCTCCCTGGAGGGTGTAGAAGAAGTTCACGATCTGCCCCAGGGCCGAGCGGAGGTGCCTGGGCGGCTTGCTCTCCGTCTTGGTTGGCACGCCGCCGAATCCCCTGATCAGGAGGTCTTGCAGGTCCCAGCCGCAGCAATAGGTGGCCAGGATGGAAATATCATGGATGTGGAAGTCTCCTTCCACGTGGGCCTCCCGCGCCTCCGGGGGATATATCTTGTGCAGCCAGTACTTGGCCGAGATGGACGAGGCGACGTGGAAGTTCAGCCCCTGGAGGGAGTAGTTCATGTTGGCGTTCTCGTTCACCCTCCAGTCGGAACATTCCAGGTAGTCGTCCATGAGCTTCAGGCCGTCCAGGAGCAGCTTCTCCGTCTCTCGGACCCGGGCGCGCTGTTCGCGGTAGAGGATGTAGGCCTTAGCCATGCGGGCGTAGCCGTTCTCGATGAGCGCCGCCTCCACCAAATCCTGGATCTCCTCCACCGAGGGAACCCTGCCCTGGCCGAAGAAATCCCTCTCCAGAGGGACAACGACGGCATCGGTAATCCTCTCCGCCACCCTTCTGCCGCCCTCCTGGCCCACCGCCTGGGCAGCCTCGAAGATGGCGTTGGTGATCCTCTCGCGGTCGAAAGGCACGATTCGACCGTCTCGTTTTCGGACCTGGGCCACAGCCACGCTCATTTACTCCTCCCTGACCTGATAATTCCCACCACATCTCCTACATTGACATCACGCACTCAGCACCCCTCTCGCCACTCGCCAGAACATCTCCTCCGGCGTCTCGATCACCCGCCCGTTCTTGTCCTTTTTGAGGTATCGCTTTTCCAAGACGGTGAGGGCGTTTTGGGAGAGCTCAACTTCGAGGTTTACCATCAGTGAGTTCCCCTGTGTTGATGTCGTACATCGTTAAAGCATTGGCTGGCCATGAGCACACTCGGGCTTACACAATTCCTCACTAGAGGCCGTGCTTCTCCCGATATTCTGGTGAGCGCCGAATCCCTTGTCTCACTGCCCTCTCGACTTCTGGTGTCACACCATAAACGAAGAGAGTTGCTCCCCATGTCGCCACGGCTACTGGATCCAACGGAGCATCCTTATTACGTTTGAGTTCTTCTATATATATCTGCCGAAGCTTATCAAGTACTTCCTCCGATGAGACCAAAGATTCAAGCTGGTCGACAGTGATAACTCCGTTGCGAAGTAAATGTGCGTGACAAGTCCGACGATACCGGGCAATACCCTCCGGCTTCAAATCGGGTATCTTCCCCAGAGTGGTTTCTACGTCAGCTTCCGTGATTACTTGAGCCCCCCCTTTAGGCAGAGCTCTCTCAGGCTTCTCCTGTTGGGCCTTAAAAGCAAGCTCGTACTTCTTGCCTTCGCCGCGCAAGACACTGATCTCCATGATCTTTGCACTAATCTGCCTGCGGAAAATTAGGGCAAGTATAACGAACATCAGGGGAATGGTATAAGCCCAGCTACTCGCACCAAGTAGGTCAGTCATCTTTCTCCTCCAACGATATATGTTGACATCACCTTCCTGATCTGTCACGATCCTTCAATAAAGGCACTTTAGCATAACACCAGCATAGGCAGGTTCAGATTCGCTTAATGCCTCCTGCCCTCTCACAACCCCAACCTCAACCGCCCTTCTACTCCCCCTCCCGCCTCTTCCTCTCCAGCAATCTCTCGATCTCCTGCGCCAGGCTCTCCACGTCGGCGAAGCGACGGTAGACGGAGGCAAAGCGCACGTAGGCCACGTCGTCCAGCCCCCGCAACTGCTCCATCACCATCTCCCCGATGACCCGGCTCTCCACCTCCAGCTCCCCCCGACTGTAGAGCTTCCCCTCAATCCCACTAACCAGCTCCTCGATAGCCTCGGTGGAGACGGGCCGCTTGGCGCAAGCCTTGCACACACCGGCCAGGAGCTTGTCCTGGTCGAACTCCTCCCGCCGCCCATCAGCCTTGACCACTATCAGCCGCATGGGTGCCACCCGCTCATAGGTGGTGAACCGCTGCCCACAAACCTTACACTCCCGCCGCCGACGGATGCCCTCGCCAGAACTCCGGGTGTCAATGACCTTGGTCTTGTGTTTGCCACAATAAGGACACTTCATCTCAGCCTCCCTGATGATAACTGATGATTCGGCTTTCACGTGTCGCACCACAACAAGTAGTATTGAAGATTAGAGTATACTACAAGATGTTGTGGAACGAATCGTCAGTAATGATACCACAAAAGGGCTAGATTGGCAAGAGGAAAAGCCCAAAATTCGGCCTGAATCTCAAAATTTTAAGCTTCTGTATGATTGCCCAAAATAGCTCTCCCCCTTCCCAGCGAGAAGAGGAAGGGGGAGAAGAAAGGGGATAAGGGGTGCTCGTGACGGAATGTGAGGCCGTCACGAGCACCGAAGTGGCGGAAAAAGATGTACGGCAGGGAAACGAGGCACGCGTTACCCCATTGGCCCGTTGACTCATTAACTTTCCGGGAGATCTCCAGAATATCAACAAGCAGGCACGACTAACCCACTGCCCGTGATGCGTGATTCAAGTTTCACGTCTTCACGTTTCACGGCTTCACGTCTCACGGCCAACTGGTGCCTCCAGAGGCGACGTTGTCACCGGCAGTTCTGGGTATCTTCTCAATATTTGGGGGGAAAGGGGTGCATGGGGGCATAGCGAGCAGCATCCGCCGGTTGAGTAGACCTTCAGGGCGTATCGAAACCCAGGATGCGAGCGGGGCTACCGACAACCCGCTTGGCCTCGATACGTCGCTACGCTCCTACTCGACCAGCGCTGGATTTGTCCTCCCCCGATTTTTTGAGAAGATACGTTCTGGTTTCATGCC
>JAUWOY010000027.1 GCA_030611885.1 Chloroflexota bacterium | reverse complement strand
TATTTTGGGGGGAAAGGAGTGCATGTGGGCATAGCGAGCATCCGCCGGTTGAGTAGACCTTCAGGTCGTATCGAAACCCAGGATGCGAGCGGGTCTACCGACAACCCGCTTGGCCTCGATACGTCGCTACGCTCCTACTCGACCGGTGCTGGATTTGTCCTCCCCCAACTTTTTGAGAAGATACTCTGAATTCATGATCTCCAAAGGCAAACTTATGGAGCCAGTTTTAGTGGCCGATGAGATAACCATGACCTATCTTGGGCAGCAAGGTTCCCTGGAAGCCCTGGAAGGTGTTTCCCTTCAGGTTGGTGCCGGGGAGTTCCTGTGCATCGTAGGGCCATCGGGCTGCGGCAAGTCAACCTTGCTGCGGGTCTTGGGTGGCCTGGTGCGGCCCACCAGTGGCAGGGTCTATCTGGGAGGGGAGTTGCTGACTGCCCCCCGCCGCCAGATTGGCTTCGTCTTCCAGAAGGCTAACCTGATGCCCTGGCGCACCGTCCTCAGAAACGTCACCCTGCCGCTGGAGATCAAGGGCCTGAGAGCTGAGGTGGCAGGTCAGCAAGCCAGGGAACTTCTGAAGTTGGTGGGGCTGGAGGGCTTCGAGGATGCTTACCCTCATGAACTGTCGGGGGGGATGGAGCAGCGAGTGGCTATCGCCAGAGCTCTCGTCCACGATCCGGCCATCCTACTCTTGGACGAGCCCTTCGGCTCGCTGGATGCCCTGACCAGGGAGAACATGAATCTGGAGTTGCTACGCATCTGGCAGGCGAAGCGGAAGACAGTGGTCATGGTGACCCACAGCATTCAGGAGGCCCTCTTTCTGGCCGATCGGATCCTGGTCATGAGCTCCCGGCCAGGCCGCATCGAAGCGACCGTCCCCGTTCCTCTGCCACGGCCTCGCCGCCTGGAGATGTTATACAGCGCGGAGTTCGGTACTCTCTCCCGCCGAGTGCGGCAAGCCATCCATTGAGCCGCCCAAAGAAAAAAGCCGCCAGGTCGCGAGACCCAGCGGCGTTTTCTTGCTACTGATCATCTCCGGGAAGAGACCCGGCGTTGAAACCTCGCCAGCTTCCGCCGCAGCCAACTGCGCCACAGAATGGGCCTCAGGCTTTGCCAGGCTTCCCCAGCCTCCTGTCCACTGACTTCCCTGCCGCTGAAGCGCTCCCTCACATACAGATCGGTGATGCGCTGCACCGGGCCTCGCCCCTCAGGTATGACGGTGCTCAAAGCGGCAGCGTACTCGTACGGCGTCTGGTGTCGCTGGAGTTCGATGCCCAGCCGACGGGCAAAATTGCACAGCCTCTCGTAGACTCGCTCCACCAGGTTCAACCCCTTCTGTTTCCGCTCGCGCCAGGCCCAAAATGCCGCCAAGCCCGCTGGTATCGAAAGCAAGAGCAGGCCAACCAACCAGCGAACTGCCTGCCACCTCCCCGGGGCCTGGCTAGGGATGAACCCACCTCTATCTTCAGGGAAGACATCGTCATCAGGAATCGGCTCGTCATGGCCCGGACCTCTGAATCCGCTGCGGTCTTCCGACGGCTCAACGACCTTGGGGGGCTTGGGTCGAACTAAGAGCGGCTCCGCGGCCGTAGGCTCGAATTCCACCCAGCCGTAGCGAGGGAAGTAGACCTCCACCCAGGCGTGGGCATCCTTTTCCCTCACTCGGTAGGATTCCGTATCAGGGTTGTACTCACCCTGGCCATAGCCCGCTGCCACCCGCGCCGGGATGCCGACCGCGCGGGCCATCACGGCCAGGGCCGAAGCGTAGTAATCGCAGTAACCCTCGCGGATGTCGAAGAGGAAATAATCTACGCCGTCCTGGCCCTCAGGTGGCGCTTCGATCAGCTCGTTGTACTTTATCCTTCGCAAGTAGTTCTCCAGGGCCGTGGCTTTGTCGTAGACGTTGTCGTGATCTCCGGTGATCTCTTCTGCCAGATCGCGCACGCGCGACGGTAGACTCGGTGGCAACTGGAGATAGCGGTCGAGGATCCAATCTGGATAGTCATCCCCTGCCGCGCGCAGGCTGTCTTCGTCGGCCCCGGAGATGGAAGAGATGACGGTGTAGCTCTGGCCCTGTTTCAGACGGGAACGACTATAAAGCATTGAGACGGGGGTAATCACTCCCTCTTCCTCGGCCACGTAGGACTCAGGCTCCTCGCCTGGTGGAACGGGGGGCACATAACTCACTACTGCCCAGGCCGACAGATCCACCCGGCGAGGCTGAGCGGCAGCAAAGAGCATTGTCCTGCCGGGCAGAAATGTGGTGATGGTTTGAGTGATCTCCTGGCGCATCTCATATTCAGGCAGCGTCAGAGGAGAGGAGTCGTCGGCTTCCAGGCTAATGCTCTCTTTATCGTTATTGAGCCAACCAGAGCCGGTGTACTGGTCGTAGACGGCCGCCCGCCAATACCGTCCCACAGAGGACTGCACGTCCATCACGGCCACCTCGCTGAGGTGGACGGGCCCTGTCAGGCCCAGCGAATTGCCGAAGGGATTGGGATAGACCGCACCATAATACCTGACAGCGGCAAAAAGGCGACTCCAGTTCTCCTGCATCTTCAGCCAGGGTTCATCCAGAAACGCTCCTATGTCGGAGAGTTGCTGGCTGGCGATAGCATCGGGCGCTAGCCAGGCGAAGGTGATGACCACGAGGGAAAAGATGACTCCGGCTCGGAGGAAGGCTAAGCCGATGTCGGAGCTGTAGTGAACCCTGGCCGTCCGCCACTCTCGCTGCCGGATCAACAGGTTGGAATGCATCACCACGAGCAGGGCGAAGAAAAGATAGGCCACCAGGTACAACTCTAATTGAGGGGAAGCATAGTAGAGATTCCAGAGCAAGACCAGGCCACAGGGGATGACTGATTGCCAGGCCTTGTCCTCGCGGAAATTATACCAGGCGGAAAGATAGCCCGCCAGCCAGAGGATCAGTGCCAGGAGCAAGACGAAAATGAGGTTATCCTCGCTGGTACCGCCGTGCGTAGCCGTCCACAGCCACTCGTTCACGCGAATCCCCAGTTCGATGAACCTTTCGCGCCAGGTGAACTGAGAGGCCAGGAGATTCCCTCCCAAAAACGCCACCCATGCTACCCCATAAACCAGGCTGAACAAATGTGCCACCACATCGGGGAATATGCTTTTAGCCAGGAAGAAGCCAGCAAGCGCGGACCCCACAGCTACAAAATATAGAATGTCCAGGCCCTCAGTCCATTCGGCGGTGCGGATAGGCCAGGCCACGCTGAGAAGCATGCAGATTATCAAAACCAGGACTGTCCATCCTTCGCGCAATCTCGATTCAGACTTCATTTTTGGCGACACCTACTTTAGTGATCTCGCTTCCAGGCGGCGTGTTTCAACTGTAATACTGCCAGGCAGACCAAAAGGTTCACGACCTCCTCTGGGCTCTGAGAACAATTATACTTCAAATGAAAATTGGGGGCAAGTTGTGGGTAGGGTTCGCTTTCCATAAAAGCGATTTTGTGGTAAAATCTAAAAGTAGACAAGTCTCAAAGCCCATGAGTGGAGGACTCGTGAGAGCTACTACCTGGCGCGATAAGGCTACAAATTTCCTCACCATTCAGGTTGAGCAACTGGTCAAGGCCGACACCGAGGGAGAGCTACGCCTGGCTATGGTGGATGTCCGGGAGTTGATCAAGGACGTGCTGGGTGGCTATCTGAGCCAGCTCGACCCGGACTTTGATCCCAGGGCTACGAAGTTCCCGGACCTGGTCCAACTGGTGCGGGCCAGGGTTCCAGCGTTGCTGGATCAGACGGCAGTGGACGAGCTCATACGCCTCAACGCCATCAGGAACGAGGTGGTTCATCGTAGCCACATCCCTCGACGGGAGGACGTGCAAGCGTTCGTGCAATTGGCGATTCGTCTATGCCAGAACACGCTGGTCCCGCCACAGCCGACTCCCACCCTGGCCGAGGCACCCACGGCCACCAGGGAGGAATTCCCCGGCCAGCAGCCCGGCGAGGAACTGGAGTTTCCTGTCATGCGCCGTCACTGGATGAAGCTCCTGGAAAGAAATGCTCTCCCGCTCGGCCTTGCTTTTGTCCTACTTGCTTTTGGCCTATGGAACGTGTTCTCGCACACCGCTTTCATGAGTGTAGCCGTGGTGCTGGGTTCCTTGCTTTTGTCGCTCATCGCCGTGTGGATGATTCTCCAATTATACGATTGGGGCAACGATAGCTTCATCGTCACCAATCGTCGTGTGATCCGCATCGAACGGGCGTACTTCTTCTTTGAGGAAAGGCACGAGGCCAGCTTGCGTCAGATTCAGAATGTCTCTATCCAGGTCAATAACCCTGTGGAGCTGTTGTTCAACTTCGGCGATGTGCTCATCGAAACAGCAAGCAGGACAGGCTTGATTCGCTTCGACGGAGTGCCAGATCCACGGGAAGTCCAGATCCGTATCTTTCAACTCATCGGGCATGCCCAACCTCGGAGGAAACGCAAGGAAAGACTCCCCTGGCTGGCACGCCTCTTACCCTTTGGGCCCCTGGTGGAAGACGATGTCGTCACCTGGCACAAGCACTGGATCGTTCTGCTCCGTGAAACTATAGTACCAGGGTTGCTCCTACTTGCCTTGCCTGGCGTTTTCGCTTTCCTGACAAGAGCCAAACTTGTCCCTTTGAATTCTATCACCCTGCTTGTGGTCACCATCCTCTGGCTAATTGATCTGTTGTTGTTTGTCCGGCAGTATCAGGATTGGCGTAACGATGAATACCTGGTGACGCCTGATCGCTTGATTGACATCGAGAGAATCCCCTTTGTCTTCGAAGACAAGAAGGAAACTAGCCTGAGCCAGATCCAGGACGTGCGGTATGAAATTCCCAACCTGGAGGCACGCATCCTGGGTTGGGGTC
The DNA here is from genome assembly GCA_030611885.1 of Chloroflexota bacterium. GTDB lineage: Bacteria > Chloroflexota > Anaerolineae > VGOG01 > VGOG01 > JAUWOY01. Next base: position 42,023 of record JAUWOY010000027.1, on the reverse strand, counting down.
ACGTGTACATCCAGACGGCCGGCCAGGCCCGGGACTTCGACTTCCTGTATGTTCCCAACCCCCGAGCGGTGCAGGACGAGGTCGTGAGGCGGGTGGCTGCCTTCCACGCACAGCAGCACATGAAGGAAGTGCGGGCTCAGTTTGAGGAATTGCACAGGTTGGCCCATGGGGAACAGCAGCCGATGGTCGCGCCATAGAGTACCGTGCACATTCGATGTGAACTAAGGCGAACGCTCAAACCGAGAACTCGGAAGGTACTAATGCCAAAGGAAAGGGGGTGATTGCCAGAAGCTTTGGTTTTCGAGGAAAGAGAGTTCCAGCACGACACATTTTCTAAAAGGAGGAACGAAGATGTTTAAAAGCAAGAGACTTTGGACTTTACTGGCCCTGGTGACGGTCGTGGCTATGCTGATCACAGCTTGCCAACCAGCAGCGACACCGACGCCAGTGCCGCCAACGCCTACGCCGCCGCCACCGACGGAGAAGCTGAAAGCGGCCTTCGTCTACGTGGCGCCCATCGGCGACCTGGGCTGGACCTGGGCCCACGAACAGGGCCGCCTGATGGTGGAGAAGGAACTGGGCGTCGAAACCGCGTTCATCGAGAACGTGCCCGAAGGCCCCGACGCCGAGCGGGTCATCCGCGACTTTGCCAAGAAAGGCTACGACGTCATCTTCGCCACCAGCTTCGGCTTCATGGATCCCATGCTCACCGTGGCCCAGGAGTTCCCGGACAAGTTCTTCGAGCACTGCTCCGGTTACAAGACCGCCGATAACATGGCCACCTACTTCGGCCGCATGTACCAGCCGCGCTTCCTGTCTGGTCTGGTGGCGGGCAAGGCCACCAAGACCAACAAGATCGGCTACGTGGCCGCTTTCCCCATCCCCGAGGTTCTCCGAGGCATCAACGCCTTCGCCCTGGGGGTGCGCACTGCCAATCCGGAGGCCACAGTGCACGTGGTGTGGACCCAGACCTGGTTCGACCCGGTGAAGGAGAAAGAGGCGGCAGTGGCCCTGCTGGACGAGGGCTGCGACGTGATCGCTCAGCACCAGGACACCACCGAGCCCCAGAAGGCGGCCCAGGAGCGGGGCATGGTCAGCATCGGCTACGACTCCGATATGCGGCAGTTCGTGGGGGACACGGTGCTGACCAGCCCGGTGTGGAACTGGGGGCCGTACTACGTCAACCGCGTCAAGGCGGCCATGGACGGCACCTGGAAGACGGGTCAGTACTGGGGCGGGATGAAGGACGGGGCCGTAGACCTGGCTCCGTTGAGCCCCCAGGTGCCCGGCGACGTGAAGGCTCTGGTGAATGACTACAAGCAGAAGATCCTGAGCGGCGAGTGGGACGTGTTCTGTGGCCCCATCAAAGGCCAAGACGGCAACGTCAAGGTGGCCGACGGCCAAAAGATGACCGACGGGGAGATGCTTTCCATGGCTTGGTTCGTGGAGGGCGTGGTGGGCACGATAGAATGATCTAGTGAGTAAGCTGACAGGCAGGCAGCGGAGGGCAAAGTGCTCTGACCCTCCGCCTGCCTGTCCATTAGTTACCTTTGGGGCTACCATGCCCGACGAGGAGAAGCTGGCCTTCGATTGGCTGGTCGAAGGGGTTGTCGGCACCATCCCCAAATAAACCACAAATCGTCACGGGGGTTCTGGCAGGTAGCCAGCCGCCTGCCAGAACCCTTTTTCGTACTGGAGTCTGGCGAATTATTGGGCTGGGGTTAGTAGTGGCGACTTCAGTCGCCCTGGCCCAATTGTAGACGACTAAAGTCGTCACTACGAACAAAATCACAGGATGAGAATATGTCCACAGATACTCCATTGGTGAGGATGCGGGGAATCACCAAGCGCTTCCCCGGCGTGTTGGCCAACGACCACGTTGACCTGGAGGTGCAGGCGGGCCAGGTGCATGCCCTCCTGGGCGAGAACGGAGCGGGCAAGACCACCCTGATGAACATTCTCTCCGGCCTCTACCGGGCCGACGAGGGGGAGATCTATATCAGGGAGCGCAGAGCCAACCTGCAATCACCACGAGACGCCATCGCTTTGGGAATCGGGATGGTGCACCAGCACTTCATGCTGGTCGAGCCGCAGACGGTGGCCGAGAACGTCATCCTGGGGCTCAAGACCCCGCGCTTCTTCCTCAATATGGCGCGCATCGAAGGCCGGATCGCCGAGTTCTCCAGGCAGTACGGCCTGCAGGTGGACCCCCGAGCCCGCATCTGGCAGCTCTCGGTGGGGGAGCAGCAGCGGGTCGAGATCCTGAAGATGCTCTATCGCGGGGTGAACATCCTGATCATGGACGAGCCTACCGCCGTGCTCACCCCCCAGGAGGTGGAGGAGCTTTTCGTCACCCTGCGGCGCATGGCCAGCGAGGGAAAGGCCGTCATCTTCATCAGCCACAAACTCGGCGAGGTGATGGCCATCTCTGACCAAATTACCGTCCTGCGCGGCGGAAGAGTGGTGGCCACGGTGAGCACCGGCCAGACCACGAAGGAGGAGCTGGCCCGCATGATGGTCGGTCGGGAGGTGCTCTTCCAGGTGGAGAAGACGCCCGTCGAACCGGGCGAGATTATCCTAGAAGTCCGCAACCTGCGCGCGCTCAGCGACAAGGGGCTGCCGGCCCTGAAGGACGTTTCGTTCACCATCCGTCAGGGGAAGATATTGGGGATCGCAGGGGTGGCGGGAAACGGGCAGCGAGAGCTGGCCGAAGTGATCACCGGGCTGCGGAAGACGACGGAGGGGGGCGTGTTCATCGCCGGTTGTGACCTGACCAACTGCTCCCCTCGTCGGGTGATCCGGGAGCAGGTGAGCCACGTGCCGGGGGATCGGCTGGGAATGGGTCTGGTGCCCAACCTGGCGGTCAGCGACAATGTCATCCTCAAGAGCTACCGCGACCCGCCTCTGGCCAAGGGACCGTTTCTGGACCGCCCGTCCATCGCCCGTTTCGCGGCCAGGCTGATCGAGGCCTTCAACATCGCCACCCCGAGCCAGGAGACGCCGGTCAAGCTCCTCTCCGGCGGCAACCTCCAGCGCACCATCCTGGCCCGCGAGATCAGCGTCGGCCCCAAGCTGATGGTGGCCGTGCACCCCACGCGGGGGTTGGACGTCGGGGCCACGGAGTCGGTGCGCAACCTCCTGCTCAAGCAGCGGGAGGAGGGAGCGGCCATCCTCCTCATCTCCGAGGACCTGGACGAGCTGCTGACCATCAGCGACCGCGTCGCCGTAATGTACGAAGGCCGGATCATGGGTGTCGTTGATACCGAGGGAGCGGATATTGAAAAGATCGGCCTGATGATGGCTGGAACGGAAGTTCAAATTTCAAACTTCAAACTTCAAACTTTAAACTTTAAATAGGGGGGCACATGGTGGCAGGTGGCAGGGAGACATGGGGACGGCGAAAGCGTGGGGCTTTGTTGGCTCGGCGCATGGCCGAGGGTGCGAAGCCACCGTTCGACATCATAGAGCGCACCTTTGAGTTCGGGTTGATGGTTGTGGAGCTCGTGAGACGATTGCCTGCAGGTGTTACCGAGCGCCACCTTGCTTACCAGTTGATCAAGTCTGGTACCTCTGTTGGTGCCAATGTCGAAGAGGGATACGGAGCGGAATCTGTGAAGGATCGCATCCACAAGTTCAGCATTGCTCGTAAGGAAGCCAGGGAATCTCATTATTGGTGTCATCTGATCCAAGAAGCTGCTATTGGCGACGTTGAGGCAGCCGCGTTCCTGACCGATGAGGCCATGCAGCTCGCTCGTATCCTCAGCACGCTAATCCTGAAAGACCAACGTAAACTTTGAACTTTAAACTTCAAACTTCAAACTCTAAACTTTAAAGTTTGAAGTTTAAGGTTTAAAGTTTAAGGTTTAAAGTTTGGAGTTCTGCTTATGAGATTGATTATCGAAAAACGCCAGGACTATTCCCGTCTCACCGCTTTCCTGGTGCCCATCGCCTCTGTTGTTCTGGCATTGTTGGCGGGGGCGGTGTTGTTGGCTCTTGCCGGAGCCAACCCACTGACGACCTACAAGGCGATGGCCCTGGGAGCCTTCGGCGGTAAGTACAACGTCTCGGAGACGATGGTCAAGGCCATCCCGCTGATGCTGTGCGGCCTGGGGGTGTCCGTGGCCTTCCGGATGCTCTTCTGGAACATCGGCGCCGAGGGGCAGTTGGCAGTGGGCGGGATCGCCGCTTCAGGGGTCGCGCTCTTTTGGGCGAACCGCATCCCAGCCCCCCTGCTGCTGCCAGCGATGATCGTCGCCGGCTTCCTCGGCGGCGCGCTCTGGGGCTTGATCCCGGCCTTGCTCAAGGCTTACCTCCGCGTCAACGAGATCATCACCACCTTAATGATGAACTACATCGCCATCTTGTTGGTTGAACACCTGTTCTACGGGCCGTGGAAGGATCCGCAAGGCTACGGGTTTCCCGGTACCGCGCAGTTCCCACAAGCAGCCTGGCTGCCTCGCCTGCCCGGCACCCGGTTCCACCTGGGAGTGATCTTCGCTGTAGTGGCGGCCTTGTTCATCTGGATTGTCCTGAGGCGAACCAAGTGGGGCTACGAGATCCGGGTGATCGGCGAGAATCCCAGGGCGGCGCACTACGCCGGCATCAATATCGTGCGTAACGTCATCCTGGTGATGGTCCTCAGCGGGGGACTGGCCGGTCTGGCGGGGATGTCCGAGGTGGCCGGCATCTCCCACCGCCTGCAAAAAGGGCTGTCGGTGGGCTACGGTTACACCGCCATCATCGTGGCCTGGCTGGGAAAGCTGAACCCCTGGGGAGTGTTGGTAGTCGCTATCCTGTTGGCCGGGCTCCTGGTGGGTGGCGATCAGATCCAGATCACCATGCAGCTCCCCGCAGCGGTGGCCCTGGTGCTGCAGGGAGCCATCCTCTTCTTCGTGCTGGGCGGGGATCTATTCACCAAATATCGCATCCGCCTGGAGCGGCGAACGGGGAGCAGCCGCCACCCCGACCCTCCCCCAAAGTTGGGGGAGGGAGAAGCATGGCAAGAGAGCATGGAGGGATAGAGAGATGATCGCACTTCTCGGTTCCATCTTGGCCGTCACCGTTCGGGCCGGGACTTCACTCGTGTACGCCGCCGTTGGCGAGATCTACACCGAGCGGTCGGGGATTCTCAACCTGGGGCTGGAGGGGATGATGATCATGGGCGCGGTGTCTGCTTTCGCCGCCGCCTATAGGACCGGGAGCACGTGGGCTGGGGTGGCGACAGGGATCATTGTCGGCGGGCTTCTGGCCTCGATCCATGCCTTCCTGACCATCACCCTCCGGGCTGACCAGACGGTCAGCGGGCTGGCCCTCACCATCTTCGGCAGCGGACTGGCCAGCTTCCTGGGGCAGCGGCTCGGCCCTGACGGCAGCCCCCTGGTGGGTCTCATCGGGCCGAAGTTCGGCAAGCTGGAAATCCCTGGCCTCTCCTCCATACCCGTTCTCGGCAAGGCCCTCTTCGCCCAGGACCTGCTGGTCTACGCCATGTACCTGTTGGTGCCCATCGCCTGGTTCTATCTGCGCAGGACCAGGCCCGGCCTCCACCTGCGGGCGGTCGGCGAGTCCCCCCAGGCAGCCGACGCCCTGGGGGTGAACGTGACCGCCACCCGCTATCTCTACACCATCCTGGGTGGGATGTTGGCGGGGCTGGGCGGGGCACACCTGTCGCTGGCCTACACCCCTGGCTGGACGGAAGGGATGACCGCCGGGCGGGGATGGATCGCCGTCGCATTGGTGATCTTTGCCACCTGGGACCCGCTGCGGGCGGTGGTCGGAGCCGTGCTCTTCGGGGGGATCAACGCCGTGCAGTTCCGCATGCAGGCCGCAGGGACCACCATCCCTGCCGCCTTCCTGGGGATGCTTCCCTACGCCTTCACCATCCTGGTGCTGGTGATCATCACCTGGTGGGAGGCCTTCAGCAAGCGAGTAGGCGCGCCAGCCGCCCTGGGGCTGCCGTATGCGAGGGAGGAGAAGGGTTGAACTTGACGTGACGATGAAGTCAACGAGGCAACAAGTCAACGAGTCAATAAGGCAATGAGGCAGCGGGCACCTCATTAACTCATTACTCGTTGACTCATCACCTGTTTGTGAGAAAACTGACGAAGACAAGGGGGCACAATCTTGACTGAGCACGCGTATATCGAAGACATCGCCGCCCACGAGGGCAAGGGGGTAACCCTCAAGGGCTGGCTCTATAACAAGACCGATAAGGGCAAGCTCCAGTTCTTGTTGGTGCGGGACGGGACGGGCATAATCCAGGCCGTGGTCTTTGAGGATGACGTGTCCCCTGAGGGGTTCGAAGCAGCCAGAGCGGTGACCCAGGAGTCATCCCTGATCGTTACCGGCACGGTGCGGGCGGACAAGCGGGCGCCGGGCGGCTATGAGCTCACAGCGAACGCCGTCGAGATCGTGCAACTGGCCGAGGATTACCCCATAACCCCCAAGGAGCACGGCGTGGAGTTCCTGATGGATCGCCGCCACCTTTGGCTGCGCTCCTCCAGGCAGCATGCTATCCTGCGGGTGCGGGCCGAGGTGGTGCGGGCCATCCGCGATTGGCTGGACTCCCACGGCTTCATCAATCTGGACACCCCCATCCTCACCCCCTCCTCCTGCGAGGACACCACCACCCTCTTTGAGACCGACTACTTTGGGGAGCGGGCCTATCTCGCCCAGAGCGGCCAACTCTACAACGAGGCCGAGATCATGTCCTTCGGCAAGGTCTACTGCTTCGGCCCCACTTTCCGGGCCGAGAAGTCGAAGACCCGCCGCCACTTGCTGGAGTTCTGGATGGTGGAGCCGGAGATGGCCTGGGCTGACCTGGACGAGTGCATGAGGGTCGAGGAGGAGCTGGTCAGCTACGTCGTCCAGACCACGCTGAAGAATCGAGCTGAAGAGCTGAAGACCCTCGAGCGCGATACCACGTTGCTGGAAAAGGTGAACCCACCGTTTCCGCGCCTCACGTATGACTCGGCAGTTGAAATCCTTCACCGGGAAGGTGTATCCATCGAGTGGGGGGATGATCTCGGGGCCCCTCACGAAGTGGTCCTGGCCGAGCACTTTGAGAAGCCGGTCTTCGTCCACCATTATCCAACTCAGTGCAAGGCCTTCTACATGGAATTTGACCCTGAGCGGCCGGAGGTTTGTCTTTCGGTGGATTTGCTGGCTACTGAAGGGTACGGTGAGATCATCGGGGGCGGTCAGCGCAGCGCGAGTTACGAATATCTGGAACAGCAGGTGGAGCAGCTTGGCATCTCTCGGCAGGCTTATGAGTGGTATCTCGACCTGCGGCGATACGGATCGGTGCCCCACTCCGGCTTCGGCCTGGGCCTGGAGCGTACTGTGGCCTGGATCTGCGGCGTGAAGCACATCCGGGAGACGATCCCCTTCCCGAGGCTGCTGGGACGTATGTATCCGTAACAGAAGGAGGGCACGATGACCATCGGTTATGCTGAACAATTACGCGATGTAATAGAGGAACTCCCCGGCGAGAAAGTCCTGGAGGTGCTGGATTTTGCCAAATTCTTGAGATGGCGGGATTTGGTCAAGGCCAGAGAGGTAATAGAGTTCGATGCTTGGGCAGAGAACTTGGCCAAAGAGAAGGGGTTTACCCATTTAACTGAAGAAGATGTGGCTCAAATCGTTCACGAGTTCAGGAGAGAACGTTGATCATCGCTTTGTACGACACTAACGTATTCATCTCCGGCACCTTTTGGCGTGGGCTGCCCCGACGGGCTCTCCATCTTGCTAAGCAGGGCAAAGTAGAGGTGGTAACTTGTGAATCGCTTCTTGATGAGCTCAGAGATGTCCTGACCAGGCCTGATAAGCCATTTTGTTTGTCGGCAAAGGAAGCTGACAAAGTGATCAACAACGTGCGTGGTTATGTCCGTTTGGTAACGCCCACTCGTAAAGTTGATGTCTGTCGTGATCCAGACGATAACCTGGTCATCGAATGTGCCTTGGCTGGTGGGGCACAGTACATTGTGACCGGTGATCCTGACCTCAAAGTGCTGCGACGTTTTGAAGAGATTGAGATCGTTGATGTGCGGACCTTCGTCTCTCTTGTTGAAAAACGATTATAATATGACCGTCAATGGCAAGCAACGGCGCTTCATTGCTCACTTGCTGTCGCCCACTTCCCCAAAGGACGCCCTCACCGCTTACTACACCCTCTATCATAAACGGACGCGGCTCTTCACTTGCGGCCAGGAAGTCGTCGTCGGCTTCCTGGCCGTCTGTCAAACCGCACATGACCTCTTCACCCCCCTGGTGGTGATGCGAGCCGACTCCGACGACGTGTTATCCGCTCTCCTATCCAATCACCTGGACGAGGGACGAGAGTACCTCTTCGCCGCGAAAGAGCAAAGGGCCTCGCTCCTGAGGCGATGTCTCGTCACCTGGGATGAGCACTACAACCTGATCTACACTGTTGACGAGGAGAGCTTCCACCCAGATTTTCGCCACCCCGTCGAAAAGGTAGCCAGGGGAGACCGCTTCCCTCGCTTTGAGATCAGGGACGGCGAAAGCGTGATCGCGGCCGCAGACACAAACTGGCGCTCGCCTTACTTTGCCGAGGTCGGCGTCTGCACCCAGGAGGGTTTCCGGGGACATGGCCTGGCCAGGGCAGTCGTCTCGGCCTGCACTGCTGAATTGCTGCAAGAAGGGATCAAGCCCCTCTACATCGTCGCCGAGGGCAACACTGCTTCGATTCGGGTCTGTGAAGCTCTTGGCTATCGCTTCACTGGCTACCGCGAGTTCTCTTGCCGAGGCAGGCTGGGAGGGCTATGAGTCCTGGCGGCTCATGGCCCTTTTTGGGATTTTGCATAAATACAAAAAATAGGTTATAATAGTGTTAAATAGCAAAGGTGACATCGAAACGATAAGATAGATAAAAAATGATTCTCTCTGATTATATCTCTATAGTTGTATATTGGCTTCTGGTCCTCGTCTGGGGTCTCATCGTTCTGGTATTTCTGACGAAATACGAGCGACCCAAGACCGAGGAGTCAAGAGTTGTTACAGTTGCCAGAATCATCCTACTCCTGGGACTTGCAGTCTTGGTCATTGATAGTATCTTCTTCAGCGCCTGGTTCACGGCCAGGGATGAAGCTTCCAGGACTTACCTGTTCTCGCACGTGTTGCAGAGCGAGTATCTCATCATTCCCAAGCTCGGTCTGTTCATAGCTGCCATTGCAGGGCTTATCCTGACATGGAGAAATAGGGTAATAGAAATTGAGAAGGAAACAGAGAACCTAAAGAAAATCTCTGCTCTCAATGCCATCGCAGCCACAGTCAGCCAATCTTTGGATCTAGGGGAGATTCTGAACAGCACTTTGGAGAAGGTGCTGGAGGTGATGAGGATAGAAACGGGCGCCATAGCCCTGATGGATGAGCAAACCAAAGAACTGTCTTTTGCCGCTTATCGTGGCCTTTCTGAGGAGTTGCTTCACGAAGCGGATTCGCTGAAACCAGGGCAGGGGCTGACCGGGCGGGCAGGGCAGTCAGGGAAACCGATCTTAGTAGAGGACATCTCCGAGGAAGCTGACCTCTCGAAGATAGAGTTGAAGATGAAAGAGGAGGGATTTCGGTCTTTGGCCTGCATACCGTTAAGGGCAAAGGACAAGGTGCTTGGGGTGATGAACATTGCCAACCACGATCTCCGCCACTTCTCTTCTCAGGACGTGGAGTTGCTTACCTCCATAGGCAGTCAAATCGGCGTGGCCATTGACAATGCCCGGCTTTTCCATGACTTGAATGAAGCTTATGATGACCTGGCGACAGCAAAGGCTCATCTTTTTCAATCGGCTAAGCTCTCAGCGATTGGGGAATTTGCTGCCGGGATCGCCCATGAGATCCGGAACCCCTTGACGACCATAATCGGCGATGCCCAGTTGCTGATGATGGATATGAAGCCAGGCCAACCGGAATACGAGTCCCTCAAAGCTATCGAACGGTCAGGGAAGCGGGCCAGCAAAGTTATTGGGAACCTGTTGTCCTTCTCCCGCCAGGAGGAGTATGAACTGGCCCCCATGGATATAAACGGCTCCATTGATAGCGCCCTTTCCCTTATCGCCTATCAGATCGAGAGGTCTAATGTTTCTATAATCAAAGACCTGGCTGCAGATTTGCCCTTGGTGCCAGGCAGCCCCCACCATCTAGAAGATGTTTGGATTAACCTGCTGATCAACGCACGGGACGCTATACCCGCCAAGCAAAGGGGCGAGATTCGCATCACCTCCCGGTTGGATGGGTCTGGCAAAGCCGTCCGGGTGCTTATCTCAGACACAGGCGTTGGTATCCCCCAAGATAACCTGGACAAGGTATTCGAACCCTTCTTCACGACCAAGGACGTGAACAAGGGCACGGGTTTGGGGTTATACATCACTTATAAAACCATTGAACGGCACAATGGGCGTATTGAGATAGACAGTGAAGAAGGAAAGGGAACAACTGTCACCGTGACCCTGCCGATAGCAGATCAAGTTTCGGCTGAAAAGCAGGACTAACCCCTTATTTTGGAGGTGCTCCATGGCCCGCATCCTAGTTGTTGATGATGATCGAGATGTTGCTGGGACAGTAGAGCGCACCCTTCGGCGCAAGGACCACGAGGTGGTTGTCGCTTACGGTGGTGCTCAGGCCCTGCAACTGATCAAACAACAGTGTCCCGACCTGGTGGTGCTGGATATCATGATGCCCCGCATGGATGGCATTGAGGTCTGCCACCGCATCCGCACTCTCCCCAACGTGGCTTCTGTGCCTATCCTGTTCTTGACGGCCAAAGGCAAAATCGAGAATAAAATCGAAGGCTTCGAGGCCGGGGCCGATGACTACCTGACGAAGCCCTTCGACCTCCGAGAGCTAGAGCTGCGGGTGAGAGCCCTTTTGCGCCGCAGTATGCCAAGTGAGGCGCCCAAAGCCCCCCTGGAAGTCGGCGCCCTCTCCCTCGATCCCCGCACCTTCAAGTTGAACGTGGACGGCCACGTCCTTCTCCTTACTCCGGTAGAGTTTGAGTTGCTCTACTATTTGATGAAGCACGCCGGAGAGGTAATCTCCACCGAGAGATTGCTGCAAGAGGTGTGGGAATACCCCCCAGGCACGGGCGACCCTAACCTGGTCAGAGCACATATCAAGAACATCCGGGCCAAGATCGAACCCTCGCCCACCGACCCCACCTATATCAAAACCGTCTCCCGCCACGGCTATATCGTCGCTGCATAGCGATCTGGAGCCTGGCAATTCGAACCTGTCCGGAAACTCAAGACTCTCCCACTAGACGCTAGTCCACCATTGGACTAGCGTTTACTTTTAAGGGTTTCCGAACGGGATCCAAGGCACGACGCCCCCAGCCAGGTGACTGGTGCCCCAATCCTCATCTGCCCCCCAATAACTCTTTCGCCTCTGAACCCATTTGCACCCGATGAGTTCTCCATCCTCTTAAGGGCATAGGCCAGGGTACAGAATCCGCGCTATCCCTTTGAACACGGAGCAGTCTCACTGGGAGCCCTACCTCTTTCACGCCAAATTAATGCCGAATTAACGCTTCCTTCACCCCAAACCTGGACAGAATTTGCTATAATGCAAACAGTTCAGATAATTTACAGCCGTTTTGTCCGCTTTTGGATAACTCTTCGGCCGGCAAGGAAAGGAGGTGTGAAAATGGCAAAGGATAGGGTAAGCCTCATGACCGCCAGGGAAGCTGCGAAGTACCTGCGGGTGAGCATGTTCACCCTGAGCAGGATGGAGAGCAATGGTGGATTGGTGCCTTACCGCACTCCTGGGGGGCATCGCAGGTACAGTATCAGGATGTTGAACAAATATCTCAATAATAGCCGCAGGTCTTCCCGTTCTCACCGATAGGGGAAGGACGAGCCAGACGTGAAGACGTGTTGCGTGTTCCGTGCCAGGTAATTCACGTTTTACGTTTGACGTTTCACGTATCCCCTGCCAGGAGATCAGATCCCGGTTTGATGAGTTTGCTCAGTGGCCTGGGGGAAGCATCAAGGTGGCAAGCAGGATGGGCTGGGGAACGACGTTCACCGCCAGCTCGCCGGTCCGCCAGTAGTAAGCAGGAGGGTGATATGGTAGAAGAGGAAATGACCATCCTTACAGCGAAGGAGGCCGCCGACTATCTGCGGGTGAGCTTGTACACTCTGAGAAGGATGGAGAGGGACGGGAGTTTGATTCCCTACCGCACCCCAGGCGGCCATCGCAGGTACAGCCTGAAGATGTTGAACGAATACCTCGAGGAGAGCCGCGTATCTTCTCGCCATCGGGAATCAGAGGCCAAGTCTGGAGTTCAGTAGCCAAAACGGTCCAGGGCCTTGTCCGAGAAGTAGTGGCGCGTCCTTGCGGTCGCTCCTGGAAGCAGCCACGTGTTTTGGGAGGCGTACAAGATGACAGATCAAAATAAGACAAAGGAGCCACTATTCATGAATGGGTTAGCGGAATTGCGCCAACGGGTCGCCGAATTGGAAGTAATGGGCATCGAGCGCCGGTGGGGCAAAGAATCGCTGCCGGAATACCCAGAGCGGCTGCAAGAGATGGCTGTGGGGAGGGGTATCGTGAACAAGCGCATTTTGATCGTCGAGGACAGCCTGGTTCAAGTTGCACAGCTTAAGGACTTGCTCCAGGAGCGTGGTTACTGGGTCACGGTTGCTACCAACGGCCAAGAGGGCCTCGCTGCAGCGCGCGAGTGTGAGCCGGACCTCATTATTTCCGACGTTATTATGCCGGTGATGGATGGCTACGAGATGTGCCAGGCGATCAAGCACGACGGGGTGCTCAGGGATATTCCAGTCATACTGCTCACAGTACTATCGGATACCAAAGACGTTATCCGGGCGCTCAAAGCGGGGGTGGACTACTGTCTCACCAAACCGTACTATGAAAATCATCTCCTGTCCCAGGTCGAATCTGCTCTTGCAAGGCCGGTTCGACAGAAAAACGATGGGGCGGAAGAGGAGTGGGAGGTTGTCTTTGACGGCGAACGTCACGTCCTAACCTCAGACCGTCAACAGATGTTGAATCTCCTCCTTTCCACCTATGAAAACGCTGTTCAACAAAACCGAAAGCTCGTCAAGACGCAGCGTGAACTACAAAAGATGAATGAACAACTTCAACAGGAGATCATTGACCGCAAGCAGGCGGAGGGGGAGATTCGGCGGTTGAAAGACTTCAACGAGGGCATCGTCCAGAACATGGCCGAAGGCATCGCCGTGGAGGACGCGGAGGGGTGCATTATCTTCGTCAACCCGGCTGCGGCTGACCTGCTGGGCTACTCGCCCGAAGAGCTGGTGGGCCAGCACTGGACGGCCATCGTTCCGTCCGATCAGCACCCCAGCATCCAGGCGGCTCACGAACGGCGCATGCACGGCGAAGCCGATCGCTACGAACTCCAACTCGTCCGCCAGGACGGCACGCTGGTTCCCGTCCTGGTCAGCGGCAGCCCCCGGGTTGAGGAAGGTCGCTTCGCTGGCACCCTGACCGTTTTCACCGACATCCCCGAGCACAAGCAGGTGGAAGAAGAACTTCAGAACAGTCTCGAAAGATTGCGAAGAACCTTCGATGAAACGGTGCAGGCCCTGGCATCGGCGATCAGGACGAGGAATCCCTACATGGCTGGTCATCAACGGCGGGTAACCCAATTGGCCTATGCCATCGCCCAGGAGATGGGCCTTCCTGAGGAGCAGATCGAAGGGATCCGTGTGGCTGGACTGATTCATGACATCGGCAAGATAAGTGTACCTCTTGAAATTCTCAGCAATCCCAATGGGATAACCGAACTCGAATACGGTATCATTAAGGCTCATCCCCAAATCGGTTACGACATATTGAAGGCCGTAGAATTCCCCTGGCCGGTGGCCGAAATCGTGCTTCAACATCACGAACGGCTAGATGGTTCTGGGTACCCTCAAGGGCTGTCGGGTGATGAGATCATGCTGGAAGCAAGAATCATTGGCGTAGCCGATGTCGTTGACGCTATGTCCTCTCACCAGCCTTACCGAGCGGCTCGCGGGTTAGATAAGGCCCTGGAGGAGATCTCACAGAATAGGGGTGCCCTTTATGACCCTGGGGCGGTAGGCGCTTGCTTGAAGCTCTTCAAACAGAAAGGGTTCAAGTTCGAACAAGAGATGACAGATCGTGATCAACTTGGCTGGCCAACAGGCGATGTGCGCCGTCCCAGCTAAGCGGTTTGGTGAACCGAGGAGGGGAGATGGAAGAAGTTCAAAGTTCAAAATTCAAAGCTCAAAGTTCAAAGTTCAAAGGGTATAGTTTAGAGGAAAAGGTTGCCGAACTGGAGGAAGTCAATAATGCGCTGCTGTCCAGAGAGGAGGAATTCGTCGCTCTCAACAAGATCAGCGTCGAGGTCGGCCCGTCGCTTGATCTACGGGAGATCCTGGAGAAGGCCCTGGATATCGCGTTGTCCTCGATGGGACTAGAGACGGGGTTTATCTTCCTGTTAAATGAAGCCAGAGGGGAGTTTGTATTAAAAGCTCAGCGCGGAATGGGAGGCGAATTTACCCGAGAGTTGATCACCATGAAAGCCGGGCACGATTTTCCGGCCGTGACCCCTGAGCTGGACAGTCTCATCGTGGTACAGGAGATTTCCGAATATCCTCGGCTTGGCAGATTCTTGCGAGACAGAGAAGGGTTTCGCTCCTACATCAGCGTGCCCCTGAGCGCCAACGGGAACCTGCTGGGGATTATGAATGTCTTCAGCCGAGGCCGCACTCCAAATTCTCAAGAGGTTAACTTGCTGGTGACCCTTGGCCAGCAGATCGGGACAGCCATCGAGAACGCGCAGATGTTCCAGAATGTGGTTCGTGCCAAGAGGGAATGGGAGGAAATCTTCGACGCTATCACCGAAGGCATCTTCATGCTGGACGAAGAATTCAACATCCTCCGGGTAAACGTTGCCTTTGCCAAGATGCTGGGCACTACACCGGCCAGGCTCATCGGCCAGAAATGTTACCGAGTCTTACACGATCGGGATGAACCTCCCGACTACTGCCCCCAGATTGAGACGATGCGGACAGGGGAACCTCAAACCGTCGAAGTGAGAGAGCCTACGCTGAAAAAAGACCTGCACCTGTCTACCTATCCCTTGCGAGACTCGAAGGGTAATGTGATCAGGCTGGTACAAATCGTCCAGGACATCACTCTGCGGAAGCAACTGCAGACCCAGCTCGTACAGGCCGAGAAGCTCTCAGCCATTGGGCGGTTGGCCCAGGGAATTGCCCATAACCTCCTCACTCCGCTGACAGTCATCAGGGGCAGGACTCAGCTTGTCTTCGAAGAGGCACGGGAATGCTTCGAGGAGATGCTACCAGCCCTCCTGAGCCAGCGGGGTGGCCGTAAGTCGGAGATGCCCCCCAACATTGCCGAGGTATATGATAACATACGTCAGGAGCTGTTCGCCATCGAGCGAGGGGGCAAAACCATGGAGGAGATCATTGATAACCTGATGTACAAGAGCCGGCAGGAGCAAGAGGAGCACAAGCAGTTGGTTGACATCAATGATCTGCTTTGGCAGGAGTTGAAGTTCTTGAGCGGGGATCCGCGCTTCAAGCACTATATCGAGAAGGTTTACAATTTCTGTGAGGCACCTTTGTACATTGAAGGCCTCTACAGCGACTTCAGTCAATCCTTCTCCAATGTCATCAGCAATGCCATAGACGCCATGGAGGGCTGCGAGAAGCCAGTGCTCACCATCACGACGCGCTGTAACGAGGAATACGTCTACATTGATTTCCACGACACAGGAGTGGGTATCCCACCGGAGAACATCCCTCACCTTTTCGAGCCCTTCTTCAGCACCAAGTCCATCAGTGGGGAAACCCTCGCGGGGGCAGGGCTGGGGCTGCACAGTTGTTATCAGCTTCTGAGTCCCTATGGGGCCCAGTTCGTGGTTAAGAGCAAGCCAGGCGACACTACCTTTACCGTGAAGATACCGCGGTAGCAAGTACGAAGCCCTTGTCTGACCCCGTCGCCGCAGATAAAAGACCTCGGAGGTCTCGCCAGACCTCCGAGGTCTTGTTTTGATCGCAGAAGGAGGATCGCTGTGCCTAACCCTTACGCCGGTGGCTCCGTCGTTTTTGAGGCCGCACTCCGCCACGGTAGCTGGGGGCAATGATGGCGAAGATGGTGCAGCGGGAGAAGTCCAAAATGCGGGAGCTGAGGCGGGGGTTCGTCTTCTCGAATTCCTCTACCGATTCTTGCATGGTGATGACGGTAGGCAAGCGAGCGTTATAACGGTGATTGAAAAGCTGGAAGAGTTTCTCTTGAGCCCATTTCGTGGAACTCTGGGTGCCCAGGTCGTCGAGGATCAAAAGGGAGGCATTGCGCACTTCTTCGAAGCGCTGGTCATAAGAAACCAGGCTCTGGGGGCTGAAGGTGGCTCGCAGGTGGTCGAGAAGATCGGGCACCACGACGAAGAGGGCCGAATAGCCCCGGTCCTGCCGATAGTTGGCGATGGCTGCCGCGAGGTGGGTTTTGCCGCAGCCATAAGGCCCAGTGAAGACCAGCCAGTCCACCGGACTCTCGGCGTATCCTTTGGCAATAGCGAAGGCCCGCTTGAGGTTCTCGTGCTCCCCGCGAGGCAGCTCGTGGGCGCGCAGGTCGAAGGTCTGGAAGGTCTTGTCACCGTGGAGAGAGAGGCTGGAAAGCTCCGATTGATCCTGGCCCACTCCGCTGCGGCGGAAGTCGGGAGCCAGGATGGTGACAATCTCCGCCAGGTCGGGGTCCACCAGCCGCGAGCGAAGCCGCAGATCAATCTCCTCCAACTCGCGGTTAGTGGTGATCACTGTGGGAAGCCGGGCGTTGTAACGATAGTTTAGTATCTGGTAGAGTTTTTCCTGGGCCCAGGGGGTGGAACTCTGGGTGCCTAGATCGTCGAGGATCAGCAGGGGGGCCGCGCGCACTTGCTCGAAGCGCTCGTCGTAGGAGACCTGGCTGGTGGGGGCATAAGTAGCCCGCAGATGATCGAGGAGATCGGGCACCACCACGAAGAGAACGGGCTGTCCATCAGCGATGCGGTGGTTGGCTATGGCCGCTGCTAAGTGGGTTTTACCGCAGCCATAGCCCCCTTTGAGAACCAACCACCCTACGGATTCCTGGGCGAAGTGTGTAGCCCGCTCGCAAGCTCGCCGGAGGTTCTCTCGCTTCTGGGTGTTGAGTCCGATGCCCTCAGGCTTAAAGCTCTGAAAGGTCATGCGGGAAAGCTCGCCCAATTGGCTCAAGTCCTGCAAGTCCGAGAGGCGCCTGGCCTCCAATTCCTCGATCTTGCACTGGCAGGGATAGAGCTGGCCGAAATCTGGGTGGCCAAAGGGCACGTCCTTGACCAGATACCCAGCCCCTTTGCAGATAGGGCAAACCGCGCTTTGAGCTTTGAGCTTTGAGCTTTGAACTTCCTTAGTGTTCGATATACTCGGCATACTTCCCTTCGATGTATCTACGGCGATCTTCTTTAGAACCTCTCCTAGCCTTTTCACGATCTTTTCCCTCGGTTGCCCAGCGCTCCAGAACGCTGTGCACGTAACGCCAACGGCGAGCATTGTGCTCCACCGCTATCCTGAAGGCCTCCTCGATCCAGTCGGCGGGGTAAGTTTTCTCGGCGTCCCTGAGTTCCTCGGCGATGAGGGGCGTGAGCAGGCCGATGTTCTGTTCGTAGAGGACGAAGATGTTGGGCCGCTCTACCTCCAGACGCACCTCGCTAGGCGTGACGACTGCATCGAGCTTCAATTCTCCGTGGCAGATCTTGTCCACTGTCCTCCGGCCAACGTCGGTGTTCATGAAATACCAGTCGTTCCGTTCATCCCCCTGCTGGGCCGTCACGTGGAGGAGGGTGCCCCGGGCCACGGCTCGCTCCAAAGCCTGCTCCAGGCGTTCCTCGGGCTCCTGTCCCGTCCCTTTGAGCCCCCCCAGCAGCACCCCGTCGGCCTCCAATTCTCGCCGGCTCACGTATCGGGGATAGCCCTTCTTTTGATGCAACAGCCAGAAGATGTGCAGAGTCACCTTCAGCTCGGCCAAGTCATCAATGGCCGGCAGGAGCTTGCTAAAGAACAGATTAGGCAAGGGGGTGAAGTGCACCTTGCCAGCAGGGAAACCGGAAAAGCTCTTCATTGGTCTGTTGGTCTGTTGGTCCTTGGTCAGATGGTCAGGTAAACCCGAAACTCACAAACTCAAAACCCGGTTTAGGGACCTAGTTCTTCGTGAAGAAACTCTAATTCGTGGAACTGAGCCAGCTCTTTTTGAAAATACAGGGGGATTTTGCCAGTGGGGCCGTTGCGGTGTTTAGCCACGATGACGTCAGCGATGTTCTTCCGCTCCGTGTCGGGGTCGTAAATCTCCTCACGATAGATGAACATCACCACGTCCGCGTCCTGCTCAATACTTCCGCTTTCGCGAAGGTCGGAGAGCATGGGCAGGTGATCCTTACGGGATTCAACAGCTCGGGATAACTGGGAGACAGCTATCACAGGCACGTTCAGCTCTCTGGCTAACCCTTTGAGTGACCGAGAGATAGTAGAAATCTCCTGGACGCGGTTCTCCGACCGAGTGTCTCCTCGCATCAACTGGAGGTAATCAACGATGACGAGATCGAGACCGTGCTCGGCGTGGAGGCGACGGGACTTGGTTCGCATCTGCAAGGCGGAGATAGAGGGCGTATCATCAATGAAGATGGGCACCTCCGAGAGGATGCCTGTCGCCTCGACGAAGAGGGGCCACTCATCGTCCTTCAGGTCACCCAGGCGCAATCTTTGGGAATCTATGCCCGTCTCGGCCGAGACGAGACGCTGCACTACCTGCTCGGAACTCATCTCCAGGCTAAAGAGAGCTACGCGCTGGTTGAACTTGCGGGCGGCGTTTTGGGCGATGGAGAGGACGAGCGACGTCTTACCCATGCTTGGCCGGCCGGCCACGATGATCAGGTCGGAGGGTTGCAGACCTCCCAACAACTTGTCCAGCAGGGGGAAGCTTGTGGGGATGCCGATGAGCTCATCACGGTGTTGATACAGGTAGTCTATCCGATCATAATAAGCCCCAATTATCTGTTTTATTGACACCAGATCGCGGGTGATGCGGCGCTGGGAGACCCCAAACAGTACCTGCTCGGCCCTGTCAACCACCTCGTCCACGTCTTCGGCGTCCTCGTAGGCGATGGCCGCAATCTGTCCCGCCGCGCCAATCAGTCGGCGCAGGATGGCCGTGCGCTCTACGATGCGGGCGTAGTATTCCGCGTGGATGGCCGTGGGCACGGCATTGATCAGGAAAGTGATGTAGGCTGCCCCGCCTACCTCCTCCAGTTGGCCGCGCCGCTCCAGCTCGTCGCAAAGGGTGACGAAGTCGGCTGGCTCCCGTCGGTTGTGGAGGTCTCTGACGGCATCGTAGATCCAGCCGTTCTTCTCCCGATAGAAATCCTCAGGGTTGAGGAAGGAGGCCACATTGAATATAGCATCGGGATCTAAAAGAAGCGATCCCAGCGCTGCCTCTTCCGCCTCGGTGTTATGAGGCGCCATTCTCTCTGATTTGTTCATCGTTTCACCATCGCTCTCTCAGCTCTCCTCTTCGCCCAGGGCGTCGAGGTCAAGGGTTTCAACGAAATCGCGAAAAGCCGATAGTCTCTCCTCATCAGAAGGGCCTATCTCTTCGTCAGGCGTTATGGCGGCTCTCTCCATCACCGACTCGGCCACGAAGATGGGGGCCTTGGCTCGCACGGCCAGAGCGATGCTATCGCTGGGGCGGGAATCTATCTCCAGGGCCTGGCCGTTGTTGTCCAGGACGATGTGGGCATAGAAGGTGTCGTCGCGCAGATCGTTTACCAGGACATGAGACACTCTAGCTCCCACTGCGGTGATGACCGCTTGCAGCAGGTCGTGGGTGAGGGGGCGAGCCAACTCGACTTGCTGCAATTCGAGGGTAATGGCCTCAGCCTCGAAGGGCCCAATCCAGATAGGCAGATACCTTTCGCTATCTACATCTTTTAGGATCACCACCCGATGCTGGGACATTAAACTGGCTCTTATACTATCAATGGTTACCCGGATCATTTTCCCTGTCTCCTCTCCCATGCGTCTTTATGAAGCGACTGCCGGTTCTTGGTATTTGTGATTATACCACAACAGCTCAGAGCACACAAATTGCCTCTATCTGATGATTCTTTTCAATCTTGGAAAGTTGGTGTATAATTATCTATGGAGGTGGCCGGAGATGATACAAGGACAGAAAACAAAACTCAGAGCGATAGAGCGAGAGGATCTTCCCACCTTTGTCCGCTGGTTTAACGATCCGGAGGTGCGGCAATACTTGGCCATGTACATGCCGATGTCAATGGCCGAGGAGGAGAAGTGGTTCGAGTCTCAGTTGGAGGATCAGGACAGCCGGATCTTCGCCATTGAGACCGGGGACGGCGTGCACATCGGCAACTGCGGCCTGCACAACTTCGACTGGAAGAACCGCAGGGCCTACCTGGGCATTGTCATCGGCGAGAAAGAATATTGGGGAAAAGGCTACGGGAGCGACGCCATTCGCACCCTGCTGGGCTTTGCCTTCGGCGAGATGAACCTGCACCGCGTTTATCTCACCGTTTATGGTTACAATGAGCGGGCCATCCGCTGCTACGAGAGGTGTGGCTTTCGGCACGAAGGCCGGCTACGAGAGGCCCGCTTCAGCGATGGACGGTATCACGATGAGTTGATGATGGGCATCCTGCGAGAGGAGTTTGAGGCCGGTCAATCGGGAGAGGAGAGATGATGCAAGAAATCAAGGTGAAAATGTACGGGGAGCTGGCGATCTTTGGGGGCTCAGGTAACCCGGCCCTGACCCAGCGGATTTGCGATTACCTACAGGTCCCCCTCTCGCAAGCGGACATCGTGGACTTTCCAAACGAGAACATTTTCATCAGGCTGCGCCAGAGTGTCCGCGGCCGGGACGTTTTCCTCATCCAGTCCTTATGCTCGCCAGTGAATAGAAACATCATGGAACTCTTGATCATGATTGATACCCTGAAGCGGGCCTCCGCGGGGCGCATCACCGCGGTGATTCCCTTTTATTCTTATGGCCGCAGCGATAAGAAAGACCAACCCCGCGTGCCCATCACCGCCCGCCTCGTCGCCGATATGATCACCGTGGCCGGGGCCGACCGCTGGATGACCATAGACCTCCATGCGGGCCAGATCCAGGGGTTCTTCAGCATTCCGGGCGACGAGATATCGGCCTTCAACATTCTCAGCGATTACTTCGTGAAAAAGAACCTGCGCGATGCTGTAGTCGTCACCGCCGACCTGGGATTCGCCAAAAAAGGCCGCAACTTCGCCGAGAAGCTGGGTTTGCCACTGGCCTTCGTGGAGAAACGTCGCAGCCTCACTGATGCGTCCAGCAAAGCGCTGACGCTCATAGGCGATGTGCAGGGGAAGAACGTGATCATCGTTGACGATGAGGTGGATACAGCGGGATCAATGATGGAGGCCGTGACCATCGTCAAAAGCCACGGCGCCAAAGACATCTACGCCAGCTTCACCCACCCCATATTCTCCCCGCCAGCGGTGGAGCGCCTGCGAAAATGTGAGATCAAAGAGATGGTCACTACGGACACTATCCCCATCCCACCTGAGAAGATGTTACCCAACATCACCATTCTGTCCGTGGCCCCTCTGCTGGGCGAGGTTATCCGCCGCGTCCACCTGGGGATTTCGGTGGGCGAGTACATGAAGGATGTGCCCACTTAGAAATCCAAAGTCCAAAATCCAAAGTTCAAAAAAGAGATGAGAGTTAGCTAGATTATGTTTAAGGGTTTGCTGAGTAAGATTATTGGAGACCCTAACGAACGGGAACTGAATAGGCTGCGACCCTTCGTCGAAGAGATCAACGCTCTTGAGCCTGAGTTCGAGGCTCTGTCCGATGAGGAGCTGCGCGGCAAAACGGCGGAATTCACCGACCGGCTCCAGGCCGGCGAGTCCCTGGACGATCTGGTGGTAGAAGCCTTCGCCGCAGTCCGCGAGGCATCCAAGCGCACCACGGGCATGCGCCATTTCGACGTGCAATTGATGGGCGGCATGGTGCTGCACGAGGGTAAGGTGGCCGAGATGAGAACCGGCGAGGGGAAGACCCTGGTCGCCACTCTGCCCCTCTACCTCAACGCTCTGGAGGGCAAAGGATGCCACCTGGTCACGGTCAACGATTACCTGGCCAAGCGCGACACCCAGTGGATGGGCCCCATCTACCGCCTTTTGGGGCTCTCGGTGGGAGTCATCCAGCACGAGTCGGCCTTCTTCTTCGACCCTGAGCACCTGGCCGACGATGAGCGCTATCAGCACCTGCGGCCTGTGAGCCGTAGGGAAGCCTACCAGGCCGACGTCACCTACGGCACCAACCACGAGTTCGGCTTCGACTACCTGCGGGACAACATGGTGCTGGACCTCTCCCAGCAGGTGCAGCGGGGCTTTAATTATGCCATCGTAGACGAGGTGGACTACATCCTGATAGACGAGGCTCGTACTCCTCTCATCATCTCCGGGCCGGCCGAGGAACCGGACGCCAACTACCGTCGCATGGCCGATCTCGTCCCCCGCCTGCGGCGCGAAGCGGATTACGTCATGGACGAGAAGGACCGGGTAGTTACCCTCACTGAAGATGGAATCGAGCGGATGGAGAGGTGGCTGGGGGTGGATAACCTCTACTCCCCGGAGAACTTCGCCTTGACCCCCTACGTGGACAACGCCTTGCGAGCTCAGACCATCTTCCATCGCGACCGTAATTACATCGTCAAAGACGGGCAGGTAATCATCGTGGACGAGTTCACCGGCCGCCTGATGCACGGACGGCGCTACTCGGAGGGGCTGCACCAGGCCATCGAGGCCAAGGAGGGGGTGGAGGTGCAGCGCGAGAACCTGACCCTGGCCACCATCACCCTGCAGAACTACTTCCGCATGTACGAGAAGCTGGCCGGCATGACGGGGACAGCAGTCACCGAGGCCGAAGAGCTACACAAGATCTACGGCCTGGACGTGGTCGTGCTGCCCACCAACGTCGAGTACCGGGCTCTGGAGGGGGAGTTGATCACCCAGAAAGAGCGGCGAAACGGAGTAGAGGTAATAACCTATCGAAACCCCAACAATAACGAGCTGTACTACAAGCGCATTGATTACCCTGACCTGATCTACAAGAGCGAAGAGGCCAAATTCCGAGCCGTGGTGCGAGAGATCGAGGAGCTGCAAGCGCAGGGGCGGCCAGTGCTGGTGGGCACTGTCTTCATCGAGAGGTCTGAGATGATTTCGGAGATGCTCAGGCGCAAGGGCGTCCCCCACCAGGTGCTCAACGCCAAGTACCACGAGAAGGAGGCGCTCTTCATCACCCAGGCTGGACGCCCCGGTGCCGTCACCATTGCCACCAACATGGCCGGCCGAGGCGTGGACATCAAACTAGGGGGCGATCCGGAAGGTTTAGCCCGGGAAGACCTGCGCCGCCAGGATGTGGACCTGACCACGGTCGCTCAACAGCAGTGGGCTGAGGCCCTGGCCCAGGCAAATGAGATCTGCGAACAGGATCGCGAGAAGGTGCTGGAATTGGGTGGTCTCCACGTCCTGGGCACCGAGCGCCACGAAGCGCGGCGTATTGACAACCAGTTGCGGGGCCGCTCCGGGCGTCAAGGTGACATTGGCTCCTCCCGCTTCTACGTCTCCCTGGAGGACGACCTGATGCGCCGCTTCGGCGGGGATAGGGTCAAGGGATTCATGGAGTGGGCGGGGATGGAGGAAGACATCCCCATCGAGCACGATTTGATCACCAAGTCTATCGGGAATGCCCAGACCAGGGTGGAGGGCCACAACTTCGACATTCGCAAGCATCTCCTGGAATACGACGACGTGGTCAACAAGCAGCGAGAGATCATCTACGAGCAGCGCCATCAGGTGCTTAGCGAGAAGAATCTCAAGCCCATCATCAGCGATATGATCCAGGGGGAACTCGTCGGCCTGGTGGCCCTACATACCGTTGGATACTCAGAGGATTGGGACCTGGAAGCTTTGCAGGCGTCCCTGCGAACCATCATGCCTCTGCCACCCTCCTTCACCTCGTCACGCTGGAGGAAACTAACGCCCCAGGAGATTGAGGAGCAGCTCCTGGAACTGGCCGAGAAGCTCTACGAGGAAAAGGAACGGCATCTGGGTGCGGAGGACATGCGGCGGTTAGAGCGACTGGTGATGCTGAAGGCAGTGGACAATCTGTGGATCAGGCATCTCACCGGCCTTGACGATCTACGAGAGGGCATAGGTCTTAGAGCTTATGGCCAGCAGGATCCCTTGATGGCCTTCAAAAGAGAAGCTCACGAGATGTACGCGGAACTCCTGGCCTCTATCCAGCGCGCCATAGTGGGCGACATCTACCGGGTCAGTTTGGTCAGGGAGCCACAGCCGCGCCCCATGCGCGAGATGCGCACCGACGTGGAGGCTCAGCGCGCCCCCCAGCCGGTAAGGGCCACGGCCAGGGTCGGGCGCAACGATCCCTGCCCCTGCGGCAGCGGCAAGATGTACCAACACTGCTGCATGCGCAAGGACCTGGCTTCGGCTCCCAGTGGCGGGAAGAAAACACGCCGATCGAGGAGACGCCGCAAGCGCAGATAGCGGTTGGAGGTTGGAGGTTGGAGGTTGGAGATTGGAGGTTTGAGGTATGGCGATCACAAGTTTTGCTCAATTGATGGAGGAAGCGAGAGAAGTAGGGCCCAAGACGGTGGCCATCGCCGCCGCGCAGGAAAAGGAGATTCTCCTGGCGGCCCAGGACGCTGAGGCGCAGGAGCTTTGTGAGTGCGTCTTGGTAGGGGATCGGGCAGCCATCAAGGAAATCGCCCAGGAGAATTCTATAGACATCCGCCGCATGATGGTCATCCACGAGCCGAAGCCGAAACAGGCGGCGCGTAAGGTCATGGAGTTGGTGCATCTAGGACATGCTCAGATGGCCATGAAGGGCAGGATCGAGACGGGGGACTTCCTGCGGGCCGCGCTGGACGAGGAGGTGGGGCTGCGGGTGGGTCGCCTCTTGACCCACGTGGGCATCTTCGAGATCCCCGGCTTCGATCGGCTCATCTTCATCAGCGATGCCGGGGTGGTGGTGGCTCCCACCATGGAGCAGAAGATCGAGATCGTCCAAAACGCCATCTACGTTGCTCAGCGTCTGGGAGTGGAGCAGCCGAGGGTAGCAATCCTGGCCGCTACAGAGATGGTCAATCCCAAGATACCCACCACCCTTGACGCCGCTAACCTCTCCAAGATGGCCGACCGGGGGCAGATCAAAGGCGGCCTCATAGATGGCCCCTTGGCCCTGGATAACGCCATCTCTCCGGAATCAGCGCAGATCAAGGGCATCAAAAGCGACGTTGCGGGCCGGGCCGACATTCTGATCCCTCCCGATGTCGAAGCGGCCAACGTTCTGGCCAAAGCCATCACCTATTTTGCCAAGGGGAACATGGCGGGAGTTGTGGTGGGCGGCAAGTCTCCCATCATAGTGGCCTCCCGCTCCGATCCCCACCAGACTAAACTGGTCTCCATGGCCTTAGGGGTGCTGCTGGCGACGTGAGAATAAGCCATCGCCCGGCCGGGCGATGGAACAAATACTGCCAATTAGGAGGACAACTATGCATCGAGTCTATGGTATCGTAATGTTCGTTGCCGGATTAGGGTTCCTGTTACTGGGCGCCTATCTGTTGTACACAGGATATACGAATAGCCCTTTGAATTGGCAAAACATGTCGTTCGCTGCTGCGGTTTGTATATTTGGATATTTACTATCCGTAGCAGGTTACAGGATGTCCAGAGAAGAGCGTTTCTGAGAGGCCAAAAGATGGACACATATCAGCTACTATGCTAGTGTTGATAGGAGGAGCAACAATGATACAACAAATCTATGGTCTCGTTATATTCCTGACTGGGATAGGGTATATATTGATGGGCGCCTATCTGTTGTATATTACTGGTCTCTTGGGTTGGCAAGAAATGTTGATCGTGGCTGCGATATGCCTATTTGGGTATATGCTGGCCATATCAGGTTACAGGATGTCCAGAGGAGATCGCTTCTGAGAGGCCAATACGAGGAGGATTGCCAAGATGAGGACTCAGGAAGCAGCAATTGATATCGCTACCTACATGGGCATGACCGAAGAAGAAGTCATGCGTCAGGCTTTGGTGGTCTTTCTGCAAGAAACAGATTTTTAATGGAGGTGAATGGGCATGTTAAGGGTAATTCAGATGGAATTGCCGGACGAGGTAGTGAAGAGATTGGATGCCTTGACGACAGAAGGGGTGGACATCTCTGCAGTTGTGGTCAGGGCAATAGAGCTTCTCACTGTCGAAAGGCCGAGCATCAGGAGCGAACTCCTCTCGCCGGCTCTACGTGAATTGGCCGAACGGAGGCGTGCAGAACTTGCTAGATGGGAATCAAAGCGGTGTATCACGCCCGAAAGCAAGGCGGAAGCACTTCAATTGGCTGGCATTATCACAGATAGCAACATGCCATCCGATGTTTCAGAGCACTTTCGCGATTATCTTTACGGGGCTGAGAGCTAATGAAAGAGCGCGTTTTCGTTGATGCCTCTGCTTGGATAAGCATAGTGTACCGTAAGGATAAGTACCATCAGGAGGCCAAAGCTATTTATCAGCGTTTGCTGGATAGCGATGTCTTGTTGATGGTAACCAATTGGGTCGCTTACGAAGCTTTATCTTTTCTCAAAAGTCGCGTTGGGTATGCCCCGGCACTGAGTTTGTACGAAGTGCTTACTGATAAAGAGCTCGTGTGGTGGGAAGATGTGACGCCCGATATAGAAGGCAAGGCTGTGGAGATCTTCTGGCGCTATGAGGACAAAACTTGGGGAATCGTGGACTGCGCTAGCCTAATCGTGATGGAGATAATGGGTTGTCAATATGCCTTTGGCTTCGATCATCACTTCGTAGAAGCAGCCGAACAATATGGATTCGTGCTGGAAGCTGATGGCTTGACGACAGGTTCATAAATCAACAAATCAGCAAATCCACAAATTAATAAATCAACAAGGAGGTTGTAACATGCCAGAGATTTCCATCAACGGAGAAGGAGGAAACGCATGATCGAGATCAGGATACACGGCCGCGGCGGCCAAGGAGCGGTTATCGCTTCCAAGGTGCTGGCGGCTGCTGTGTTTAAAGAAGGCCGGTACGTGCAATCGTTCCCGGCCTTCGGCGTGGAACGGCGCGGCGCGCCAGTCGTGGCTTTCACCCGCATTGACGAGCGGCCCGTGCGAATCCGGTGCCAGATCTACGAGCCCGATCACATCGTGGTGCTGGATCCGACTCTGCTGGAAGCGGTGGATGTTACCGCCGGCCTGAAAGAAGGCGGCTGGATTCTCATCAACAGCGAGCAGGATCCCGCTACCTTCGATCTGCCAGCGAAGTACCGGGTGGCCACCGTTGACGCCAGCTCCATCGCCATCAAGTACAAGCTGGGGCCTAAGAGCGCGCCCATCGTCAACACGGCCATCCTGGGAGCCTTTGCCAGGGCCACGGGCATAGTGGGCCTGGAGGCCCTCGCCGAGGCTGTGCGCGAGTCTGTGCCTATCAAACCAGAGGAGAACGTGGCCGCCACCAGAGAGGCATATTTGGAGGTTAGATATTAGATATTGGAGATTAGAGATTGGAATATCCAATACCCAATATCCAATACCCAGAAGGAGGAACGATGACCGAAGAGATTGTGTTCAAAACTGAAGCCGATATGCCTTACCTCCCTATGACCCTCGGAACGACCCTGGTCAACAAGACGGGGAGCTGGAGGTATATCCGGCCCCTGTACGTGGATAAAACCCCTCCCTGCAATCACAACTGCCCCGCCGGGTCGGACGTCGTCGGCTATCTGGCTCTGATCAAGGAGGGAAAGTACAAAGAGGCGTGGGAATTGATCAAGCAGGAGAACCCATTCCCAGGGGTTTGCGGACGGGTCTGCCCCCATCCCTGCGAGAGCGAATGTAATCGCGGGGAGTTGGGGGGCGCGATAGCCATCCACATCATGGAGCGGTTTCTGGCCGACTGGGCAGTGAGTAACGAGGAACGAGAAACGAGGAACGAGGCACTCGACCCGTCACTCGGTAAAGTCGCCGTCATCGGCTCTGGCCCTGCTGGCCTCTCCTGTGCCTACCACCTTGCTCGACTTGGCTACCCCGTCACCGTCTTCGAAGCCCTGCCGGTGGCGGGCGGGATGATGAGGGTGGGCATCCCGGAGTATCGCCTGCCCCGCCAGGTGTTGGATCGGGAGATCGCCGACATCGAAGCTCTGGGGGTGGAGATCAAAACCGGGATGCGCCTGGGCGATAACCTGCCGATGAGCGAGCTCGACGATTACGACGCCGTCTTCATCGCGGTGGGGCTCCAGAAGAGTCGCAAGCTGAATATCCCAGGCGAGGATGCTGAGGGGGTCATTCACGGCCTGGAGTTCCTCAAAAAGGTGAGCCTGGGTGAGGAGGTCCAGGTGGGCCCCAGGGTGGCGGTCATCGGTGGGGGCAACACCGCCATAGACACCGCTCGCTCGGCGCTGCGCCTGGGATCAGAGGTAACGATCCTCTACCGCCGCTCGCGGGCGGAGATGCCAGCCATCGCCGAGGAGATCGAGGAGGCGCTGGCGGAGGGGGTCGAGATTCGCTACCTGACGGCTCCTGTCGAGCTGTTGACCGAAGACGGCCGGGTGACGGGCCTGAAGTGCGTGAAGATGGAATTAGGGGCACCCGATGAGAGCGGACGGCGGCGTCCCCTGCCCATCGCGGGCTCGGAGTTCACCATCGAAGCGGACACCGTCATCCCCGCCATCGCCCAGGAAGCGGACCTCTCGTTCCTCCAACTTCCAACTTCCAACTTCCAACTTCCAGTAGAGGTCGAACAAGGGCGTATTGTCATCAATGAAGCTGGAGCGACGACCCGGCCTGGAATCTTCGCCGGGGGAGACGTGGCTATCCCCTTCGGCACGGTGGCCCACGCGGTCGGCTCCGGAAAACGCGCCGCCCTGGCCATTGACCAGTACCTCAGGAGCGAGGAGCTGGCGGGCTTCCCACCACTGGACGAAGCCGTCCATGCCATCCCTAGAAATATAGATCCCGCTATCGTTCGCTTCGAGGATCTGAACCTGGCCTATTTCGAGGAGCTAGAGCGGACTGAGCAGTCCCAGAGACTCGTCGAAGAGAGGGTGCGCGGTTTCGAAGAGGTAAACCTGGGCTTCAGCGAGGAGGAGGCTCAAGCCGAGGCCGAGCGGTGCTTCAGTTGCGGCACCTGCAACCTGTGCGACACTTGCTTGATCTTCTGCCCTGACGTGGCCATCGTTCGCACCCCCCCTCTTTCCCCCCCAACTTTTGGGGGGGATGAAAGGGGGGGCTATGAGATCAACTACGACTACTGCAAGGGGTGTGGCATCTGCGCCGAGGAGTGCCCCCGCTACGCCATATCCATCGAGGAGGAGTTGAAATGGAAAAAGTGATCATGGGCAACCACGCCGTCTCCTACGGAGCAAGGCTGGCCAGAGCCCAGGTTATCGCTGCCTATCCCATCACTCCGCAGACCCAGATCGTAGAGATACTGTCGGAGTTCTGCGCCAATGG
Source organism: Chloroflexota bacterium (assembly GCA_030611885.1). Classification (GTDB taxonomy): domain Bacteria; phylum Chloroflexota; class Anaerolineae; order VGOG01; family VGOG01; genus JAUWOY01. The sequence continues at coordinate 12,427 of JAUWOY010000027.1, read as the reverse complement.
GCTTTTGGACGCCAAGTTCATCAAAGTGGAAAGTGAGCACTCGGCTATGGCCGCCTGCATCGGGGCCGCATCGGCTGGGGCGCGGGCTTTCACCGCCACGTCGGGCCACGGCTTGGCCCTGATGCATGAGATGCTCCACTGGGCGGCTGGAGCCAGACTCCCCATCGTCATGGCCAACGTGAACCGGGCCATGGGGCCGGGCTGGTCAATCTGGACCGAGCAGACCGACAGTCTGGCTCAGCGGGACACAGGGTGGCTGCAGTTCTACTGCGAGAGCAATCAGGAAGTGCTAGACAGCGTCATCCAGGCTGTCAAAATCGCCGAGCGGGTACTTCTGCCCACCATGCTGGTGCTGGACGCCTTCGTCCTCTCCCATACCCAGGAGCCGGTGGACATCCCAGACCAGGAGTTGGTGGATAGCTATCTGCCTCCCTATAATGCTCAATACAAGCTCGACACGAGCGATCCCCACGCCTTCGGTGCTCTGGTAACGCCTGCCCATTACATGGAGCTGCGCTACAAGATCCAGCGGGCCATGGAGGAGGCGGTGGAGGTGGCTCGCCAGGTTGATGAGGAGTTCAAGGAGGTCTTCGGGCGCAGCTATGGCCTGGTGGAGAAGTATTTTATGGAAGACGCCGAGGTAGTTCTGGTGACCTCGGCCACCATCACCAGCACGGCCAGGGTGGTGGTGGACGAGCTGCGAGAGGAGGGCCACAAAATAGGGCTGCTCAAAATGCGCATGTTCCGCCCCTTCCCCGCCGAGGACGTTCGAGAGGCGCTGGCAGGGGCTCGCAAAGTGGCGGTCATAGATCGCAACATCTCCTTTGGCCACGGCGGCATCTTCGCCGAGGAGATCAAATCGGCCCTCTACAACGGGGCACATCGGCCGCCCATTTTTGGCTTCATCATCGGCCTGGGCGGCAGGGACGTCACCCCCGCGTCAATCCGAGGCATCGCCGAGTACACCTTTGGGCACGATGTGCCTGAGACGGAGATTATCTGGAGAGAGGTTAAGAAATGACAAATGACCAATGACCAATGACCAATGATTTATTGGGATTTGGTCATTGGTCATTGGGATTTGATTATGGAGGTTAATCATGAGTTACGCTATACCCGATGAGGAACTACTGCTTTCTGGCCATCTGGCCTGTCCAGGCTGTGGGGGGTCGCTCTCCATGCGCCTGGCCTTGAAAGCCCTGGGCGAGGAGACGATCCTCGTTATCCCTGCTTGCTGCTGGTCCATCATCGCCGGGGCCTTCCCCTACTCTTCGGTGAAGATCCCCTTGATGCACACCGCCTTCGAGACGGGGGGCTCCGCGGCAGCGGGGATCAAGGCCGCCCTGGAGATACAGGGGGATACGGAGACCACAGTGCTGACCTGGGCTGGCGACGGCGGCACCTTCGACATCGGCCTCCAGGCCCTCTCCGCCGCCGTGGAGCGGAACGAGGACTTCATCTACGCCTGCTACGATAACGAGGCCTACATGAACACCGGCATCCAGCGCTCCTCCGCCACGCCCTGGGGGGCCTGGACGACCACCACCCCCGTGCGGCATCCCAAGGATAGGCCTAAGAAAGACATCGTGGCCATCATGGCCGCCCATCGCATCCCCTACGCTGCCACCGCCACCGTCGCCTATCCAGAGGACCTGGTGCGCAAGTTCCAGAAAGCCAAAGAGATCCGCGGGGCCAAGTTCATCCACATGCTCTCCCCCTGTCCGCCTGGCTGGAAGATGGAGCCTGCCTACTCCATCCGCATCTCGCGTTTGGCCGTGCAGAGCAAGGTCTTCCCCCTCTACGAGGTGGAGAACGGGGAGGAGTATACGATCAACGTCTGGCCCAAGCGGGAGGTGCCGGTGCGGGAGTACCTCAAGCTTCAGGGCCGCTTCAGTCACCTCACCGAAGAGGACATCGAGTTCATCCAAGCGAACGTGGATCGGGAGTGGGAGAGGTTGGTGGCGAGGGCGGGTCAGTGAAGTGGAAGGTACAGTGCGTCCGCTTCTTTGACTTTGCACCCACTTATGCTACAATTGGGGACGATGATGTGGCGCGGGCGACGATGGTGCAGATCAAACCGAGGAAGAGTAAGCAGGAGGAGAGTGAGGCGTAGGTTAAGCGGGGAAACTCATGAATGCAAATGACGTTTTACGACTCGTCAGCCAGGGCGAAGGACAGCAATTAGAGTTCAAGCGTTCGCTGGCCGAATTGGATACCGCCACGCGCACTGCGGTTGCCTTTGCCAATACCGACGGTGGAGTGCTCCTTTTTGGCGTGCGCAATTCGGGCGAGATCATCGGTGTTGAGGTAAGTCAGACCACCAAAGAGCGCATCGTGAGCCGCATCACCGGCACAACCGACCCGGTCGTGTATCCGTCGGTAGAGTACGTCCCAGTGGAAGGACGTATGGTCATCGTCGTTCGCGTTGCCCCCAGCGACAATCGCCCTCATCTAGCCAGGGGACGTGCGTATAAACGGGTTGGCGCGGCCGACGTGCAACTCAAGCGGGACGAGTATGAGCGGTTATTGCTTACACGCAGCCATGCTGCATTTGGCCGCCAGCCAGTCGTCGGAGCGCGCTACACCGACCTGGACGAGGAGCGCATCCGCTGGTACCTGGCGCAACGGGCCAAAAAGCGTGGCATCTCCGCCCCGGGCGGCCCATTGCCAGACCTGCTGACCGGACTCGGCGCGGTGGTTGAACGGGCGGGCCGGCTCATTCCCACCCGCGCTGGGATCCTCTTCTTTGGGCGAGACCCACAGGGGTGGATTTCCCACAGCCAGGTGCGGGTGGCCCGCTTTCAGGGCACGTCCACGACCCATTTCATTGACCGGGCCGACTTGAGTGGCACGTTGCCGGAATTGATTGACGCGGCCGAACAGTTCATCCGCCGCAACACCCGCCTGGCTGCCAGAGTGGTTGGCTTTCGCCGCCGCGAGGTGACCGAGTATCCCTACGAAGCCGTCCGCGAGGCGGTCTGCAACGCCGTCTGTCACCGTGACTATCGCATCGAAGGGGCCAGTGTGCGCATTATGGTCTTTGCCGATCGCATTGAGATCAACAGCCCCGGCGGGCTGCCGCCGGGCGTGACATTGGCCAACATCGAACGCAAGCACGTCCTGCGCAATCCCCTCATCGCCAACTACCTGTACGACATCTTTTACATTGAGAAATGGGGCACCGGTATCGCACGAATGCGCCGTCTGATGCGCGAGCATGGGCTGGCGGAGCCACAATTGGAGGATTTGGACGACTTCTTCGCTGTTACGTTTTACGGCCCCGGCGACCGCATCCTGGATTTGATCCCGGAAGAAGGCGTGACCGATCTGCGCGCCCTGGGGCTGAATGAGCGGCAGATCGAGGCCTTGCGGTTGATGGTCAATGAAGGCCAAGAGTTGGGCAACGCAGACTATCGGCGGTTGTTCAATGTGTCCAAAAACACTGCGTTCAGAGATTTGCAGGCTTTGGTCAAGACGGGCTGGGTCAAGATCGAGGGAACAGGCCGGGGGACACGCTATAGAGCACCTTAATGGGGCGCAATTGCTATCAATGGGGCGTAACATGGGGCGCAAGTTGGCTGCGTGAATATACCAGGCTGTCCGCCCGGCTGGAAGATGGAGCCCGCCTACTCCATCCGCATCTCGCGTTTGGCTGTGCAGAGCAAGGTCTTCCCCCTCTACGAGGTGGAGAATGGGGAGAAGTGGACCATCAACGTCTGGCCCAAGCGGGATGTGCCCGTGCGGGAGTACCTCCAGCTTCAGGGCCGCTTCAGCCACCTCACCGAGGAGGACATCGAGTTTATCCAGGAGAACGTGGATCGGGAGTGGGAGAGGTTGGTGGCCAGGGTGGGTCAGTGAAGTAAAATGTACAGTTCGCCCGCTCCTTGACTTTGCATCCCGTTTATGCTATAATCTCGCCAAGGCGTTGTCGTAGGTCCACAATGGGAGAGCGGTTGACAGGGAAGCCGTTTTATGGCAAAATACTGCTAAAGCCCCCATAGCTCAGTGGATAGAGCAGTGGCCTCCGAAGCCATGTGCGGGCGTTCGAGTCGCCCTGGGGGTATTAGTTTCAACATCGTAGATGCGCCTGTAGCTCAATGGACAGAGCACCGGTCTTCTAAATCGTAGGCTGCGGGTTCGAGTCCCGCCAGGCGCACTCACAACACAATGAATCTACCCAGATGCTCTGTACCAATCGTGCGCCTGTAGCTCAATGGACAGAGCAAGGGTCTCCTAAACCCTAGGTTGCAGGTTCGATTCCTGTCAGGCGCACCATTAGTGGATCAGTTATCTTTGTCATTGCGCGCCCGTAGCTCAGGGGATCAGAGCGCAGCGCTGCGGACGCTGAGGTCGCAGGTTCGAATCCTGTCGGGCGCACTAAAAGATTAGCAGGGACATTCAGTTCTCAGCCTGGAGGCGAGCCAGCGCTGACTGAGTAGTTGTAGGCGCATCTAATTAAGCAGGCAAGTCTGGATGGGGTTCCGCGTAACTTGGATACGGCTTTTCGCTGTGCTCCGAGCCTACTCAACCGGCGTTTCCAGGAAACTGGATGGCCCCGAAAGCTCGGAAGCTGCAAACCAGTTCTTGACTCAAAGAGGTCAATCATGTTAACCACTCAGAAAAACTACTTAACTGAACAGCTCGATCGCGTTGTTAAATCTCTTGGATATGAGCCGATCTCTCCCGAATGGCGAAATATTCCCTTTCTCGGTGCCTGGGGTTTGGCCACATCTATTGCTTATAGGTTGGCGGCTCAAGAACTTGAGGGACTGGATCTAGACAAAAGGACAAAATCTCGTATTGCGCGTGAACGAGCTCCGGAAATTGCGGAAGAGATTGCCAAAGCGTTGCAATCTGTAGAAATAGCAGGGCGTGTTGGAGCCCAAGGAGGGTATGTCAACTTCTATTTCGATGTGCCAGCGCTAGCCTCACAGTTGGCTAAGAGTGTACTGGCTGAGGGACGAAACTATGGACGCGGTGCCGCAAAGCCCGAACGCATTATGGTAGAGTATTCTCAGCCCAACACGCACAAAGCCTTTCATGTGGGCCACCTCCGCAATGTCTGTTTGGGCCACTCTCTGGCTTTGATCCTGGATTTTGCAGGGTTCGATACTATTACGGCGAATTACCTTGGCGACATTGGGATGCACGTTATCAAGTGCTTGTGGTGTTACACCAGATTTCATGAAGGGCAGGAGCCGGTGGAGGGATGGGGCAAATGGTTGGGCCAGGTCTATGCCGAGGCTGACCAGCGCGTTGAGCTTCGGGATCATGTGGTAGGCTTGATCCACGATCTGATTCGACTTCCCTCTTTCCTAGAGAGACTGCATAACTGGGTCGACAAGCACCTTGAGAGTCCTGTCAAAGAGCAGCTACTATACAAGTTAGACCCTGGCTGGCAAGGAGTTGTAGAGGAGATCAAATCAGGGCTTGAAAACTTGGCCCAGGAAGAGGGATCCAGTGCTCTGGTTGTGAGTAGTATGGAAAGTATGGCCCAGAAAAAGAAATCCGGCGCGGTTGTGGACAGAGGGGACAACCTTAGCTTTACCATTACTGTCGGGGGGGCTGGGGCTGATTTGTACTGTCAACTCTTGGAAAACCTGTTGCCTGGAAGATCGCTCGAAGCATCTTTGTATGTTATGCAGCATATTGGGGTTCAAGACGCCGTGGCAGGCGCGGTTGGAGAACATGTGCCAACATTGTGGCCAGAAGTTAGCAACTGGATTCAAGAGGGAATCTCTTCTTCTGGCTCTTCTGGGGATGGTCACGCTTGGGATACTGAACAAAGGCAGACGTTATCTGAGTTACTCGAACTCTGTGAAACGCTTGATAACCGAATGGAATGGTGGCCCGACATAGATCAGTGGGACGCAGAAATCAAAGAACTTTTCCTGCGCTGGGATGCCAAGGATCCGGAGCTGGTGGCGCTTTGGGAGAAGACCAAAGAATGGAGCATGGAAGAGTTCCGGGAAATCTATGACTTTCTTGGAGCGGAGTTCGAAGTTTGGTTCTACGAGAGCGAGGTCGAGGAAGAAGGCAAAGAAATCGTTGACGACATGATGGAAACAGGCATTGCCGAGGACCTACGACCAGATGGACCTGTGTTAGTTCACATTGATAAATTGTTGGGTCTCGAAAAGAGAGACAAACACGGAGAGGTGACAGATGGCGAATACCGCACGCTTCTGATTTTGCGCAGCGACGGAACCTCTCTATACTCAACGAAGGACTTGGCCCTGGCAAAGCGCAAATTTGAAGACTATGAGGTCGATCGCTCCATTTATGTTGTGGATGTTAGACAAGCATTCTATTTCAAGCAGGTTTTCAAGGTTCTGGAACTGTGGGGCTTTGAGCAAGCCAAGAACTGTTATCATTTGGCATACGAGATTGTGACAGATCCTACCGGAACGATGTCTTCTCGGGCAGGGAATGTGGTACCTTTTGAGGATTTTGTAGAAATGGCGGTGTCTCGCGCATTGGCTATAGTTGAAGCCAAAAACCCTGATTTGGAAGATGCACAGAAACGGGGGATTGCGCGGGCAGTCGCTTTGGGGGCCATGAAGTACTCGATGATAAGTGTTGATGATAATAAAGTCATCATGTTTGATCTAGAAGAGGCTCTAAGTTTTGAAGGCCGTTCCGCACCATATATTCAGTATGCACATGCCCGAGCTTGCCGTGTTTTGGAAAAGGCCGGAGCCATTTCAGGGCTGGAACCAGACTACAGCCATCTAGGTGTACCGATCACATCTCGGCCCAAGGCAGAGTTACTAGCGGAGATCAACTTGATCGAGAAAATTGCGGACTTTCCCAACGTAGTGTTGCGGGCCGCAACTCGTTACAAACCACACTTGGTATCTACATACGTATTTGAATTGGCCAGCCTTTTCACCGATTTCTACCAGAATTGTGATGTACTTCGAGGAGATGTCCCAGATGGAGTGCGGGCCGCCCGCCTGCAACTGGTTCGAGCTGCCAGGCAGACCTTAGCAAACGGACTCGCACTCCTCGGGATCGAAGCACCAGAAGTGATGTAAACCCCAGGCCACTTATGTGATCTTCAGCTAATGTGCGCCTGTAGCTCAATTGGACAGAGCGCCGGTCTTCGAAACCGTGGGTTGGGGGTTCGAGTCCCTCCAGGCGCACTAACCACAATGTGAAGGGAGAGTTATGTCGAAACAAGTATACGAACGAACTAAACCACACGTAAACATCGGGACAATCGGCCATGTTGCCCATGGGAAAACCATGCTTACGGCGGCCATCACACGGGTTCTAGCCGCGCGTGGCTTGACCGAAGAAAAAGCGTACGCGGATATTGCCAAAGGCGGTGTCGTCCGAGACGCATTAAGGATTGTCACTGTGCCTGCATCCCATATTGAATACGAAACAGAAACCCGGCACTATTCTCACATTGATTGTCCAGGTCACGTGGACTATATTAAGAACATGATCACTGGTGCTGCCCAGATGGACGGCGCTATCTTGGTCGTGGACGCCACGCATGGTCCGATGCTTCAGACACGTGAGCACATCATCTTGGCTCGTCAAATTGACGTTCCTGCGATCGTTGTGTTCTTGAACAAAGTAGAACTGGTAGACGATGAAGAGCTTCTCGAGTTGGTGGAGTTGGAACTCTCCGAACTCTTGAGTCAGTACGGATATCCGGGTGACGACGTTCCGATGATTCGGGGCAGCGCACTACTAGCCCGTGATTGTGGCTGTGGAAAGGATGATTGTCCATATTGCCGGCCGATTATCGAACTTATGAAAACCGTAGACAGCTATATTCCCTTGCCTCAACGAGATATTGATAAACCTTTCCTGATGCCCGTCGACGAAGAGTATAGCATCAAGGGACGGGGGGTCGTAGTGGCCGGCAAAATCGAGCGAGGTGTCATTTCGGTCGGAGATTCGGTGGAGATTGTAGGATTGAGTGACCGCTCAAGAACCGTGGTTGTAACTAGTATCGAGATGTTTGGCAAGTACATGAAGCAGGCCCAGGCCGGCGACGACGTGGGGTGCTTGTTGCGTGGTGTGGAACTGGGTGAAGTCCAACGTGGGCATGTGTTGGCTGAACCGGGATCGATTAAGGCCCATTCTCGTTGCAAGGCCGAAGTCTATGTCTTGACCAAGGAGGAAGGTGGGCGTCATAAACCTTTCTTTACCGGATATCGCCCACAGCTATATATTAGAACCATGGATGTTACCGGTCAGATCAAGTTACAAGAAGATCAAGCAATGGCGATGCCAGGCGACAATGTAGAAATGGAAATCGAACTTCACCGCCCAGTTGCGCTGGGGCGGGGATTGCGGTTTGCCTTCCGCGATGGGAGGCGTACAGTCGGTGCAGGGGTTATCACCGAGATCATTGAATAAAATCACTTGGGAGGGCTCACAATGAAGTATGGCGTCCCCCTTTCTGTAACGTCGGAGATTGGTCGTTTGCGAGAGGTCATTGTGCATACGCCCGGCCGGGAGATCGAGATGGTCACGCCCCGGAACTTTGGGCGTATGCTTTTTGATGATATCCTTTACCTGAAAGAAGTGGCCAAAGACCACGACTGCCTGGTCCAAATCTTGAAAAAGGCCGGCATCGTGGTCTATTATTTCCAGGATTTACTAGCTGAAACATTGCATCTGATTGGCTATGAAGGGCGCAGGAAATTTGTTGAACTTGTTAGTCGGTTGGAAGGATATTCACCTGACTATTGCAAGCAATTGAGTGATTATTCTCCAGAAGGGCTGGCTGACGTTCTGATCGGCGGTGAACCCAGGGGAGAGTCGTTGACCCGCTTTCTACGCCAGGACATTTACGTTTTTCCACCGCTTCCTAACCTGATGTTCGTCCGCGATTGCGCGACGGTTGTTGGTGATGGAGTCATTATGAGCAGTATGGCCCACGCTGTACGATCCCGCGAAATCTTGCTCTTTGACCTCATTTTTAGTCACCACTCTCGTTTTTGTCGTGAAGGCATTGCCCCCTGGCGCTGGTTGGGCGATTTCGAAAGTCGCCTCACAAAGCGAGAGATGGTGCGCGGGCATATAGGGTTTGAGCACGTTTCTCTGGAGGGAACTAATTTCAAGCTCTCCAGCTCTGGCGGGCTCTCAATCGGCGGAAAAGAGTATGTAGGCATGAATACCCAGATCGCCAGCGGTGATAGCAACGTTACCTTGGAGGCCAATTACGTTCGCTTCACCCAGGGACCGCACTACACGCTGGAAGGCGGTAACATTTTTGTCCTGTCCTCAGATACGCTCCTGATCGGCTGCGGTCACCGAGCCAGTGCTGCAGCGATTGATACGCTGGTCAAGGAATTGTTCGAACGCCGGAGCAAAATCCGGACTGTTCTCGTGGCGATTATCGCCGATGACAAAAAAAACCATCTTGACACTTTTTTCTCAATTGCGGGCAAAGATCAGTACATGATCTACCCGTCCATCATGGAAGAGTACGGTGCCCAGCTAACCATGCTCAAGATGTGGCTGGACAAGGGCCAAATCTGTGTCAAAGCCTATGACAGCATGAAAGAAGCTATGGAATCGGTAGGCCTGAAGTATGACTGTCAGAATGTTGGCTACTGCGCTGGAGTAGGTCTACCTCACGACGAAGAGGTGACTGTTGAAAAACGGATTTTGCAGGAGCGGGAGTGGCACAATCAGGCGCTTAATATGCTGGCTCTGGCGCCTGGTAAGTTAATTGCCTCTGAGCGTAATCAAGAAACCCTAAGATATCTAGAGGACAAGTGGGGATACAAGATTATCAGAGCCGAGACTTTCCTTGACGCAGAGCAGACTGCAGTCGAGGAATGCGTAGAGTCTGATTCCCGTATTGTTATCACCCTGGATGATTCGGAGCTGTCGCGGGCGCACGGTGGCCCACGCAGTCTGGTCTTGCCGATAAGACGAGATGACGTACCGCTAAGACGAAGTGATATGGAGGATAGACTTTCTTCTGTTCACGTCAAAAGCTCACAACAAGAAACCGAAACAGAACAACCGAGGCCGGCGGAACCAAATGCGACAGATCCCAAAGAGATCAGATTGGATGTTCACTCAGAAACCGGGTGTTTGCGTCAGGTCGTGCTCCACAGGCCAGGACAGGAACTCGCCTACCTGACACCAACGAACAAGACTGCCCTGCTCTATGACGATATTTTGGATCTGAAAACTGCCCAGAAAGAGCACAGGGACTTCTGGAAACTATTGACAGCGTTGGGTATAAAAGTTTATGAAATCGAGGATCTGGTCCTCAGGGCTCTAAGAGATATTGAACGTTTGGACGATGTCCTTGATAAAGTTGTTGACCTGCAAAGAGAAGCGGTCAAGGAGCGGGGCGGGAAATGGTTGCCAAGTTATGGGGAGACTTTGAAGGCCCGTCTGAAGGAGTGCTGGGAACAGGGCGCAGAGGAATTGACTCGGGCACTCATTGAGGGTGTGCCCGCGGATTCATCGCATCCGGCCCTCTTTTTGGACGATGCTGATCCCTTCTTGCTGACACCGATTCCTAATATACTCTTTATGCGCGATCCAGCTGCTGTGGTGGGCGACAATGCTATCGTGTGTTACATGCAGAAACCGGCCCGGCTTCGGGAAGGGCTGCTGCTTCATTATGCTTTGCAGGCCCTGGTGAAACAGGACAACATCGAGAGGCAAGATCTCTGGTTTGATTTTTTTAGCGAAATACAAAAGGCAAAGGAAGCAGCTGAGAAGGGGCCTGAAAAAGCCAACGAGATAAAAGGAGGAAAGGGGGAAGCAGGGAAAAAACTGGAAAAGGTCAAAGAGCGGGGCAAGCTTCAGCGCATTGAAGGAGGGGATATCCTTGTCATCCATGACCACATTCTCGCCATCGGATGCAGCGAGCGGACTACGCGGGAGATGCTTGAAGAACTAGCAACCCAACTCTTTGAAAAACAAAAAGATGATGATCCTCGCATCGAAGAGATTTTTGTCGTCTTAATGCCCGCCCAACGCTCAACCATGCACTTGGACACGATCTTTACGATGCTCAGCGAGGACGAATGTCTCGTCTATCAACCTATGATTGTGCCCGAAGGGATTGAGCAAGTACGGGTTGTTCGTCTCACAGCGGATCGAGACCCAGAGACCCAGGAACTGAAAAGCATCAAGACGTACGAAGTCAACTCGCTGGTCAAAGAACTTGAAGAAGCGATAAGGCATTACGAAGGTGCCCCGAACTACAGGCTGAAGTCCATTTTTGTCGGAGGGGATAACCCCCTTTATCAAGATCGAGAACAATTGTGTGATGGGGCAAATGTTCTGGCCGTTGCTCCTGGAGTAGTAATCGGCTATGAGCGGAATTATCGCACCTTCCAGGAATTGGAAAAGGCGGGGTACCAAGTCTGCCACGCCCATGACGTAGTAAAAGTAGAAAATGAAGAATTGAAATTGACTGAATTAGGAGAAGCCATCCTAGAGACGATGGAGGCTTCTATTCCAAGAGATAATTCTTACCGGCGTGACCGGCGGAAATATGCTATCGAAATCACGGGACGCGAGCTATCCCGGGCACGGGGCGGGCCCCGATGCATGTCCATGCCCCTCAGTCGAGAACGGATCTCATGGGATCGATCTGGGAGATAACTCTAACCTGCCCGTGCTATCAGATTCGGTGAACAACATCTCGGCAAATGGATGCTGCCATTAAGCCTATTGCGAAAGAGGGCATTGTAAGTGGCATAAGTTGAAGACTTGAAAGCCTTATACTGGTTCACAGGGAGGAAGAGAATCTTGGTATGTACGCAAGCACAGACGTGGCTCCTGTGAGGACGCAGCAAAGCGATCTCGCCAGGACAGGCTGTGCTTTTTGTTTTGCATTGAGGGATGTGCATAGGAACAAACTGTGAAACGAGGTTACTTGTGGGTTGGCTGACCTTAGCGCTTATCGCTGCCGCGCTCAACGGAGGCGTTAGCGTCGTTGACAAGTTCGTTGTCGAGAAACAAATCCCCGACCCGATAATCTACTCCTTCTTCATGAGCGCATACGGCATGATCTCGGCGGTTGTCATGCTGCTCACAGTAGACGTTCACACCGCGCCTTTGGGAGCCACATTGCTCGCCTTTTTCAGCGGCGCTGTGTACCTGGCCTATATTGTGCTCTACTTTGCAGCCCTGGGTTACAACGATGCTTCGGTCGTAGTGGCCCTGGCCCAGACTTCACCGGTCTTTAGCGCCTTATGGGGATTTCTCTTTCTGGGCGAACGGTTCGACACACTGACCTACATCGGCGTGGGGGTCGTCGTCGCAGGCGCGGTGCTGATCTCATTGGAGCGCAACGAGGACGAACAGGCCAAGACGCGGCTTCGTTTGAACACCGCCTTGCAACTTATGGTGGTTGGTTGTTTCGTCAATAGCATCAGCCAATTGATGCTCAAGTATGCCCTTGAAGAAATCAGCGTCTGGGGTG
>JAUWOY010000009.1 GCA_030611885.1 Chloroflexota bacterium | reverse complement strand
TATTTTGGGGGGAAAGGAGTGCATGTGGGCATAGCGAGCATCCGCCGGTTGAGTAGACCTTCAGGTCGTATCGAAACCCAGGATGCGAGCGGGTCTACCGACAACCCGCTTGGCCTCGATACGTCGCTACGCTCCTACTCGGCCGGCGCTGGATTTGCCCCCCCCCGACTTTTTGAGAAGATACACCGGATCAGCACTTGATCTTTCCAAAGGATGGAACAACCATGATTGATCCTACCTTTCCGCTGATTGACCTGCACCGTCATTTGGACGGCAACGTGCGCCTGGAAACGATCCTGGATCTGGGGCGTCGGCACAACCTGCCACTCCCCGCCTGGGATCTCGAAGGGTTGCGCCCGCACGTCCAGGTGACGAATCCCCAACCCGGCGTCATGGCCTTTATCGCCAAATTCAAATGGATGATGGCGGCACTGGTGGACTACGACGCCTGCCGCCGAGTGGCATACGAAAACGTCGAGGACGCCCAGCGAGAGGGCCTTGATTACGTCGAGCTACGCTTCAGCCCGTGGTTCATGGCGGAGTCCCACGGCCTGGATCCGGCGGGGGTGGGGGAAGCCGTCGCCGATGGCGGGGGGGCGGGCGCACGCGACTACGGGGTCAAAGTGAACCTGATCGGGATTATCAGCCGCACGTACGGGCCGGAGATCGCCTGGAAGGAATTGAAAGCCCTGCTGCAGCAGAGGGAGCGGCTGGTGGCTCTGGACCTGGCAGGAGACGAGGCGAACCAGTCGGGAGACCTGTTCGTGGAGCACCTGCGGCGAGCACGAGATGCGGGCTGGCAGGTGACGATCCACGCGGGGGAAGTCGCGGGGCCGGAAAGTGTCTGGCAGGCCATTCTCGATCTGAGGGCTACGCGCATCGGCCACGCTGTTCGGGCTGTCGAGGACCCAACGTTGCTGGACTACATGGCGGAGCACCAGATCGGCATCGAGTCGAGCCTGACCAGCAACGTGCAGACCAGCACCGTGCCCGACTACGCCAGTCACCCGCTGCGAACCTTTCTGGAGCGGGGGCTGTTGGCGACGATCAACACCGATGATCCGGGCGTGAGCGGCATTGACCTGCGCCACGAATACGAGGTAGCCGCGCCGGCGGCGGGTCTGACAGCCGAGCACACATGCCAGGCCCAACGCAACGCCCTGACCATTGCCTTTCTCTCAGTTGAAGAAAAGGGCGCGTTGGTAGCACAAAGGGAGAACAGTGGTGGCTAAATCCTTGCCTGAGCAATTCACGAGCCGCCCGGCGATCATGGACGACGTGGAAGCGGCCGTCGAACTCGTCAATGCCTGCTCCATTGAGTTGATCGGCAGACCGAAGTGGGAGGTACACCAATTCCGCAACGATTGGCAGTCACCCAACTTCAACGTGGAGACCGACCTGCGGATCGTGCTCACATCCGACGACAAGCTCGTGGGCTACGCCGGGGTATGGGACTGGGAGCCACACGTGCGGATGTTTGGCTGGGGGAACGTCCACCCCGAATATAAAGGCCAGGGCGTCGGCACGTACCTGGCCCAATGGGTCGAGGAACGCGCCCGGCAGTCCATTCCCAAAACCCCGGAGGGTACCCGTGTAGTACTGCTGCAATCAAGGCTCAGCGCCGACGCAGCGGCCCAGGAACTACTCCGTCAGCAAGGCTACCAGGTGGTGCGCTACGAATTCCGCATGGTCATTGAGATGGACGCCCCACCTCCGGAGCCGGTGCTTCCCGTAGAACTTACGATATGCCCCTTCAACCGCGAAAAGCAGATGCGGGCTCTGGTCATCGCCGATCGCGAGATATTCAGGGACCACTGGGGTGACGTAGAGCATCCCCTTGAAAAAGTATATAAAGAGTGGGTGCACTGGATAGACAACGACCCCGACCACGATCCGTCGTTGTGGTTTTTGGCGCTGGACGGTGACGAGATCGCGGGCATGTCGCTGTGTCTTCCCAAGATGGCTGAAGACCCGGAAATGAGCTACGTTGAAACCTTGGGCGTGCGGCGGCCCTGGCGGAGACGGAGAGTGGCTCTGGCGCTGTTGCACCACAGCTTCGGCGAGCTTTACCGGCGTGGCAAGCGGAAGGTGAGCCTGGACGTGGACGCGCAGAGCCTCACCGGCGCTACCCGCCTGTACGAAAAAGCCGGCATGCATGTGCAGCGTCAGATCGCTGCCTACGAGAAAGAGCTGCGCCCCGGCGAGGAACTGAGCACGCAGTCTGTGGAAGATTGACGAAACCTGTCAGGTCTGGCATGCAGAGGTGTACGACATGGCCGAGATCAAGCAAGTAGTCAAGCGAACGGGTGCGGTGGTTCCTTTCAGGAAAGAGCGCATCACCAACGCCATCTATCGGGCGGCGGTGGCGGTGGGGGGGCGCGACCGGTCTATCGCGGAGCGGCTGGCCGACCAGGTGGTGGCTACGCTGGAGGAGACCACGCCGCCGGACCACGTTCCCACCGTCGAGGAGATCCAGGACACCGTCGAGAAGGTGCTGATTGAGAATGGTCACGCCAGGACGGCCAAGGCCTACATCCTCTACCGCGACGAACGGGCCCGCCAGCGGAAGGAGCGGGCCGCACGCTCGGCCCACCCCTCCGAGAACATCCCCTGGCACGAGCTCTGGGAGGTGCTGAACTGGGCCGTTGATCACAACCTCCACACAGTCGAGCGCCTTAACGCGCGCATCGCGCAGGGCGAGTTCCCTGAGATCGTGCGGGAAACCGACCGCGCCTACAACGAGGACATCACCACTGCGTCGGAGATGATCGGAGAGCGACGGGACAGCGTGAAAGTCGTCATCATCGCCGGCCCCTCCTCCTCCGGCAAGACTACCACCACCATTAAACTTAGCCACCTGCTGGCCAAGATGGGCCTCAGTCTGGTCCCGCTCACGGTGGACAACTACTTCTTCGATCTGGAGCTGCATCCCAAGGACGAGTTCGGCGATTACGACTTTGAGACGCCCCAGGCCCTCGACCTGGAACTCATCAACGAGCACCTGTCACGCCTGATCGCCGGGGAGGAGGTGTGGATTCCTTTCTACGACTTCAAGACCGGCAAGCGACACGACTCTCAGACCCCGATGCGGGTCGGGCCTAACGACATTATTCTCATTGACAGCCTGCACGGCCTGTTCGCCGACATGACGCGGAGCGTTGGTGATGAACGAAAGTTCAAGCTGTACATCGAACCGTTGCTGCAGATGAAAGGCCCTGCTGGGAAGTTCGTTCGCTGGACCGATCTGCGGTTGATGCGCCGCATGGTCCGCGATGCTACTCACCGCGCCTACAAACCACAGCAGACGCTGGAGCACTGGCACTATGTTCGCAGCAGCGAGATGCGCCACATCATCCCCTACGTCAACACGACCGACTACATCGTCAACAGCGGCCTGCCGTACGAGCTCCCCATCATGCGGGCCAGGCTGTTCGGCCATTTTGAGAAGTGGGTGGAGCAGTACAGGGACGATCCGCTGCGCGAGGACGCCTTCATACGTGCCGAGCGCGTGCATCATCTTCTGAAGTCCGTCACCCCGGTCGAGGACGATTCGGCCATACCGCCCGACTCGCTGCTGCGGGAGTTCATCGGCGGCAGTTGCTACGAGTATTGATGACATTTTTAGAGAACACCCACATCGAGATCATCAACCCCCACGTCCCGCGCGGCCACATTCGCCACGCCCTGTTCGATTTCGATGGCACGGTGTCGCTCATCCGCGAGGGCTGGCAGGGGGTGATGATCCCCATGATGGTCGAAGTACTGCTGGAGACGCCCAAACACAAAGGCGAAGCCGAATTGCGCGCTCTCGTCACCGAGTTCGTGGCCCAGTTGACGGGCAAGCAGACCATCTATCAGATGATCCAGCTCTGTGAGGAGGTGCGGCAGCGTGGGGGGGAGCCGCTGGATCCCCTGGAGTACAAATGGATGTACCTGGATCAGTTGTGGGAGCGCATTGAGGGGCGCGTGGCCGGGCTGAAGAGCGGCGAAATCGAGCCAGGAGAGATGATGGTGCCCGGGGCGATGCCGATGCTGGAGACCTTGCGTGCCCGTGGCGTATCCTGCTATCTTGCTTCGGGCACCGATGAGGTCTACGTGCTGGATGAGGCGGCGGCCCTGGGGCTACTGCCGTACTTCGCCAGCGTCTACGGCGCGCTGGACGATTACCAGAATTACTCCAAGAAGATGGTCATCGAGCGCATCCTCGACGAACACCGTTTGAGTGGCTCCGAATTCGTGACCTTTGGCGATGGCTACGTCGAGATCGAGGACACCAAGGCCGTGGGCGGCATCGCCGTGGGGATTGCTTCCGATGAGGTCAACCGCCAGGGGATCAACGAATGGAAGCGGAAACGACTAATCCAGGCTGGCGCCGATCTCATCATCCCCGACTTTCGCCAGCACGAGCAGTTGGTGGCCTATCTGTTTGGGTCTGGCCAAAATCTGTGGAAGGTAGTAGCGACTTCAGTCGCTTGGAACGACTAAAGTCGTCACTACGACAAGTTTTAGCCACACTCTGTCTGTTTGCGGAGGATTGACCGATGCCCTACCCCCTTTTCGACCGCAGCAAGCTGAAGCTCAGACCTCTGTCGGAGCGAATGCACGACATGACTCTGGCCGAGGTCTTGAACCTGGACGACGATGTTCCACCTTTCGATGATCCTGATCTGAGAAAAGTGGCCGAGCGCGTGGCGCAGGCGCATCAGGCCGGGGCTCAAGTGATCACAATGATGGGCGCGCATGTCATCAAGCGCGGCCTGTCACGCTTCGTCGTTGACCTGATGGAGCGAGGCATCGTCACCCACGTTGGCATGAACGGCGCCGGCCCCATCCACGACTTCGAGCTGGCCCTCATTGGAGCGACCACCGAGAGCGTGGCCCGCTACATCCAGGAAGGGCAGTTTGGGCTGTGGGAGGAGACGGGCCGCATCAATGAGGCCATCCGGCAGGGGGCGCGTGACGGCCTGGGTCTGGGCGAGGCGGTCGGGCGGATGATCGAGGAGGAGCGATTCCCGCACCGTGACGTGAGCATCCTGGCGGCAGGTTACCGTCTGCGAGTGCCGGTGACGGTGCACGTGGGCATCGGCTACGACATCATCCACGAGCACCCCAACTGCGATGGGGCGGCTCTGGGCGAGACCTCCTACCGCGACTTTTTGATCCTGGCCCACAGCGTCTCCCAACTTCAGGGCGGGGTGCTCTTGAACTTCGGCACGGCGGTGATGGGGCCGGAGGTCTTCCTCAAGGCCCTGGCCATGGCCCGCAACGCGGCCCACCAGGAGGGGCGGCAGATCAACCGCTTCACCACCGCCGTCTTCGACCTGGTGGAACTTGGCCCCGACTATCACCGTGAAGCGTCCAGGTCCGATGCGCACTACTACTTCCGGCCCTACAAGACACTCCTGGTGCGCACCGTCCAGGACGGCGGCGAGAGTTTCTACATCCAGGGCGACCACCGGGCCACGCTGCCCAATCTGTACCGCCTCGTTACCGAGAGATGATGGACGAAAGACGGCTCGACGAACTGCTGAACCGATTTCCCCACCTCCATGTGCTGGTGGTGGGCGACTTCTTTCTGGACAAGTATCTCATCATTGACCGTCAGTTGAGCGAGGTCTCGCTGGAGACGGGATTGGAGGCCTATCAGGTCGTGGAGGCGCGGTGCAGCCCTGGCGCGGCAGGGACGGTCACTTCCAACCTGCGGGCACTGGGAGTCAAGGTCACGGCGCTGGGCGTCATCGGCGACGACGGCCAGGGCTACGAGTTGAAGCGGGGCCTGGCGGGGCGGGGAGTGGACATCGAGCCGCTCATCCAGCGGACCGACCTCTTCACGCCGACCTACACCAAGCCGATGGTGCGGGAACCCGACAGTCGGGAGCACGAGATCCAGCGGCTCGACATCAAGAACCGCGCCCCGCTGCCGGCCGATGCGGAGGAGCAGGTCATCGCCCGCCTGCGAGCGCTGGTGCCCAAGTTGGACGCGGTGGTCGTCGCCGACCAGGTGCAGCAGCGCAACCACGGCGTGATCACCGACCGAGTGCGGGAGGAGATCGGGCGTCTTGCCTTGGCCTATCCCGACAAAATCTTCGCCGCCGACTCCCGCCAGCGCATCGGGCTCTTCCGCCACGTTATCATCAAGCCCAACCGGCGGGAGGCGATCCTGGCCGTGCGACCGGACTGGAAAGGCGAGTTCACCCTGGACGTGGCCAGGGAGTGCGGCGCGGAGCTCTTCCGCCGCAACCAGAAGCCCGTCTTCCTCACCGCCGGATCTCAGGGCATCCTTCTGTTCACCGAAAAGGGTTGCCAATACATTCCAGCCGTGCCGGTAGAGGGCGAGGTAGATATCGTCGGGGCGGGTGACGGCGTGATGGCCGGCGTCGTGTCAGCGCTGGGCAGCGGAGCCGAGCCTGAGGAAGCGGCCTTGCTGGGCAACGTCGTCGCTTCCATCACCATCCAGCAGATAGGCGCCACGGGTACGGCCTCGCCGGCGCAGGTGAGGGAACGATTTGCGTATTTACAGAGAACCACCTCTGCGTTCGTCGAAGGGAAGCTAACGACGGCAGAAGCTGTCAAGATATTGGGCCTGGAAACTGTGGAGGAGTTGGAGTATCAGAGGGATGCCATCCGCAAGGACATCCAGTGGGGATTAAGGAGCGAGTGAGGCTACCTCCAACATGGGCCCCATCCTGCACCTGGCAGAGATTGAGGTTCTTTTTGGTTGCAGAAGCCCCCTCAGTCCAAGTCATTCGATCCGCTAATTCTGCCAATCCGCTGTTCTTCCCACTCGGATTTGGAGAATCTGCCAAGAAGGGGTATAATAGCCGCGAAACCCTGCAAGGGATAAAAACTCGAAAGGGGAGCGACGATGAGAATTCTGGTTACGGGAGGCGCGGGCTTCATCGGCTCGCACGTGGTGGATGCTCTGATCGAAAGGGGCCACGAGGTGGCCGTGGTGGACGACCTCTCCACGGGAAAGCGCGAGCACCTCAACCCACGAGCGCGGTTCTATCACCTCGACATCCGCGACGCCCAGCGCCTGGAAGAGGTCTTCACCGCCGAGCGACCTGAGATCGTCAACCACCAGGCGGCGCGGGCCAACGTGCGCGAATCCATGGCCAAGCCCGTCCTCTACGCCGAGGTCAATGTCATCGGCTCGCTCAACCTGCTGGAGCTGAGCCGGAAGCACGGCGTCGGGAAATTCATCTACGCCTCCACCGGCGGGGCTGTCTACGGCGAACCGGAGTACCTCCCCGCCGACGAATCGCATCCCATTAACCCGCTCGATCCCTACGGGGCCAGCAAGCACTTCGTGGAGCATTACCTCTACCTCTACGGCGTCAACTACGGCTTGCGCTACACTACCTTGCGCTACCCCAACGTCTACGGGCCGCGCCAGGACCCCTACGGTGAGGCAGGCGTGGTGGCCATCTTCACCGGCCAGATGCTCGAGGGTGGTGAGCCGGTGATCAACGGAAGCGGCGAACAGGAGCGGGACTTTGTCTACGTTGGCGACATCGCGGAGGCCAACATTCGGGCTATGGAAAAGGGCGATGACCAGATCTACAACATCGGCTGGGGGATCGGTACTTCCATAAACGAGACCTTCGCCAAACTGAAGGAAATCACAGGGTATGAGAAAGAAGCTGTCCACGGCCCTGCAAAGTTGGGCGAGGTCTTCAAAGTCTATTTGGATGCCAGCAAGGCCCAGCACGAGCTGGGCTGGGTGCCGCGGGTCGGGTTGGACGAGGGGATGCGGAGGACGGTGGAGTACTTCAGAAATGCGCATAGGGATTAACGCCCTCTTCCTGGAGCGCCCTGAGACAGGCAGCGGGCAGTACACGCGCAACTTGCTGGAGGCGCTGGCGAAGGTGAATCCAACGAACGACTACCTTCTGTTCAGCCCAGGCCCAGCGCCCCGGACTTTCACAATTCACAATTCGCAATTCACAATTCGCAATTTGAGCAAGCTCTGGTTCGAGCAGGTCTCTTTCCCCCGCGCCTGTCGCCACCTGGACCTGGCCCACGTTCCCTATTTCGCCTCGCCCCTCTTCCCAACGGCGCCGACAGTGGTCACCGTCCACGATCTCATCCCTCTCATCTTGCCCGCCTATCGCGGTTCACTCCTGGTGCGATTATATACTCGATTGGTGGCCGCCGCAGCCTGCAAGGCCGAGGCCATCATCACCGTTTCCCAGGCCTCCGCGAGGGACATCGTGCGTCACCTGCACATCCCGCCCGAACGGGTTCACGTCACCTACGAGGCCGCAGGAGAGACCCTCCAGCCTGTGAAGGATGAGTCCCAACTGACTGCGATCCGCCAAAAGTATGCCCTGCCAGAGCGTTACCTTCTCTATCTGGGCGGCTTTGACCAGCGCAAGAACCTCTCCGCTTTGCTCAGGGCCTTTGCTCTGTTGGTCAATAAACAGCGGCATGCCAGGCTGGTCATTGCCGGTCAGTTGCCTGGACGGGACAGTCCGCTATTCCCGGACCCCCGCCGCCTGGTCGAAGAATTGGGGCTAGAGGAGAGGGTGATCTTCACCGGCTGGGTGCCCGAGGAGGACAAGCCGGCTCTTCTAACTGGGGCGACAGCCTTCGTATTCCCCTCACTCTACGAGGGGTTCGGTTTGCCGACTCTGGAGGCGATGGCTTGTGGCACCCCCGTCATAGCTTCCAATCGCTCGTCATTGCCGGAGGTAGTGGGCGAAGGGGGCATATTGGTCGAGCCCACGGACGTGGAAGCCCTGGCTGAAGCTATGGAAGTGCTCCTGGTTGATGACGCCCTCAGGGCCGAGCTGCGGCAAAGGGCTTTGGCCCAGGCGGCTAAGTTCAGTTGGAGGCAGACGGCACTGGAGACGTTGGCTGTTTATCGGAAGGTGGTTGGCGGCGGGAATGTCTAGCTATCCCTGGATTTCACAAAAGGTAAAGCGTTGGGGCTTTGTTCTAGTGGGCCTCGGCCTGGGGCTCTATCTGAGCCGGATCATCGCTGAGGCGACGACGATGGTCTGGCCCTGGCTGGCCTCGCTGGCTTTGATCATAGCGTGCAGCGTTGTTGGGATTGGCCTGGCCGCTCTGGGACACCGCTACGGGCTGACGCTGGCTCCCTTGGCGATCCTATACACCTACGTCTTGTATCCCCGCATTGAGCCTGCCCTCGCCTGGTCTGTGGCCTTCGTGGCTGTGATCGCCCTGGTCGTCGCTAACGTCAAGAAAAGACGATCCGTCCCTGTGGACGCCATCGTATTTGTCCTGGGTCTTGCCCTCTACGTGCACACTCTAGCCCCCACTGTCCTGCCGTCGAATAGCGGCGAGTTCCAGTTCGTGGCCGATATTCTGGGCATTGCCCACCCGCCTGGATATCCGCTTTACACCATGTTGGGCAAGCTTTTCACCTTGATTCCCCTCGGCGACGTAGCCTACAGGGTTAACCTGATGTCAGCCTTTTTCGCTGCCCTGACCCTGGCTCTGGTGAGCCGCACAGTGCGGCGTGTCACCGACTCGGCTTGGGGGGGCGTGGTGGGCGCTTTGGCTCTGGGCACATCCACCACCTTTTGGGCGCAGGCCACAACTGCCAACACCCGCAGCCTGACGGCCTTTTTCGCCGCCCTGATGCTGTTCGCGCTCGTTAGTTATGCTCAGCGGATCCAAAATCGCTCTGAGGGGATTGCCAAATCCCCGCTTTTGGCCTGGATCTGGCGATCCAGGCCGAGCAAAAGTGGATCTACTAATGCTAGGAAGCGGAGGGAAGTTTATCTCATTCTGTTCGCTCTAGCTTTTGGGCTGGGGATCACCCATCACGGCTCCTTGGTCTTCTCGATTCTCCCCTTCATCGCCTTTCTATTAGTGACCGAACTCGAAACTCGAAACTCGAAACTCGAAACCTCATCGTTTACCAGGCTTCGTCTTCTCCTGAAGCCTCTCCTCGCTTTCCTCCTCTCGCTAGGAGTGCTCCTTTACCTTCCCATCAGGGGAATCCTGGGTACTCCCTTCGGTCCGCCCGACATCGCTACCCCGGCGGGGTTCTTGAACCACGTCCTGGCCCGTGGCTTCCGGGGCGATATGTTTTTCTTCTTTTCTTCTGCCAGCTCCGGCCTCCTGCTCGAGCGATTCGCCGTGCTGACCAACATCCTGGACTTCCAGTTCGGCCTGGGATTGCTCGTTGCTGCTGCTGTGGGGACCCTGATCATGCTGGCCAAAGACCGGCGGCTTTTGCTCCTCTGCGGTGGGACCATAGCCGTCCAAGCCGTTATTGCCATTACCTATCGCGCCCCGGAGACAGTGGAGTATCTAATACCTGCCTATGTGCCTCTGGCCATCATCATTGGCTACGGAGCGGCAGTGCTGAGCCGCTGGAGCAGGTTCAAAGCTCTCAATGCCTGTCTGATATCCCTCGTTATGTTGCTCGGTGTTGTCCAATTAGCTCATCGTTATCCCAGCTTCGCCTGGCTGAGCGAGGACCGCTCGACGCGCCAGTATGCGGAGAGCGTGATGTCCAACGCCCCCTCTGACGCGCTGGTCCTGGCTAACTGGCACTGGGCCACACCCCTCTGGTATCTGCAGTACAGCGAAGGCGTGCGACCCGATGTGGAAGTGAAGTACGTTTACCCGGAGGGTGCCGAACCGATCTCCGCTACCTGGCTGCGTCGTGTAGAGGAGAACGTGGGGGAACGCCCTCTGATCGTCACCAACTATTATCAGGAGTTCGGCGCCACGCCATATCGTTTTACCCCTCTGGGCGAGGCTTTCCTGGTGCAAAGCGAGCCAACTCCCCCCGCTCTGGGGGAGGAGCCGGGCGGCATCGCCAGGCTCGACGCGACTTTCGAGGGCAAGATCAGGCTGCTAGGCTATCGTTTGCCGGAAGACAGGGTCCCCTCAGGCCAACCTCTGTACTTGGACCTTTACTGGCAGCCCACAGCCGAACTGGATGGCAATTACTCCTTTTTCGTTCACCTGGTGGGTGATGGGGGGCAGGTGCTAGGGCAGATGGATGTTGCCCACGATTTGGCTGGCTTCAAGCCGGGAGAGGTCGCCGTTGATCGCTACGAGATACAGGTCTTGCCCACGACTCCGCCGGGGTCTTACCAGCTCATCGCCGGCGTTTACATCACTCTCCCCGAAGGAGGATGGCAGCGGCTGACGACCGAGGAAGGGGCCGAGACCACACTCCTGGCCGAGGTGGAGGTGATGTCACCAACCCTGCGACCTGTCACCCTGTACCCGCTCCACCAGCCGTTTGCCAACGGCTTGACCCTGATTGGCGTTGATTATGATACCAGCCTGGAGGGCGTCCGACGGGTCTACCTCCATTGGCATCGCTTTGGCGCTGACGACGGTGACTACGATGTGCTTCTGTATGCAGGTGATAGTGTGGCGGCCAGGAGTCCCCTGCCACAAGCGCCCCTGGGTGTCTATCTCACCACGGCCTATGACCTGCCTCTGACGGCTACGTCTCTACAAATGGAGCTACGCACGGCCGACGACGTAATCAGCCAGCGACTAGGTCCCTGGCGCTGGCCGCTGGGAGGGCGTTTTGCTTTGCCAACCCCACCCCTGCGAAGCCGTTACGTGGACCTGGGAGGGGAGATGCTGCTGGCGGGCGTTGAATACCGCAGGCTGCCAGGGGATACGGTGCGGGTGGAGTTGCGCCTGGTGGCGAAGAAGCCCCTCCTCCGCGACTACGTGGTCTCCGTGCGTTTGGCCGATGAGGCAGGGCGCCCCCTCTCCCAGGACGATACCGTCCCCGCGCTGGGGGCCATCCCCACCTTGAAGTGGATACGGGGGTCATCTATCTCCGATGTCCATTTTGTGTCCGTTCCCGCCGGGGCCCAAGCCGGCCCGCTCAGATTGAGCTTGATCGTCTACGATGCCTTCACCATGCGGAAGCTGGGTGTCCTCGACGACCGATTGGCTAAGCTGGGTCCGAGCGTGCCCCTGGCACAACTGGGGCTTCAGCAAGACTGAATGGCCGTAGGTTGTGATGAAAAACCCAAAACTTGCGTGAAATCAGGAAAAGTGTTATAATTTTTCAAGATAGCCGTCATAACGAGCATCATTATTAACAGTTAGAAAGGAGCATTGAAATGAGTGGAGAAGTACCTCTTGAGCCGAAGGTCAATCCCAGTCCGACCTGGAAGGTGAACACCAAGGCGCGGCTAAGTGCCTGTGATAATCGCCCTGGCCTGAAGAAGATTTACGTCAGGATCTTGGACGACAAGGGCGAGCCCCTGGGCGGGATCAAAGTGCGCTTCGATGTCGAGCCCTCCCAGGGCACGGCTTACGATCACCCGAACGTCTGGGGGCTGACTGGCGAGGACGGGTACCTGGAGTGGAACCACCTGGGCGTGCCCACCCGCTACATGCTCTGGATGGAGGATGATGAGACTCCCCTCGTCGAGAATATCCGAACCGACCTGGGGTACGAATATTGTCGTCCTACGGGCGCGACGCATGGCGGCTGGAGGCCTGTGAACAAGCCGGGCGTCTACTCCTATCGGATCGAAGTCCAGAGGAAGGGAGAGGGCGACTAGGGCCTGGCCTCGTCGCTCCGATCTCTGGCACGTTACACTCTAAAAAACAAGCGCTCAGGGGAGCCCTGCGAGGGTTCCAAGATGTGCCTTCTATTGCGCTGGCAGTCTTCAGATGCTGGCGCGATGATCTACGAAACGGCGGCGTCCGTATAGATGCCCGCCGTTTTTCGTTTCCGTCACTTACGGGTTTTGCCATTCCATCAAAGATGTGCTAGAATCGGCTAGGCAGATTCGATGGATACCCCCTGAATCCAGAGCGCTAACGAGGAGGTGAGTTTGGCTGAGAAGTTGTTGAGATTAGGATGCAGGTTTCTCCTGATTTGTCTACTAGGGTTGGTGGCCGTTCAACCCCTGCTTAAACCCTCTATGACATGCAGCGATGACGGGGGCCATTACCTCATTCGCTTTGTGGAGCTCGATCATTGTCTGCGCCAGGGCTCTCTCTGGCCTCGCTGGACCCCCGACCTGGTCTATGGCTACGGCTACCCTCTCTTCAACTTTTTCCCTCCCCTGTCCTTCTATCCCGCCGAGTTCTTTCACCTGCTGGGCCTCAGCTTCGCCCAAGCCTGGAACGCTGCCCTCGCGCTCTACATCTTGCTCGCCGGGATGACCACGTACCTTTTCGTTAAAGACCTCTTCGGCGAAAAGGCGGCCTGGGTGGCGGCTGTGGCCTACATATACGCTCCTTATCAACTGTACAACGCTCTCAACCGGGGCAACCTCGGTGAGGCCCTGGCCCTGCCGCTGCTGCCCCTGATACTCTGGGCCTTTCGCCGTCTCCTCCTCAGGGGCAAAATCCGCTACCTGGTCTTGAGTGCCCTGTCCTACGCCGCCCTAATCCTCACCCACAACGTCATCGGCCTGGTCTTCACCCCCTTTCTCCTCCTTTACGTTGGCGGTTTATGGCTGCTGAATATTCGTTCGCCGAAGGTCGTGGAGGTTTCCCGCGACCGAGGCGTAGGGGGCTCGGTCGGGAGACCTTCGCCCAACCTGAGACCCCCGCCCAACCTGAGACCTTCGCCCAACCTGAGAATACCGAGATCGCTGGTGCTCATCGGCGCGGCGCTGTTGCTTGCCCTGGGTGTCAGCGCTTTCTTCTGGCTGCCAGCTTTCTTCGAGAAGCAGTGGGTTAAGATCCATCTGGCGTTCACTCCGGCTGGCATGAACTATCACTATAATTTCCTCTCCCTGGGCGAACTCCTCTCTCCGCCAAGCTCTGTCCACACCTCCCTCATGAATCCCGCTCCGCCCCGCAGCCTGGGGCTGGCGCAGTTGGCCCTGGCACTGTTGGCTATGGCTGGCTGGTGGAGCTTCAAGGATAGGGAGAAGCGTCTCAATGTCTTATTCTTCTCCTTCGTTCTGATAAGTTTGATGTTCATGGTCCTGCCGCAGTCAGTGGCGGTCTGGGATCACCTGCCCCTGCTCGAATACGTTCAGTTCCCCTTTCGTTTCTTGGGGATAGCCAGCCTGGCCGCCGCTGTACTAGCCGGGGCAGCCATCCAGAGGATTTCCGATTGCAGATTTTCGATTGCCGATTTTTTGAATCGAAAATCGGAAATCGGAAATCGAAAATTGGGGAGTAGGAAACCTTTGCCCATCGCAGGTATTGTGCTGGCAGTTGAAGCCCTTATCGTTGCCTTCAGCCTGCCCTGGCTCTATCCGCGCTACTGCTATGCCACCGAGGGCCTATCCATAGCCAACCTGGCCCAGTTGGAACGCGGCCTGGGCGTCATCGGAGCTACCTCCGCCGGCGAGTACCTGCCCATCTGGGTGAAGGAAGCGCCCTCGGAATCTGGCCTGGAAGCCATGTATCGCGCCGGAGCTCCCATCGAGCGACTGGAACCATCTTCCTTGCCCGAGGGAGCACTGCTCACATCAGCGGAGTACGGCCTGACCTCAGCCGATATTTTAATAGAAAGCCCTCGGTCTTTCCGAGCGGTCTTTAACGCTTTCTATTTCCCCGGCTGGCGGGTCTACGTGGATGGAAAGCAGGTACCCATCGTTCCCACCGAGCCCTATGGGCTGATCAGCTTCGAGGTTCCTGCAGGGGAGAGCAACCTTCAGGTGCGTTTTCAGGACACGCCCTTGCGTCTCGCTGCTAAAGCACTTTCGGTCTTCAGCGCTCTGGTCATCCTGGTGTTGGGGATCGGATATTTGAGATTGGATATTGGAAGATCGTCGGGGGAGGGGCGAGATACGAAGTGCGCAATACGAAATACGTTGTGGATTCTCCAGGGTGCCTTGGCTGTAGCACTCCTCCTGGCAAAAGTGATCTACATTGACCGCCACGATAACTGGTTCAGGCGGGAGGGCTTCGATGGGGCTCGGGTGGAGGAGGTGCAGATGCCGCTGGAGGTCAACTTCGGTGGGGAGATGACGCTCCTGGGCTACGACCTCCATCCCGCTACGGTTGAGGCCGGGGAGACCCTTCGCCTGGACATCTACTGGAAAGCGCAGCGGAAGCTAACTGCCGAGTACAGCGCGTATGCCCGCCTCCAAGATGCCGAGTCAAACCTCTGGAGCCCGAAAGATAGCCGGCGACCTGGGGGGTATCGGGACTATCCTGCCACGACCACCTGGCCCCTGGACGAATACGCCTTGGACTCCTATCAGATGTTGGTGCTGCCTGGCACGCCCCCCGGCGAATACGATCTGGTAGTTGGAGCCTTCTCTAAAGACACTCTGGAAGAACTGGATGTTCTGGACGAACGGGGGATCGCGGTGGGCGCCTCATTGGCCGTAGGTAAGTTGACGGTGGTGCAGCCGAGTAAGCTGCCCTCCATCAAAGAGGTGGACATAAAACACTCCACGGCTGCCAAGTTTGGGGAAGAACTGGAGCTGCTGGGCTACGATATTGATCGCTCTGTCATCCAGGCGGGCGAGGGTGTGCACCTGACCCTTTTCTGGCGAAGCCTGAAGGAGATGAATCAGCCCTACGCCGTCCTTCTGCAATTGGCGGACGAGGGAGGAGGGATTGCGTCGAAGAAGATTTTTCCGATTGCTACTGATTCTTACCCCACAACCCGGTGGCAGGCTGGGGAGGTGGTTCGCAGCCAGCACTACCTTCCCGTTCCGGCGGAGGCTTCAGCCGTCCGCCATTGGCTCCAGTTGGCGGTTGTGGACCAAGAGGGAATGTCGCTTGCCGCAGCAATTGACTTGAGCGATCTGGAGATCGAGTCGCCGGAACGCAGGATGACCCTCCCCGCAATCGAAAACCAGAGGGAAATCAACCTGGGCGATGAGGCGACCTTCCTGGGCTATGACCTGGGGACCGCGTCCGTCAGGCCTGGCGACACCCTGCGCCTGACTTTGTACTGGCAGGCTAGACAGGAGATAGCCGGCTGGTACAAGGTTTTCACCCATCTGTTGGACGACGAAGACCGCATCTGGGCGCAGAAAGACAGCGTGCCAGTGGGCGGCACGCGGCCCACGACGGGCTGGGTGAAAGGTGAGGTCATCGTAGATGAGTACGAGCTAACGATAGACCCCGACGCTCCTGGCGGTGACTACATTTTGGAAGTCGGGATGTACGAAGAGGGCACAGGCCTGCGCTTGAGGGTGCTCAACGAGGAGGAGCAAGCCGTGGGGGATCGCATTTTGCTGGGGAAGGTGAGGATCGAACCATAAGACCTGACAGGTTTCGGAAACCTGTCGGGTCTGGCTGGGGCGCGACTTTTTACAAACCGTTTACATTAGCCTCAACAATTCCTAACATCCCTGTGCTATAATAAAGGCAAAAGTGAAAGGAGAAAGTCCTATGTTCACCCCGAAGAAACTCGCTGTACTAGCTATTGTAGCCCTCTGCCTGCTGACCTGGACATCGCCCGCATTAGGCCAAGCCGGAGCCGACGTCCCGCCCCCGGCGACCTTGCATCTCCCCCACGACGTGGACCGTCTGCCGGACGGCCACACCCTGATCACCGACGGCGGCCAAGCTGGCGGCCTTGCTGCCAGGGGAGGCGCACAGCCGGGGAGCGGCAGTAAGATCATCGAAGTAGACGAAGCGGGCAACGTTGTCTGGCTCTTTGATCAGGGCCTGAGCTGGGCCCACAACGCCGACCGGCTGCCAGGCGCCCTCAAGTTGAGGACTCCGTCTTCCAACTTCCATCTTCCAACTTCCAACCTCCAACTTCCAACCTCCAACCTCCAACCCTCATCTCTGACACCGGCCACGACCGCGTCATTGAGATTGACGCTGCGGGGACCATCGTCTGGGATAGCGACGACGTCACCCTTAGCGATGGCTCGGTGCTGGACTATCCCAACGACGCCAACTGGCTGGCCGACGATAACTTGCTGATTACCGACCACGACAACCACCGCGTCATCGAGATCGCCCGCGACGGCAGCGTCGTCTGGCAGTTCGGCGAGACCGGCGTGCCGGGCAACGACGACAGCCACCTCGGCGGCCCCCACAACGCCGACCGACTCTCCAGCGGCAATACCATCATCGCCGACTCGCTCAACGACCGCATCATTGAGGTCGCCCCCGACGGCAGCATCGTCTGGCAGTACCCTCCGCCTCCCCCTGCTCGCTCGCGCCTCCAGCCGGGCACATCCGAGTGTTGGGAGAGCGAGCGCCGATTGAGTAGCGACTTGGGTCGAGTAGCACAAAGCGTATCGAGACCAGCGTATCGAAATCAAGCGAGCGGCTCTGTGGATGACCCGCTTGGCCTCGATACGTCGCTTTGCTCCTACTCGGCCGGCGCTGGACTTGGTCCTTTTCTCGACTGGCCCCGCGACGCCGACAGGCTGTCCAACGGCAACACCCTGATCACCGACTCCCGCCACGACCGTATCATTGAGGTGACGCCCGCCGGCCAGGTGGTCTGGGAGTACGACGATCTCGAGCTCCCCTACGACGCCGACCGCCTGTCCAACGGCAACACGCTCATTTCGGGCTCGCCCAGCGGCGGGGTCGTCGAGGTTGACTTTGCCGGCGCCATCGTCTGGCAGTACCCGCCGGCCCCCACTGGCGCCATCGCCGGCATGGTGCAGGACGCGGGAGAGCAGCCGATCAGCGGAGTGGACGTGACCGTCTTCGGCACTGACCTCTCCGACACCACCGACGCCGACGGCCAGTACGCCATCAGCGATGTGCCAGCCGCCGCCCCGCGCTACGTCGTGACTGTCTCCAAGTCCGGCTACCTGGATGCCCAGGCAGGCAACATTGACGTGACCGAGGGGACGACCACCACCGTGGACTTCACCCTGGAGGCGGGAACCCAGGTGACGGAGACGCTCCACGCCATGATAGGCTATATTGTGTACCGCGACCCCAGCGGCAAGCTGTTGATCCCGCCCCCCACCGCGGTGCTCAGCCCCACCCTCTACCCGGCCGAGGTGCTCCCCTACCTGGAGCCAGGCCAGTACATCGAATCCGACGACCCTGCCATCGCGGCTGTGGCCCAATTCATCATGGCCGGCCTGACGCCCGAACAGCAAACGGAGCAGACCACCGTAGCTCACGCCGTGTACGCCTGGATGGTGCAGAACATCGCCTACGACCTGACGCGAAACTACCCCGGCGACGTGACCTGCGGCAACTGGCAGACCACGAACGGGGCTTGGGGCCACTCCTTCGCCGACTGGCTGTACACCGCCAGCGAGCTGCTGGGGGAGGGGCGAGGCATCTGCATTGAGCACGCCCGCCTGGCCACAGCTCTGCTGCGCGCGGTGGGCATCCCGGCCCGGCCCGCGCCCCTCATGGCCCACCCGGTCACCCAGTGGTGGGTACAGCTTCCTGACGGCTCTGGCTTCTGGGCCAACTTGGACACCTCGGTGGGCCGCGCAAAATACGTGGACAGCGGCGACCTGTGGGCCAACTTCCCCTCGACAGAGGAGTATAATCTGGGCTTCTGGGCCATTGATGCTGACGCTCCCATCCACATGGACTGGTGGACCGATAACCCCTGCATCTGGACGGAGGACTACGGCAGTAGCCGGCAGTATCCCGCTACCGCCGACGGGCTGGCTCAGGCCCAGGCCGGTCTGGATTACTTCGCGGCGACCGGCGAGCTGCCAGGGTTGGGTAAGACCCTAAGGGTTTTGGAAACCCTTAGGGTCTTGACTGAACCCTACTACAAGCTGAGCACTCGCGGCTTCGAGGTGGACCTGACCAACGCCAGGGAGCAGACTCAGTTCGAGGTCAGCTTTACCCTGGCCATCGAGACCGACTACCTGGAGCGCATTGACGAGACCCATTGGACGAACCATCCCGATTGGGTGACCAGCGCCGGGCTGGAGACGGAGAGCGATCCCACCACTGGCGAGAGCTTGACCAGCTATCACATCGAGCTGGATCGCAGCGGCGCGGCGCACCGCGTCTACCTGCCCCTGATTCTGAGCCCCCCCTCGGTCCCCCCCAACTGTGGGGGGGAAGTCATCACCCTGGTGGACAACAGCCTGTACTACGAGGGCACCGATGACGAGTGCTGGCACAAGGAGGATTTCCCGTCCCATCAGCCCTGGTTCGAGGAAACCATCCCACCCCACGTCGGCTCGACGACCACGCCCCTCTACTTTGGGATGGGGGTGCACGTCGAGCCGATGGCCGAGTACATGGACGATTTCGTGTACCAGCGGGATCGCGAACGGCTGCGCCGCCTGGCCGAGATCGTGGCCGAGCACGGCGGGGTGCTGACCATTCAAACTCAGACCCCCTTCGACGACAAGGCCCAGCAGTTGGACGACGCCATCTTCGCCGACCTGGCCGCACAGGGGCACGAGATCGCCCTGCACTTCCACGAGGATGCCCACATCCCCAACGCCGACGACCAGCCGGTCGAGGTGTGGGTGACAACTCTGGGGGAGGAGATTGACCTCATCGAGGAGCTGAGCGGCACGGAGGTGCGCACCTGGAGCGGCGGCAATATCTACGACCACCTGTACGAGGCGGCGGAGGCGGTGGGGCTGGAGGTCAACATCAACTACAAGAACCGCTTCACCCAGCAGTCGGACGAGCGCTTCACCATCCTCACCCCCTGGCGGCCCGCCGGCGCGACCAGCATGGAGGAGCGCACCACCCACGACCCGAACAGGGCGGTCATCTACATCCCGTCGGGCGTGTTCCCTGCCCACTGCGACAAGCTGGAAGCCTTCCCCCGCCCCTACTGCCACGAAGCCTTCGATTACGTGACCGTGGCCTTGCGCAACTCACTGGACGCCGTGACCGAGGGCCAGGTCAACGCCTTCTACGGCACCCTGCACCCCGGCGACTTCTTCGGGCCGGGCAGCGACGAGGAGAAGCTGCAGGTGTGGGATGAGTGGCTGACGGCGGTGGTGGACCCGCTGGTGGCGGACGGGCGCATCCAGTGGGCCACCATGTCCAACATCGCCGACGCTTTTGTCGCCTGGGAGGAGTCGTCATGCAAATAGCAAAACGATACACCCCCTGGATAGTCTTCATCCTGATGCTGGTCCTGATGGAGAGCGTTCTCTGGCCCGGTCAAATAAGCGCGCTTGCCCCTGGAGCACCCCAGGCCCAGCCACCCATCCTCATCAGCGTCGTCATGCATAACGAGGAGCCGCTCAGGGGACTGTACCCCGACTTTGTCAACGACGAACCGGCTTTCTGGCAGCACCGCGATGCCCTTGTCCAGTTCGTGAACATGCTCCACGACCACGGCGTGATGTTCAATTACCAATCGGATTGGAACTTCTTGATGGCGGCGGGACTGTATGATACCGGCACGCCCGAGACCAATGGGGAGAACATCGTGCGCTACATCAAAGACCTGGGCTTTGAGGTAGACCCCCATGCCCACGAGACCCAGTACAACTACGCCGACGTCGCTTACTTGATCGAGGCGCTGGGCGTTGCCCCCTCCCACACAGCGGGCGGCTTTCTGGCTGACCCGCCCGAGGACTCCAAGCTGGAATACCTATGGCAGCCCATCACGGCCACCTTATCCCCCACCTACACCTGGCAGGCCGAGACCCTGTGGGGCGGCGCCACCCTTTTGCATCGGGACGAGGAAGCCCTCTGGGCATCCGGTGTTTGGAAGCCAAAGGACAACGAACACTTTTTGGAGCACGCCGCCGCCGCGCCGCTGCCCT
Organism: Chloroflexota bacterium; assembly: GCA_030611885.1. Lineage (GTDB taxonomy): Bacteria > Chloroflexota > Anaerolineae > VGOG01 > VGOG01 > JAUWOY01. Next base: position 55,807 of record JAUWOY010000009.1, on the reverse strand, counting down.
ACGTGGGCGGCTTCGGGGGTGATTGCGATTCGCTGCTCCAAAAGCAGCAAACCGGCGAGCTGGAGGCGGATAAAATTCACACCTGCACTCTCTTCGTGGCACAGAAGCGGTTGTTAATGCCCGGCTTCACGCCACAGTTCGCGCAGCAGATCCAGGCGCTTGACGCTGCCGGAAGCATCCACTGGGTGGGCCTGGCAGAAGTGATCGAGATCTGGCAGACGGAGTATAACTCGGAGCCCAATATCCTGCGCTATCTCACGCCGCAGCCGCGCGTTTACCTGCCCCTGATCCTCAAATCCTTCGTCACCCCCACCCCGACGCCCACCACCACACCATCGCCGACACCGTCAGCTACCTACGAACCACCTATCCCCGCCGGCTACCTGGTCACCTCCTACAACGCCAACTACCTGCGGGGCTCACCGGACAACGTGCGGCAGGCGACCGCTCAGCAGCTCGTGCCGACGCTGAACCGCCACCTGGCCCTGATAGACGGCCTGGACATGGCAGCCGACTACTACTTCACCGGCCTGGCCGCCGAGAAGCTGGCCGAGTGGTCCACCCAGACGGTCACTCGTCTCCTGGATTCACCCTACGGCTTGCACTACCACGGCGCCAACCGCCCGCCCTACCCCCAACTGGTGGATCAAGTACTGGGCGAAGACTGGGAGCAGGACGTGGCCACCGTGCGCACCTACGAGGTCGAGGGAGTCAATCCCGCCACCGGAGCACACGTGGGAGGCATCACCGCCTTCCGCAACGTCTTCGGCCAGGACCCTTTCGCCACCGGCCGCTTCTTCGAGGCCTCCATCCTGGCTGTAGACAAAGAGATGGGCGCCCGCATGGCCGTGGGACTGGAGGACAACACCGGAGCCAGCCGCAACGACCCTTCGACAGGCTCAGGACGACGCGCCTGGTTCATGGGCGTGCTCAGCCGGTCGGAGAGCCTGGCTCTTGGTCCCGCCACGCTAGTGGACGCCGCTCTCCATGACCAGGGCGAGGAGTATCTGGCTCAAGTGCAGGCTCAACTGACCAGCCTCACCGATCCAATGCCCATAGTTGCCCTCCTCATCCACGATCACGATTTCTTCAAGTATCCCCCGGCCGACCAGGAGAGGATTTGGGTCCTCTACGAGCAAGTGCTGGAGTTGACTCAAGACCTGGGCTTCAGCTCCGTCACCTTGCACGACATCTACGCCCTGGCCGAGAACGGGCCGGCTCCCAACCTGACCCAGGAGGAGCTGCTCCAGGCTTCTCAAACCCTGAGCCAGACGGTGGGAGCTACAGGCTATCTGCCGGAGTATGTGGAGGTAAGCGAGGGAGCAGAGGAGATGGGGAGCGTCAGTCTGGCGGAGGCATTTGAGGGATTGGCATGGGCGCTGGCCGATTACCGTCAGACGGCGAACCTGCCAGCCAGTGTGGATACCCATGACCTGCTAGGCCCCACTGTCGTTTTCCACAGCAGTGCGACACCTGCCACCGTGCCGGCGGACGACGTGCTGGACGCCGCCGTTGCCGTCTCTATGGTCATCACCGACCGGCTGCCGTCCCAGGTGAGTGTGGGGAGCCAGACCGTCAACCCCGCCGAATTCCTGTACCTGATGGCCCAAGAGTACGCGGCCATCGCTCAGGATGGGCCGGCCCCGGTCACCCTGCGCCCTATCAGCACCCTGCCGCTGGCCGTGATCCAGAACCACAAGGCCGACCCGTTGACCAAGCTGCAGTTTTGGACCTACAAGCCAGCGATCTTCGCCGCTTGCTGCTCAACAACACGAGCAGCAGGTGAGTAACACAGTTAGTCGCTAGTGCTGTTTCACAGTAACTACCCAGGGGTTCGTCCAGCCACCCTTGCGAAGGTTGCGAACAGCATTGGCAGCGGAGCAGTTTTGGGTGGACGAAGGCATTTCTGGCTTGAAATCTACTCACAAACCTTCGCAAGGGTTCTATGCCTGGGTAGATACATGGGGACGAATCCGCGGAATAGAAATGACGCGCTGTGGGGAACGAGATGACAAAAGCTCTGCGAACTCGCTGGCTAGACGTTGCCATCGCCCTGACCATCTTCGCCCTGGCTCTGGCCGTCTACAACGCCACCTTGACCCCCAGCCTCTCCTACAAGAGCGCGGACGGGAACGAGCTGGCCACGGTGTGCTACACCCTGGGCCTGGCCCACTCCACGGGCTATCCCCTCTACACCTGGCTGGGCAAGCTCTTCACCTTCATTCCCGTGGGTGACGTGGCCCACCGGGTCAACCTGATGTCGGCGGTTCTGGGGGCGGCAGCGGTGGCGCTGCTGTATCTGATCATGCTGACTATCACCAACCGCCGTCTCCCTTCGGCCTTCACTGCTTTGTTCTTCGCCTTCTCCCTCACCTTCTGGTCGCAGGCCGTCATCGCCGAAGTTTACACTCCCAACGTGTTCATGCTTGCGCTCACCGTGTGGCTGCTGCTGAGATGGCAGGCAAGCCACAGCAGTCTGGGTAGATCCAAAATCGCTCTGAGGGGATTACCAAATCCCCGCTTGGGGCCTGGATCTGGCGATCCAGGCCGAGCAAAATCGGCTCCACCGAGTCTGCGCCGGGCGGCCTGTCTGTTGCTTGCGGCCCTCACCTTCGGCCTTAGCCTGGGCGCCCACCTGTCGAATCTGGGCTTTGCCCCGGCTTTCGCCCTGTACGTCCTGCTAGTTGATTGGCGGGTGCTGAAGAGGCCGGCGGTGATAGCGGGCGCCCTGGCACTTTTCTTCCTGGGCTGCTTGCAGTTCCTCTGGCTGCCCTACAAAGCTTCAACTCTAAACGACGCCTTTATGCTCCGCAACGCCCCGCGCACTTTAGAGAGCATCTATCGCTACACCCTGGGCGCTTTCCCCCAGTTCAAGTTTGCCTTCCCACTCCAGGCCATCCCCGCCCGCATCGTCCTCTACCTGAAGCTCCTGTGCCAGAACTTCGGCCTGGTCGGCATCGCGTTGGGCGTCTACGGGATGTGGGAGATGCTCTTCCGCCACACCAAGAAGTTCTATCTCTTCATCACCATGTATCTGGTTCATGTCTTCTTCTTCGTTCAATATCGCGTCTTCGATCTGGACGTGTTCTTCATCCCCGCGCACTTCATCTACGTCATTTTCATCGGGTATGGGGTGTATCGGCTGGTGGAGTACGTTCGCGTTTTGTCAAACAACAGAGGGAAGCTGTGGCGGGGAGCGGTGAACGTGGGACTGGCCGTGCTTCTGTGCCTGCCCATCGCCAGGGAGGTGCGGGCCAACTACGAGAGGAACGACTACTCCGATGAGACGGCCATCAACGATTTCTACCAGAACGCCTTCGAGATACTGCCAGAGGGAAGCGTCCTCCTGGGTCGAGGCGGCGTCTTCGGCCACGATATGTTCTACTTCCGCCTGGTCTACGATGTGCGCCCCGACGTTTTGATGCCTCACCTCACCAATCCCCGGCCGTCGTCAAAAGATGTGAAGGGACGTGAAATCTACACCACCATGCGCCTCGATTCGCCCCAGGCCGGCCGCGGGCCCTGGGCGCTCCCGCCCGGCCTGGTGGAATCCGACGCCTGGCACATCCCCGTTTTGATGGGCCAGAGCGACGGCGCGATACCCGGCGGCAGAGGACGCGATTTGGTCCTCTACCAGGTCAGCGCAGAGCCGCCGGAGTTGGTGGTGAGAGAGGCGGAGCCGGAATATCGAATTGGTCAGCGGTTGGGCGGGCTGGAACTGGTGGGCTATGACCTGGACGGTGAGGAGGTAGACCGAGGCGGCCTCTTGCACCTGACTTTCTACTGGCGGGTCTTGAGGCCAGAGCAAGCCCTCATCGCCACCGTGCTTGGAGATGAGCCGCTGGAGGCCCACCCCGTGGGCCTGGGCAACCTGTCCCGCTACGTGCAGGAATTTCGTCCGCCACGGGACGCCATCATCGTCGAGGATTACCTGCTCGTCGTGCCCTCCCAGACGCCCGTGGGCTGGCAAACATTAAAGGTGGGACTACAGGAGCCCCTGCGGCCTGGGCAGGGCGGGCAGTCCAACGGGGAGGTGCTTGAGATTGAGGAGATTCTGGTCACATAGGCAGTTTGGAGTTTCAGGTTCGGAGTTTCGAGTTGAATGAACTCGAAACCCGAAACTCAAAACTCGAAACTCATGTTGGAGGTATTCATGTCTAAGAGCCAGAAGCTATTGATTGGTTTCGGGGCTTTCATCATCGTAGCCGTCATGACCATCGGGGCTTTTTCCATGGGGATATACATGGGGGAGAGGGGCTGGACGGCCGGGCCGCCCTCGATAGCGGGTCCTGGCGGGCAACAGCCTGCCCAGGGCGGCAAGCAACCCCCCGCTCCAGCGGAGCCGTTGCCGAAGGGCAAGCCCGACTTGATCGGACTCGTGCAGAGCGTGGCGTGGAGGAGCGTGACCATTAAGACGGGCGAGGGGCCGCGTCTGGTGCTGGTCAGCAACGAGACGCGAGTCAGGTGGCATGACGACAGGGAGGCCAGCCTGGCCGATCTCCGACGCAACATGCCTGTCGCCGTCTTCGGCCAGTTCGGCGACGATGGCCGTACCCTTGTGGCCGAGTTGATCGTCATATTGCCGCCGAAGACGTGAAGGCGACATTGCCTGGAGAAGGCATCATAGAAGGCCACCAGAGGTCTTAACCCCTGGTGGCTTTTCAGTTAGATAGTGATGGCCCGCCCCACGAATGCGCAAAACTCTAGGCCCTGCGCCTCTTGACCAGCGCAACTGTGAGAGCAGCGAATGAAGCCATCGCCACCAGCGCCAGCCACGGCGCCAATATCTCCAGTTTGTTCACCGGGACAACGTAGCCGCCGACAGGAGGCGGCGGCGGTCGCTCGTTGGTGAAAATGCACTTCACTTCCTGGTTCGTGAGCTCGATGGTGTATGTCCACGAAGCGACTTGTTTTATCGTCCAGGTGGAATCATTGGTGGCCCAGCAGTCCACATCGGTTAGAGTCCAGCCTCCTGGTGGTATCACCGCTGGATTGGTTTCGGTGATGGTGTAGGTGCCGGTGATAACGTTGGTGAAGATCTTCGGAGTGCCGCCGTGGTCCAAGTTGAAGTGGTAGGGATCCTCAATATCGTCGGTGAACTCGAAGCCCGTGCCGCCTGACGGCACGGTCCGCTTCTCAATGGTGATTGTACCATCGGCGAGGGCCACGTGCGCCACCAGCACGAGTGAGATGCCCACCGCTGCCACCAGCGCGGCGAGCCGCAGTAAGAGTTTGCCTTTGTTGTGAATCATGCTATTCTGCTCCTTTCAAACTTTTTGATTTTTTGCCCAGACAGGCTCGAATAATGACGGCAAAGAAACATCCGTCTCTAATATATATAACGTAAAAATGCCGAAAAAGATACGGCCTGGAAGCACCAATTTGAATATTTTAAGGTTTCTTATGTCCAATGACCGCCAATCCAAAATTCAGCCATGCTATCCCTTCCCCCGCTTCCTGAAACTCAACCTCAGCGGCGTTCCCAGGAAACCATAATGCTCCCTCAGCCGGTTCTCCAGGTAGCGTTCGTAGGAGAAGTGCACCAGGCGAGGGTCGTTGACGAAGAAGACGAAAGTAGGGGGATCAACGGCTGGCTGGGTGGCGTAGTAGAACTTCAGGCGCTTGCCGGCCTTGCTGGGCGGAGCGTGGCGAGCTACGGCTTCTTGCAGGATGCGGTTCAACTCGGCGGTGGAGATGCGGATCAGGCGCGCATCCTGGACGCGCAGGGCGGTGGGCAACACCTGATCCACCCGCTGGCCGGTCAGCGCGGAGATGAAGAGCATGGGCACGTAGTCAAGAAAGCGCAGGACAGTGTACACATGCTCTACGTAAATCTGCATGGTGTAGGTATCCTTCTCCACCAAGTCCCATTTGTTGACCACCACCACCACGCTTTTGGCTTCCTCCAGGATATAGCCGGCGATGTGAGCATCCTGGGCGGTGGCTCCCTCCACGGCATCTATCAGGAGCAGCACCACATCGGCTCGATTTATGGCCCTCAGCGCTCTCAGCACACTGTATTTTTCCACCCCTCGCTGGATACTACCCTTCCTGCGAATGCCGGCCGTGTCAATGAGCACCAGCGGCTCTCCCTCCCACTCTACCTGGGTATCAATCGCGTCCCGAGTGGTGCCTGGGGTCTCGTGGACGATGGACCGCTCCTGGCCCAGGATTTTGTTGAGCAGGGAGGACTTGCCCACGTTGGGCCGCCCGACAATGGCGATTTTGATCGCCTCCAGTTCCTCCTCTTCCTCCTCGATGGGGAAGGCAGCCACTACCTGATCCAACAGGTCGCCAGTGCCCGTGCCGTGCAGGGCCGAGATGGGATACAGCTCGCCCAGGCCCAGGGCGTAAAACTCCACCGCTGCCTCTCGGCGGGCCGGGCTTTCGGCCTTATTAACGGCCAGCAACACCGGCTTGGCTGTGCGGCGAAGCACCTGAGCCACCTCCTCATCGTTTGCCGTCAGCCCGTCCTTGACATCAACCAGGAAGAGGATCACATCGGCCTCGGCGATGGCGATCTGCGCCTGGCCCCGCACCTGGGCCATGAGATCATTGGTTTCGATACGCCTTCGGCTACTCAACCCAAGCTCCAATTTCCTTTGAGCTTTGAGCTTTGAAGTTTGAAGTTCAAGTCCCCCCGTGTCCACCAGGATGAAGCTCACCCCGCCCCACTCGGCTTCGGCGTAGAGGCGGTCGCGGGTCGTGCCTGGAACTTCATGGGTGATGGCCAGTCGCTGCCCCACCACCCGGTTGAATAGAGTTGACTTGCCAACGTTGGGCCGACCAACGATGGCTACGATGGGTTTAGACATAGCATCTTCCTGCGGCATCTAGCGAGCGCCGGTTGAGTAGGCCCGCCGGTTGAGTAGCCGAAGGCGTATCGAAACCAAGTGCCGTATCGAAACCAAGCGAGCGGTCTACAGGTAAGCCGCTTGGTCTCGATACGTCGCTCCGCTCCTACTCAACCGGCGCTGGACTCGCTCTTTTCCCAATGCGCCTATTCTCAACTCAGCGTATGATAGTAACCGGTACCTCGCAAGGCTCGAGGTAGTTTCCGTCTTTCTTGACTACCACCAAACGGAACCAGTAATTTCCAGCAGGTAAGTCCGAAGTGTCCCAAACGCCCAGGAGGTCATCAGTCACAGGTTCCCCAAACTGTTGCAGGAACGACCAGTCGGATACCCCCTCGCGGCGATACTCGAACTTGTAGTAGCCGAAGTTGTTAATGTGGGCCGAACCAGCGATCTGGACTTGGCCCTTCAACACGGCGTTCACTGTGGGATAAGTGAGGCGAGCTCCGGGATCGGGGCACTCGGCCAGACGGGCAGGCGTGGGTGTGGGGGAAGGTACAGGTGTGGAAGTGAGCGTAGGCGTGGGGGTAGGATGCGGCGGCGTGGGGGTAAGCGTCTCGATGGGTTCCGGCGTCTCGGTAGGTTCTGGCGTCTCAGTAGGTTGCGGCGTCTCAGTAGGTTCTGGCGTCTCGGTCGGGGCAAGGGAGGGGCCGATGTTTATCTCTACCTCGATGGTATCCGGCAGGATGCTCTCCACCTTGAGTCCTTCGGGCACGACGACTTCAGGCGTTATCTTGTAGGTACCCCACTGCAACTCGTAGAGGTCCAGGATGACCTGCACGTCCTCCGGCTTCAGCGCGTCCAGCTTGGGCACGGGGCCTGAGAGGATGACGTCCACCACTTCGGGCGACGGCATGGCATTCAGGCCCGGCTGCAATCCCTGGATGATCAGTTCCCGCTGCACCGTCAAGCTACTTTCGATAGCCGTCACGCTGATTGTAACCAGGACAGATTGTTCACCCAGCACGGTGACGTCCTGGGGCAGGGTGAGGGTGACCCGCTCAACGACATCAGCGCTGGCGTCGCTGACATCAATGGGGGTTGTTTCCAGATAGCCGGGTATCCCCTCGATGGCCAGCGGGCTGCCGAAGATGATCGCATTGGAAGGCTCGACGGAAACGCTGCTGACGCGGTGGCCGGGAGCTACTTCACCCTCCATGATGGGCCTCACAGTTACTTCTTTATAGCCACGCCTCTGATCAATGGGCACCCGGACCTCGACCTCAGGTGGGTCAATGTCCACCCAACCCACAGCCTCGTCTTCCTCATTTCGTGCTGAGAGGTCTACAGACCGCTCCACGGTTTCTTTAGCTCCCCACAGATAGATCTTAGCTACCAGCTCACTAACCTGATCGACCATGGAGGCTGGCCCGCTCACCTTCGCTCTGGAAGGAGTGACGGCAGGAGCCCGAGCAACGTAGCCCAGGGGGGGATTATCCATGACCCTGGCCTGCACCCTTAACTCTTTCTCCTTGTATTCTTCCAGGCGGATGCTGACCTCAGGAGGCTGTACCTCCAGGATGTTGACAAACCGATCAGTGCAGGTGACCTGGATCTCGACGTCATGCCGTCCGACGGACAACCCTTCCAGGTCAATCTTGGCTTCGAACTTCTCGGCAGTCAGCCTGTCCCGACTGGTCTGAGGCGCTCGCACAGTGACCTTGACGCTCTTGACGATGTCAGGGAAGATGACCAGGCCCTCGGCCTTGTTTAGCACCTGAACGGGTATGTCCTCGGGGAAAACCTTTTTGGTGCTGGGATTCTGTTCGTTGGTGGCTACCACCCAGACGGTGACCGCCAGGATTATAGCCAACGCCACTGAACCGAAATCGTTTAAAATCCGACGAATCATTTCCTATACCCTGCTTGTCAATCGTCCAATCCAATCCAACCAGCGAGGTAGAACCCTCTGGAGCCGCGGCCTGTAAAAAGCCTGCAAAATCTTGCCCAGCCGCTTCACGTCGAGGCGGCGGATCATGCGGCCGTTATGGGCGATGGAGATGATGCCCGTCTCCTCGGAGACGACGATGGAGATGGCGTCGGTCTCCTCGGTTGCACCCACCGCTGCCCGATGGCGGAGGCCCAGTTGGCGATCGGGCATCATATCCCCCGCCAGAGGCAACACGCAGGCGGCTGCTACTATCTCGTCCTCGCGGATGATGACCGCCCCATCGTGCAGGGCGGTGTTGGGGAAAAAGATGGTCAAGAGGAGTTCGGCGGAGACCTTACTTTCCAGCCTCGTCCCCGTGTCAATGTACTCCTGCAAGCCCGTCTCCCGCTCCAAGACGATGAGGGCCCCGTGACGACGCTCCGCCAGGCGATGGCAGGCCTGGCAGACTTCTTCGATCACTAGATCGCTGGTGGATTCCTGGCGGTTCGTTAAGAACCCCGCCCGCCCCACGCGCTCCAGAGCCCGCCTCAACTCAGGCTGGAAAATCACGGGGATAGCCACCAAAAGGGCAGAGAGCGAGTTCCTGATGAGCCAACTGAAAGCCGCCAGCTTCAGGACGCTGGTGATGAGGATGGTCAGCAAGACCACGATGATCACGCCCCGCAGCAACTGAACGGCCTGAGTGCCCTGCATCAAGCGGAACAGCCCATAGAAAATCAGGGCCACCAACAAGATGTCAATCACGCTCAGCAGATTTAGGCGTGTAAACACGTAAAGAATGTCGGACAAGCCTGTCCTCCGTCTTGAAGCTCAAAGTTCAAAGTTCAAAGTTCAAAAGCAGCGCCAGGATCGCTTTCTGGGCATGCATACGATTCTCGGCCTGGTCGAAGAGCACCGAGTGCGGGCCGTCGGCCACTTCGTCGGTGATCTCCTGGCCACGGTGGGCGGGCAGGCAGTGCATCACCATGACATCGGGTTTGGCCTGAGCCACCAGGGCGGCATTGACCTGATAAGGAGCGAAATCCTTCAGGCGTCTCTCAGTGTCCTCCTCCTGCCCCATGCTTACCCAAACGTCGGTGTAGATCGCGTCGGCCTCGCGCACGGCAGCGGCGGGATCGCGCCCCAGCTCGATTTTGCTTCCGCTATGAGCGGCGAATTCCCAGCCCAATTCTATAACGTCGTCGCTCAGCTCATAACCTTCTGGGGAGGCCAAAGCCATATCCATGCCCACCTTAGTAGCGGCGAACAGCAGGGAGGTGGCCACGTTGTTGCCGTCGCCCACGTAGGCCAGCTTCACACCCTCTAGCTTCTCCCGCTTCTCCCAGATGGTGAAGAGGTCCGACAAAGCCTGGCAGGGGTGGTTGTAGTCGGACAGGCCGTTGATGACCGGCACCTGGGAATAGGCGGCCAGTTTTTCAATATGTTTATGGGCGAACACCCGCGCCATGATACCATCTACATAGCGGGACAGCACCCTGGCCACGTCCGCCACACTCTCCCGCTCCCCCAGCTTTATCTCGTCCGGCGAGAGATAAAGGGCCTGGCCCCCCAGGTGAATCATACCCATCTCGAAGGACACCCGCGTCCGCAGGCTGGGTTTCTGGAAAATCATGCCCAGAGTCTTCCCTTTCAGAATGGGCTTATTGCCGCCTTCCCGCCACTCCTCTTTGAGCTCCCTGGCCAGATTCAAGATCTGCCAGACCTCGTCCGCTGATAGGTCAGCGATGCTTAGCAAGTGTTTCATGTTGCCTCCCCCAACTCGTAGTATTTTGGATGGCTTTTTCCCTCATACTCCTGCTGGCACATTCGCTTGCAACCAGGCGAGGAAAGCCGCGCAGGTCATCTCCTCAGTGAGTTCCAGTTGGGTCTTGTTCTTCAGATGTAGGTGAGGGATTAACTCACCTACGTGCTTTTTGCGTTGGCGTCCGTATTTCAGGCGCAGAGCGCGGGCGTCGGCAGCATTGTCGAATCCGGCAACGACAACATCCCCGTCCAGCACATAGTAGCGATACTGTCCCTGTGTGCGGCTGACGATCTCGGTGATGAAGACCCGATAGCGCCCATAATGGGCAGTGAGGCGCAGGATAGCCCGTTTTGGCGAGTAATCTTTCTCGGCCACCTGCACCTGTTCCAAATGCGCTCTCGCCAGGGCGATTATTCTAGCAAAATCGCTTGCAGGTGTCGCGTCCAATCCTGTACCCCCTTATGGCAGAACTCCCACTCGGCCAGGTCGAGCTCCCACGTTTTGCTGATAGTTTCTTCTACGTGAGTGACGAAGGTCTCATCGCTGGCTATCTGCTGGACAAAGGTGTCATAATCGCAGCCGTACTTAGCTTGCCACGCCTGGTCGCGCTGGCGCAATTCAGCGATTTTTGCAGTGATTTGATCAATGGTGTATCGCTGGAGCGCCATCTCCACGGCCCGTTGTAGGTCACCGAGCGGCTTCAAAGCCCGCACGTATTTGTCTCGAACTGCTACGGTTACTGACATGGACTTGCTCCTCTCCTATGCAGGATCATTGCGTTCTCGTTTGAGTCCCTGCTGATAACAGTATAGCGCTTAAGGCGAGGAATGTCAAGCATAAATAGACCCCTAGGTTTCAAAAACCCTAAGGGTCTGCTGGCCTAGCGGATTGCCAATGCTGCCAGCAGCATCCCGGCCATCAGGAAGGGGCGCGTACGCCGCAGATACCACAACTCCACCTGGCCTTGGCCAAGAAAGGGCTGCAAGAGCATCTGGGGCAATAGCAGGAGGCCAACCACTCCGGCTACGACGGGCTGCCTCAAAAAGATGAGGAGAGCAACGACGGCAGCTTGTGACACTTTCAGCAAGGTTGGTGAGTGTTTCCCGCTGTCCTCGGCCAACTTGAGGCAGCTATGGTAGGCCACTGTGTAGAATGTTGCTAATAAGAACGACCACCAGGTGAGAGGCCCGAAAGCGATGTGCCCGGCCAGCCAGGCCAAGCCCATTTCCAGGATGGCTCGTAGGGACAGGGGAGGCGCGCTGTGTCGGCGGGCGCGAAGGAGAGCCAGCACCATGATAGCTAGAGCTGCTGAGGTTAGGATGATGGCTCGCTGCCCCAGGATAATAGCCAGGGCCAGTGTCAAAGGCAAGGCAACCACCAGGCCAAGCAGAGCTGATCCCTGTCGCGGCCAAAAGACCGCTCGCCACCAGGCCAGCATCCGGCCCAGCCGACTAAAGATACGGTGGCTGGGCGAGCCCGGCGCGGTGTAGGGCAAGGCGGTCAGGCTGGCCTCCTGAGCTTGCGAGGGCCAATTGGGGGAGGCAAGCCAATCCCTCTCAGCGATCAGATGCCATAACGTGCCCCAGAGCGCGTCGGCCAGGAACAAAACTATCAGCAAGAACAGTAGGTTCTCGCCACTGAGCGTCAGCCAGCCGGAGGCCACAGCACCGCACAGAGCCGCCCAGGCTGGCCCCAGCCAGGTAAGTGGCCGAGTAATCCGCACCTCTAACTTCATCAGTGGCCCCAACACCCGATGCACTGACCTTCTCCCTCCCAGAGCGAAGTTGGGTATATTATACCACAATTTTCTAATCTTGTCGCATTTGAGCAAAGACGGCGTGAGAAGAGAAGCGGACAACTGAAAAAGGGAGGGCAAGGAGCCCTCTCTTCTCGACGATCATATCGGGTGTGATCTCTTATACCGCAAAAAGTTGCACCTTAAAAATTTCAGAGTGGGGCTCAAAACGCTTGACTTTTCAAAGCAAACAGAGTATCCTATATCTGCACGTACTCTGGAGAAGAAACCAGGTTTTTCTTTGCCTGGATTGACAGTCTGTCATTTCTGGCACTCTCCGCGGTAGAAAAGAGCTAATCCTCGACCAAAAACCTGGTTTCTGAGCTCCCACTGTGAGGAGGTTCACTTGCCCGAAAACGTATACATCGCTATCGAAGGGGCCATCGGGGTGGGAAAGACCACCCTGGCCCGCCTGATAAGAGATGAGTTCGACGCTGAGCTGCTCCTGGAGGTCTTTGAGGAAAATCCATTCCTGACCGATTTCTACACCGACCGAGAGAGGTACGCCTTCCAGACCCAGATCTTCTTCCTGCTGAGCCGCTATCGGCATCAGCAGCAGGTCGTACCGGCGACTCTGCAGCGCAGCTCCCTGATCAGCGACTATACCTTCGCCAAGGACCGGCTCTTCGCTCACCTGAATCTGAAAGACGATGAACTGGAGATGTACGAGCGGGTTCACGCCATCCTGGCAGAGAAGATCACCCTCCCTGACCTGATCGTCTACCTCAAGGCCGACATTGACACGTTGATGAATCGTGTCACCTTCCATGACCGCACTTACGAGCGGGAGATGGACCGGGACTACATGGAGGCGGTACGCATGGCGTACGAGCGTTTTTTCACCGATTACGACCGAGTTCCCGTCCTACCCATAGACACCAGCAGGTTGGACTTCGTTCACAATCCCCAGGATTTGGTCCAGGTGGTAGGCCATATCAAGTCGGCTTTGGAACAGGGCACTTATCAGCGGCCCCTTCCGCGAATCGGGCCAGCCCTGAATGGAAAACGGACAATGGAAAATGGAAAATGGATGACCACCTGACCATCCGACCACCTGACCAAAGGAGGAATTGGAGATGAAAAGATTCATCGCTATTGCCGGCAATATGGGCGTGGGCAAGTCTGCCCTGACTAAGCTTTTGAGTGAGAAGTTGGGCTGGGAGCCCTTTTATGAGGCTGTGGATGATAATCCATATTTGGCCGATTTCTACAAGGACATGCGAAAGTGGGCCTTCCACTCGCAGGTCTTCTTCCTCTCCCGGCGTTTGCGCCACCATCACCAGGTGCTCAACCGCCCCAACTCCGTGATCCAGGATCGAACGGTGTACGAGGACGCCGAGATTTTCGCCGAGAACCTCTACCGCCAGGGACACATGGGGGAGCGGGATTACCGCAGCTACCGCGAGCTGTACGAAGTCCTGACCATGTTCCTGCCACCTCCTGATCTGGTCGTTTACCTGCGGGCTTCGGTGCCGACGCTGAAACAACGCATCGCCAAACGAGGGCGCGATTTCGAGCAAGACATCCCCACCGAGTACCTGGAGCAGCTTAACAAACTATACGAGGAGTGGGCCCACAGTTTTACTCTCTGCCCAGTGCTTACCGTGCCCTCTGACAGCCTGGACTTCGTCAGATACAACTCCCACATGGAGCTGATCACGGCCAAAATAATGGAGAAGCTGCACGGGAAGGAGACCGTCGTTTTCGATTGAGAATAAAACAAATTCCAGGAGGTAAAGAGGTGAGCATCAAATGGGACGCCAATAAGAATGTAGCGGGAAATATGTTCGAGGCCATCGGCCGCACGCCGCTGGTGAGGCTCAATAGCGTGACCAGGGGTATTAAGCCCCAGATCATGGGCAAGATCGAGTACTTCAGCCCCACCGGCAGCCTGAAAGACCGCATCTTCTACCGCATGATCACCGAGGCCCTCAAGCGCGGCGACCTGAAGCCGGGGATGACCATTATCGAGAGCTCCACCGGTAACGCTGGCATTGCCTGCGCCTTCGTGGGGAGGATGCTGGGCTATCCGGTCGTCGTCGTCATGCCCGCTGGGATGAGCGAGGAGCGCAAGATGATCATGCGCGCCTACGGATCCCGGATCATCGAGACTCCGGGGGCGGAGAGCGATGTGGACCTCTGCCTGGAGAAAGTCGAAGGGATGATGGCTGCCGAGCCTGGAAAGTACTGGAAGGCTGGGCAGTACACCAATCTCGATAACATCGAGGCCCACTATACCACCACCGGCCCTGAGATTTGGGAGCAGACCGGCGGCGAGGTGGACATCTTCCTCGCCACCCAGGGCACCGGCGGAACACTGACTGGCATCGGCCGCTACCTGAGGAAGATGAAGCCTGGGGTCAAGCTCTTCGCCGTGGAGCCGACTGAGGCCCCTATGCTCGCCAGGCGGGAGTGGGGCTCCCACAGGATCGAGGGCATCGGCGACGGCTTCGTGCCCCGCAATCTGGACCTCTCCATCCTCGACGGCATCGTTCTCACCACCTCGGATGAAGCCATCGAGATGGGCAAAAGGCTGGCCCTGGAGGAAGGCATCTTTTGTGGCATCTCCTCCGGCAGCAACGTAGCGGCAGCCCTCAAGGTGGCCCGACGCTATCCTGAGGCGGGCGTCATCGTCACCATGATCAACGACACCGGCCAGCGCTACTTCTCCACTGAACTCTGCGGGGTGAGGAAAGAGATCGAGATCCCAGAGCGGGAGCACCCGATGGACGAATATACCAGGGAGCAGTTGGACAAGTACCAGGCGGGATGGGTCATCATTGAGTAGATAGAAGTTGTCCTCAAGGAGGCCATGATGGGAACAAATAAGACGATCGTGAAACTGGCGCTGGCAGCGATGTTCCTCTCTCTGCTATCAGCCAGCGTTGAGGCCGCACCGCTTGGGGCCAGGGATGGAAGTGCGAGCATGGGATGCAACCCTGCTGCGTCAGCGAGCATTTCCGTAGCAACGTGGGGGACGTGGGTGAGCACTACCAGGCGAATGGCCACAGGTACGGCCACCGCGACGCCGACGAGCACGCCTACGGGTACGCCTACGGAAACACCGACCAGCACCTTCACGCCGACATCAACCATCACCCCTACGGCCACACCTACGCAGACGCCAACCAGCACTTTCACACCGACATCAACTATCACCCCCACGGCCACCGCGACGCCAACCATCACCCCCACGGCCACCGCGACGCCAACTCACACCTCTACCCCAACGCCAACTGCAACCCCCACCCTCACCGCCACTCCCAGTCCAACAAATACGCCCACCCCAACCAGCACTCCGACGCCAACTCCTTGCGATGATCTGATTTGCAACGGTGGCTTTGAAACGACCGAGTGCTGGATCGCCAGGACTAGCCCACGCCCAGCAGAATACTCCATGGCCGTGGTTCGGACGGGTTCCTGGGCCATGCGCCTGGGGATCACTGACCAGAGCGATGCCTACAGTTGGTCCTCCGTCTATCAGCAGATGACCATTCCTGAGGACGCAGCGAGGGTTATGCTGTCGTTTTGGTACTACCCTCTCTCTCAGGATAGCATTGATTACGATTGGCAAGAGGCCCTGATCTTGGATACTGATCTCCAATTCCTTGCTCGGGTGATGAAAGTGAATTCCGACAGCCAGACCTGGACGCACCACACTTTCGAGCTGACGGCCTACAAGGGGCAGACGATCATAGTTTACTTCAATGTCCGCAACGACGGAGGTGGCAATCTCAAGACAGCTATGTACCTGGATGATGTGTCGGTACAGGTATGGTGCCAGACAATCACCCCAACTCCTACGTCCACACCTACCGCCACCACGACGCCGACGAGTACGCCCACAGGAACACCGACCAGCACGCCCACCCCGACTGGCACATCACCTTCTACCCCGACCTGGACACCTACGCCAACCGAAACTCCCGTGACTTACTCCCTATACTTGCCGCTAATCTGGAAACATTATTGCCCGCCGGAAGCTCGGGCTCTCTGGGTGACTCGCTGGGATTACTCAAACCCAGAGGACATCCAAGAGGTCGTAAATCGAGCCGCTAACGCCAACTTCAACATCATATTCTTCCAGGTGCGCGGCCAGGCCGATGCCTATTACCATTCCAACTACGAGCCCTGGGCGGCGAGGCTGACGGGCACGCTGGGTCAAGACCCCGGCTGGGACCCTTTGGCTACCGCAGTGGAGCTGGCCCACGCCGCTGGCCTGGAGCTGCACGCCTGGATCAATATCTACCCTGTCTGGCTGCGCGAGACTCCCCCGCCCTCCACCACCCCTGAGCACATGTATAACTTCTTCAACGAGCTATACGGTGACAACTGGGTGCAGTGGGATGATCAAGGCCAGCCCATGCAACTGAACACGTACTATCTCTGGGCCAGTCCCGGCCACCAGGCCGTGCCCGAACACATCGTACAGGTCTGCGAGGATATCGTGGCCAATTACGACGTGGACGGCCTGCACTTGGACCGGATTCGATACTATCGGCCGGAGTATTCCCACGATCCGGTGAGCAGGGCCCGCTTTGCGGACGCAAAGACTACCGACCCGGAGCTAACCTGGGAAGAATGGCAGCGCTCACAGGTCACAGCTCTGGTAAGCAGCGTGTACGAAGTCATCTCCTCCAAGCCCGACTTGATGCTGACGGCAGCGGTCTGGCCCATCTACCAGGACCAATGGGGCTGGATCACCTGGGACGGCTACTCTGGCTACTACCAGGACTCTCAAGGTTGGATGGAAGCAGAAGCGATTGATGCCATCGCTCCCATGCTCTACACCATCACCGTCCAGGATTACCCAGACCGCTTCGACGTCCTGGTCCGCGACTTCGTGTCCCATGCCAACGGGCGCCACGTTTGGCCGGGAATCACCGCCGATTATGCTTCTTTCGATGAAATCTGGTCGAGAATTGAGATGGCTCGTCAGGCTGGAGCAGCGGGGCAAGCCATCTTCTCCTACTCCCTCGTCAACCAATGGGACTATTGGGATGAGTTCCGCAACGGCCCCTATGCTGTCCCGGCCGAGGTTCCACCCGCGTCTTGGAAATGACGCCAAACTCACCTGTCATTGCGAGCCGAAGGCGAAGCAATCTCCTACGCTCGCAGGGGATCGCTTCGGGCGCTACGCGCCCTCGCAATGACACGGGTTGTATGCTCAGACGCAAAAGAGCCGCTGATCGTGATCAGCGGCTCTTTCCATTTACAATCCGTAGCAGTGGCTATCTGCGCAAAATCTCCCCGGCCACGAGGCAACGATGGCCAGTGAAGCCCTGGCAGACCTGGGGCACGTCCACAGTCAATGTCACGCCGAATTGGGCCAAAGCCCTGGCCAGGTGACACAGGGGCAATCCCATAACGTTGGCGTAGCAGCCCCCAATGCGCTCCACGGGGCTGAAGTCGTGGTGCTGGATGGCATAGGCCCCAGCCTTGTCCAGGGGATCGCCACTGGCCGCGTAGCGAGCCGCTTCCTCGTCGGAGTAGGCCCTCATCAAAACGGTGCTCTCGGCCAGCTCCGTGATGGCCTGCCCCCCCCAGCCCCCCCAACCTTGGGGGGGAGAGAGGTGGGGCGCTGGATGATAAACCGTCACTCCGCTGAGGACGGTGTGCTCTCGTCCCCGCAAACGCCGCAGCATAGCTACAGCCTCGGCTTCATCGGCGGGCTTGCCCAACACGTCACCATCCAGGGCAACGGTAGTATCGGCGGCGACGATCAGGCCCTCAGGGTAGGAGAGAGCCACCGCCCTGGCTTTAGCCAGGCTCAAGCGGCAGACCATCTCATGAGGACTCTCTCCCTTTTCGATCCCCTCGTCCACATCGGCTGCCGCGGCCATGAAAGGCACCTCCAGGAGGGAGAAGAGTTCCCGCCGTCGCGGCGAGGCCGAGGCCAAAATCAATCGTTCTGGGATCAATCTACCTCCAGCCATTCAGCCTTTGACCGCTCACCCATTGGAATTGCGGCAGGCGATGCCGTATTCTCCCGGCCCAGGCCAGCAACTGTTGCAGGAGACGCAAGCGGCGGCTTCGGTGCGACCCTCCCGCCACTGGTTGGGCAGGTCGGGTTCCCGGATCAGGGGCCGAGACATGGAGATGAAGTCGGCGGTGCCTTCCTCGAGGATGCTCTCCATGACCGCGAGCGACCTCATCCCCCCCACCAGGATGAGCGGCAGGTCGGTCGCCTCCCGCGCCCGCCTGGCCTGAGACAGGAAGTATGCCTCATCCTCAGGCCTCAGGATGTCCTTTCGGACACTGGTCCCGCCCACCCCACCACTGATCTCCACGGCATCAAGTCCCCAGTCGGCCAGGTGGCGTACTATCTCGACCCCATCGTCCAGGGTCAGGCCATCCCGCACGAAGTCCTGAACGCCCAATTTGATGAGCAGCGGGTAGTCGCCTCCCACTTCGTCCCGCGCCGCTGCGGCCACTTCCTCCAGGAATCGCAGCCGCCGGGCGATGCTGCCGCCCCACCTATCGCGACGCCAGTTGCTGGCTGGCGAACAAAACTGGTTGATCAGATAGCCGTGCGCCCCGTGCAGTTGGACGCCATCGAATCCGGCTTCCCTCGCCCGACCGGCGGCCCTGCCGAAGGCAGCGATCAGCTCTTCGATCTCCGCCCCCGTTAATTCGTGGGGGCGAGGGCTCCCTTTGACCTGGGGCACCGGCGAGGGAGCCACCGGCGTCCGACCGGTCACCTTCTCTGAGGCCCTGCGGCCGGCGTGGTTGATCTGCATGACCGCCTTACCGCCCTCGCGGTGCACGGCCTCACTCAGAGCTCGCAGCGACGGGACGAGGTCATCACGATGGACGGCCGTCATTGATGGGTGGGCCTTGCCGCTCTCGTGGACAAAGGCGTGGCCGGTGACGATCAGCCCCACCCCACCTCGGGCCAGGTCGGCGTAGAGGTCAATCATGGCTGGCTCAGGCCGGCCATCATCGTCACACATCCTCTCCGCAGTGGCGGAACGGACGAGTCGGTTCTTCAGCCCCAGGCCAGCGATATTGCCGGGCTTAAACAAGATGGACATGAGCTCCTCCTCTGGCAAACAAAGAGCGGGAATTCCTTCCCGCTCCACATGGCTCCTCGGGTAGGACTTGAACCTACAACCAACCGGTTAACAGCCGGTTGCTCTGCCAATTGAGCTACCGAGGATCGCTGTTTTATTATACACAACCTGGCCCAATTAGTCAAACGCTCCCAGATAATCCTGTAACTGGCGGCGGCGCGTGGGGTGACGGAGTGTTCTCAGGGCTTTGGCCTCGATCTGACGGACGCGCTCCCTCGTCACCCCAAGGGATTCGCCCACCTCCTCCAGGCTGCGACTCTGCCCATCCTTCAGGCCAAAGCGCATCTCCAGCACCTCACGCTCCCGCGGCTTCAACTGATCGAGCATCTCCTTTATCTGCTCCTTCAACAAGTGATGAGAGGTGGCATCCACAGGGCCAGGGACGGTCTCGTCCTCGATGAAATCGCCCAAGAAGCTATCCTGTTCCGATCCCACGGGCATCTCCAAGGACATGGGCTCCTGAGCCACCCGGAGGATGCGCCTGACCTCGGCTGCCTCCCGCCGCAACTTCCGCTGAAGAGCCGGGTCAAGACGCTTGTCCGCAGCCCAAGCTGCCTCAATGGCCTGCTTCTCCTGGTTGGATAGCTGGCCCATCTCCAGAGCGATTTCTTCTGAAGTGGGCTCCCGCTCCAACTCTTGAGTTAGCTTGCGTGAAACCTGTGATACTCGGTTTATGATCTCCACTACGTGCACCGGGATGCGGATAGTGCGCGCTTTATCGGCGATGGATCGGTTTATGGCCTGTCGAATCCACCAGGTGGCATAGGTACTGAATTTATATCCTTTGGTGTGATCGAATCTGTCTACCGCCTTGAGCAGACCTAAGTTGCCTTCCTGGATGAGATCCAAGATAGATATACCATGCCCCATGTATTTCTTGGCCACGCTGACCACTAAACGTAAATTAGCCCTGGTCAGTGCTTGTTTAGCCTCCAGAGAACGCTCCTGAACCTGTGACATATGCTTAGCCAAGCTGCGTTCGCTCACCAGCCCCTCAGTGAAAAGCTCAACCGACGGCAATTGCTTGTTTTGCTCATAGTAGGTTCTTAGAAACCGTAAACTCCCATAGGGCATGATGTATAATCCTGTGCAGACGTCAAATAGCTTGCCCGCAAGCTCATCCCATTTCCCGTTGCCTTCCTGTTCCATCCTATCGAGAAAGGGATGCAAGTAGGGTTCCTGATCCCCAGCGGGACTGCTACGCAGGGCTTGGGCCTCCTCAATCAGGGAGAGCATACTCGGCGGTGTTATCGAACGCTCTCCACAAGTCTCCTGCACCGCTTTCCAGTCATTGGTCAGGGATCTGAACGCTTTGGTCATCACCTCCGACCCTGTCGGAGACCTCTTCAGCTTCTTGGCCAACTGCTCCTGGATCTTCCCCAGATACTCCTCAGCCGTCATCTTAATAGACAATTGCATTTCTTGATTGGCATTGAGCAAAGGCACTCTGCCGATTTCTCTAAAATACATCCTGACCGGATCGCTAGTCAGCCCGGGGCCACCCAACGGTAGGACTGCCAGCTCGCTTTCAGTTCTATCTTCTAGCGCCTCCGGTTCTGAATCGCCCGCCTCCTCATCCTCCTCGGGCAGCTCGCCAGCTTCCGCGATTTCGATGTCCATATCGAGCAGACGACGATAAAAGTCCTCGAGCTCTTCCACGTGCGATTCGGCGTCGGGGAAGACCCTCAAGATCTCCTCTAGAGTTAAGTATCCCTGCTCAGCACCTTGGGCGAGCAGTTTTTTTACATCTGGCCTTTCTTCAAGAGGCTCAGCCATTGTCCTTCTCATCTACACAGGTTCAAGCTACGAGTCCAGGAATTCTGGCCTCGCGTCGTCCGAAAAATGAACGGGCAGCCAGGGCCTGAGAGATGCCCCATAGAGCGCTGCGATAGGAGTCAACTATCTGGCCATATTCTTCAACTGCAATCTCCCCCAAGCCTTCGGCGTCCGCCTGGAGGAAACGCAACTCCTCAACCAACCTCTGAAGCCTCCGCTGGCGCAGACGCAGCCCTCCCTCAATCAGGGCCTTTTCTGCCTGGTCGTCGTTGGCGGATGGGGTGCCTCTTGGCCCTTCCAACAGAAGATCGAAGCGAGGATGCAGCGTCGAGTCAAGCTCCTCCCGAAGGCTTCCTAAATCCTTCGGGCTCAAACTCTCTTGCCAGGAGGCGAATATCGCCCGGTTCCCGGCCTGGGCGAAATCATCCACGTTCAGTCCATCCGCCCCCACGTCCCGCAGCGCATCATCCAAGCTATGAAGTAAGTGTGGTCTTTTGAGTAAAGTGAAGAGGCAATATTCTTCCAGCCCAAAAGCGAATTCCTCTCTGTCCGGCAGCGATTCTTTCTTTTCCTTGCGCCTTTTTGCCTTTTTACTTTTCACCCCGGCCTGATGCAGAAGCGTTTTCTCGTCCACTCGGACCAGGCGCGCCAGCTTCTGGACGTAGTGGGTGCGCTCGACGGCGTTACCGATCTCCTGAATGATGGGCATGAGCCTGCGCGCAGCCTCCGCCTTGCCTTTGGGCGAATCCAGATCCAGCTCCGAAGTGATGATCTTGAAATAGTACTCCACTATCGGCAGGGCGCGCTCAACCAACTCGGCCCACAGAGCGAGGTTCTCCTTGATCACCTGGTCGGGATCCTGCCCCAGGGGCAGGGTGATGATGCGGATGTCAACGTCCAGACGGCTCTCGTATTTGATCAGGCCGCGGGGGGTGGGCACGGGCACCACCCGTTGGGCCAGGGTCTCCTGAGCCAGGGCCATGCTGCGCAGAGTGGCTTGATGGCCAGCGGTGTCGGCGTCCAGGGCCAGGGCGAACCGCTGACTGAATCTGGCGAGCAGCCTGAGCTGGGTCTCGGTCAGAGCCGTGCCCATGGAGGCCACCACGTTGGCTATCTGGTGCTGGTGGGCCATCAGCACATCCATGTAGCCCTCGACGATGATGGCCAGTCCCTCCCGGCGGATAGCCCCTTTGGCCAAATCCAGGCCGAAGAGGATGGCGCTCTTGTCGAAGACCGGGGTCTGAGGCGAGTTGATGTACTTGGGAGTGGAATCATCCAGCGCCCTGGCTCCAAAGCCTACCACCCCGCCGCGCTCGTCGCGGATGGGAATGACCAGCCGTCCCCGAAAGCGGTCGTAGTGACCGCCGTCCTCCCGCTCGATGATCAGCCCCGCCGCCAGGAGGTCCTCTCGTTGGTATCCCCTCCCTTGCAGATAATCGCCCAGGGACTGCCAATCGTCGCGAGCGTAACCCAACTGGAATCTGCCGATGGTCTCTCGGTTGATCTCCCGCTGGTCGAGGTAGCTGCGCGCCGTCTCGCCCTGGATCGAGTTCAAGAGTAGATTGTGAAAGTACTCCGCGGCCCTCTCGTTGATTTCGCGCAGCCGCTTCTTGAGTTTATCCTCGGCCATGTCGGCCTCGGTTTGGGGCTTCAGGCTCACCCCTGCCTGCCGGGCCAGGAGGCGCAGCGCGCCGGAGAAATCCATGTTCTCCTGCTGCATGATGAAGCTGAAGACATCGCCCCCCGTGCCACAGGCCCCGAAGCAGTGCCAGCTCTGGGTGTCGGGGAAGACGACGAAGGAGGGCGTCTTCTCGGCATGGAAGGGGCAGAGGCCCTTGTAGTTTCGCCCCGCCTTCTTCAGGGCAGTATAGCTGGAGATCACCTCGACTATGTCCAGTCTTTCTTTTATTTCGTCAACTACGCTCATCGGGAATACCTATATTGAAACGATGCTACCACGAAGGCGGCTGTGGCTTTGGTCAGAAGTGTAAACCACTTGTTAAGCGAACCCAATCCCCACGCTCTGCAACTTGTTGGTCAGTGCCATGTTGTCTCAGGCGACTTCGATCTTTGCTAAAGCACAGTCATTTCGCCGGGAAGTCAAACATCATGATTGGGCCAAGAGGCCTTGTCTCGACAATCGTGAGTGGAACGGGAAGCGCACCGTACCTGAGTACAATAGCTAATGTCTCCGCTTCCTCTGACGTGAACTGACCAGCAACGGGGACTTCCCCGTTCGGGACCTGCGACTGAATGCGCGGTGTGCAGATTACCTCTTTGTCAAACACAATGGCAAGGAATTTGCCTATGTTTTCACTCGTATGGTCCGCAAGAATTTTCGCCCCCCTCGGTGTTAAGTACAACACCAGAGGCGCACCAGTAAGCGGGTCTGACTCTGCTCTGACCTCACGAATATACCTCCCTGTAATTATGGTTGGATAGACTCCCGATGCTGGCGTGGCCATTGTACCCAACGTGGTCGTGACAATCTGACCTGGCATCAGGGCAGTATTATCCGCGTCAACCAACTCCAGTAGCCCAGTGGATGAGACGGCTCTGAGCACAAGCTCCGGATCGTGCATAACGGGTAGCAGGACCAATACTCTGTCCCATCCTAGCCTTTGTATACAGTAACCCTTACCGACCAAATCCCTTAGCCGATGGGTGATAATCTGAATCGCCGCATCCATCGTGTCATCTGAAGGCGCGTAACCGGCAGGGAGTTTGGCTTGGAGAATCGTCATCAATCCGCCGGTTGACACCAAACTGCCCTGATCAATGTCGCTTACAATGGCTGGCCCAACTGCCTCGAGGAGACTCGTAGTTACCGTTGCTCCGACGTTTGAGATAACGAGTTCGTCTAGAGTGGATGCCTCCATGGGCGGCAACAAGAGAAACAAGCTGTTTCCGCTTACCCAACTCGCGGCGAGACCTAGCTCTTTCGCCTTCTTGGCAATCCGTGCTTGACCTGCTTGTGCAGCCTCTGTTGAAGTGAAATCAAGGCTCAATAAGACACCGCCATATTGCCACACCCCTGCCGTAGATGATTCGGCCATAGGTGTGGCTTGCATTACTCGAATGGGTGTTGGACTAGGGCCAAGTTGACCAGACTCAGCAACGGTCACATACCAACGACCCTGTTTCTTCACCAAGGGGATTTGCACATCCACGGGGACGATCATCTGTGTGCCTAGCATTACGACTTTCAGCTTGCCTGTCGCGTGGACGGTGGCTCGTTGCCCATCGTTGGTAATAGTAGTCACCTTCAGTTCCGTGTACTCACCTTGGGCACCCCCCACGAAGGCGCTGAGCCCCATTTGCAGAAAGATAGACATCATTACCTGATCCTGATAATCTGGATCCACAGTTTCTTGAAGGTCTGCTAAGTCGTTGGCTACAGCAGCTCGCAGGAATTTTTCAGCCACCGTAGCCGCTTCATCCCGACGGCCGCAGGCTGCCATGGCCAGGACCATCAGAATGAGCACAAAGAGAATCAATCGGTGCTTGTGTGCGCGGTTCATCATGTACCTCCTTGTGCTGATGTCGGATAGCTTGAAGTGGACGCGATTCCTTATTTGCTCTCAAGGAGTATGCAGTGCAACAGTTCGTAGTTGCTCCCCTCCGCTGCTTCATCTTTCCCCTCGACCAGTGATGATTTCCTTAGAGAGGGGGGACTCCAAATTAGCCAAGGCCTTCTCCACTTCCTCCAAGCTTGGGGGCTCTCGATCGAGAGACAACTGAGTTCTAACAGCGTTGGCGAATGCCCGTTGTTCATCACGCGACATTATCAGCCCCTTTTCTAAAAGAACTTGTCGCTCTCGCTTGGCCCGCATCGCCCGGCCGCGGGTCACTTCGTGGCGCTCCAGATCAACGATCAGTCGAAAGTCCTGCAGGACATGGGTGCCGACAAGCGGTTCACAGCCAAGCGGACCAATGACGACATTCCCCGCCGCAATCTCCCCGTTGTAAGCAAAGAGACAAAACCCATAGGGACGTTCCGTGATGCTGCCATCCGCCAACTCCAGAGGCACAGTCCCAACCGGCTCTATCCCAACACTCTCAGCTATCTCTTTCGACACCCAGGCTCTGGTAGCTCCGGTATCCACCAGAAACGAAACCTCTTGCTGGCGTTCCAGGTGCTTTATGTTTGCGATAGTAAGTTCCAGATAGACTTCGCTCATTACTAATTCCCTCCCCTTGGCTGAGCAATTCGTCATTGGAGCCACTTTCCTCTGCTGGTATTTTATCACAAACAACATGCTAAAGCAAATCTGTTGTCTCCGGTTGGTCTTACGCCCAAAACAGAACAGTGGCAGCCCCCACGTTGACGAGGACTGCCACCTGTCTGGTCTTTGTTTCAGGCGAAGATAGGTCTCAAAAGTTACCTACTTACGCCCGTACTCGTGCTGCAGCGCCGCCTGGGCTGCCGCCAGCCGGGCGATGGGCACGCGGAAGGGCGAGCAGGAGACGTAGTTGAGGCCGATGATGTGGCAGAACTCGACGCTGCTGGGCTCGCCACCGTGCTCCCCGCAGATGCCGACCTCCAGCCCAGGCTTGGTGGCGCGGCCCTTTTCCACGCACATCTTCATCAACACGCCCACGCCGTCCCGATCCAACACCTCGAAGGGATTGTTGGGCAGGATCCCGCGATCCACGTAGTCCAGCAGGAACTTGCCCTCGGCGTCGTCGCGGGAAACGCCGTAGGTCATCTGGGTCAGGTCGTTGGTGCCAAAGGAGAAGAAATCGGCGTACTCAGCAACTTTGTCGGCAGTGATGGCCGCCCGCGGTATCTCGATCATGGTACCAATCTTGCTGTCCACCTCGATGCCCTTCTCGGCCATCACATCTTTGGCCACCTTCTCCAGTTTCTCCCGTTCGATGCGCAGCTCGTTCACGTCGGATGTTAGCGGGATCATGATCTCTGGGTGCACGTCCACGCCCTCTTGAGCCACGTTGCAAGCGGCCTCCATGATGGCCCGCGTCTGCATCTCGGTCAGGCCTGGGTACATCAGCCCGGCGCGGCAACCACGCAACCCCAGCATCGGGTTGATCTCCCACATGGCGTTGACCACCACTAGCATCTCTTCCAGATTGGCCAGCTTCTCCGGGTCCTCGCCGGTGCAGCGCAGACGGGTGACTTCCTCGATCAGATCCTCGCGCGGGGGCAAAAACTCGTGCATGGGCGGATCAATGAGGCGGATGATGACCGGGTAGCCGTCCATAGCGCGGAAGATGCCCTCGAAGTCCTCCCGCTGGAAGGGCAGTAGCCCGTCCAGGGCCTCCTGGCGCTCCTCGTCTGTCTCGGCCATGATCATTTTGACCACGGTGGGGCGCCGCTCATCCTCGAAGAACATATGCTCGGTGCGGCATAGCCCAATGCCCTCAGCGCCGAAGGCACGAGCGCGGGCGGCGTCCTCTGGGTTATCAGCGTTGGTCCACACACCCAGCTTACGGACCTCGTCAGCCCATCCCAGCAAAGTGACCAGATCATGCTCTTCCTCGAAGCGAGGTCGGATAGTGGCGAGGGAACCCACAAACACCTCGCCGGTAGCGCCGTTGATGGAGATGTAGTCCCCCTCTTTGATCTCCTTGCCATTTACCCTGAACTTGCGGCCAGCCAGATCAATCCTGATGACCTCGCAGCCGGCCACGCAGGGCTTACCCCAGCCACGGGCTACGACGGCTGCGTGCGAGGTCATCCCGCCGTGTTGGGTCAGGATGCCCTGAGCTTCGATCATGCCGTGCACGTCGTCGGGGTTGGTCTCAGGGCGCACCAGGATGACCGCTTCGCCAGCCTTGCCCCGTTCTTCGGCTGTGTCGGCGTCAAAGACGGCGATGCCAGTGGCCGCGCCTGGGGAGGCGTTGAGGCCCTTAGCCAGCAAATCGCCTCGCTTCTTGGCTTCTGATATGGCTTCCGGATCAAAATGGGGATGCAGGAACTGATCCACTTGTTCCGGCGCCACCCGCATCAGGGCTTCTTCTTTGGTGATCAGGCCCTCGTTGACCATGTCCACCGCGATCTTGACCGCCGCCGCTGCAGTTCGCTTGCCTGTGCGGGTCTGGAGCATCCACAGCTTGCCCTGCTCGATGGTGAATTCCATATCCTGCATGTTGCGATAATGGTTCTCCAGCAGGTCGCAAAACTCCAGGAACAGCTTGTAGTTTTCGGGAAGTTCCGCCTTCATTTGGGCGATCTCATGGGGGGTGCGGGTGCCAGCCACCACGTCCTCGCCCTGGGAGTTCATCAGATACTCGCCATAGAGCTTGTTCTCGCCAGTGGAGGGGTTGCGGGTGAAGGCCACGCCGGTGCCGCTGCCCTCGCCCATGTTGCCAAAGACCATGGTCACCACGCTGACCGCAGTGCCCCAGTCGTGGGCTATACCCTCGGCATTGCGATAGGACGTGGCCGGTGCCCCGAACCAAGAGTCAAAGACGGCGGCGGTGGCTTGGCGCATCTGCTCGTAGGGATCGTCAGGGAAGTCTTCGCCCAGCTCTTTCTTGTACAGTGCCTTGAAGTCCTCGACCACGTCCTTGAGCATGTCGGTGGTCAGGTCGGTGTCCTTGCCGCCTTCGGTTTTGGCCTTGTACTCGTCCAGGATGTGCTCGAAGGCATGGCGATCCACGCCCTTGACGATGTTGCCGAACATCTGGACGAGACGGCGATAGGCGTCCCAGGCGAAGCGCTCGTTGCCAGTCAACTCTACCATGCCCTTGAGCGTGTCGGCATTGAGGCCGATGTTGAGCACGGTGTCCATCATGCCTGGCATGGAGACCCGCGCCCCAGAGCGGCAAGAGACCAGCAGCGGATTGGCCGGATCGCCAAGCTTCTTGCCGGCCTGCTTTTCGACCTCTTTCGTCGCCTCGAGCACCTGATCCCACAGCCCTTCGGGGAACTGCTTGCCAGCGTCGAAATAGGCATTGCAGGCCTCGGTGGTAACGGTGAACCCTGGCGGGACGGGCAAGCCGATGTTGGACATCTCGGCCAGGTTTGCGCCCTTCCCGCCCAAGAGATCGCGCATGTCTTTGTTCCCTTCTTCAAACAGGTAGACCCACTTCTTCGTCATTGTTATTGAAACCTCCTCGGTTTTGGTTTATTAGTGCGCCGGCTACGGATACAGCCTGGCGTCTATTTCTCGTAAGACATCTTGATTGCCTCGTCCCTAATCCACATTTCAACCTCCTCCTTGCCCAAGACGGAGGAGGCCACGTCAATGGTGAATTGGTATAGCTCGTCATTGGCGGCGTTGAGGGTGTAGCCGTTTCGTTCCAAGAATTCGATCAAAGCGAGAGCCGCGGTTCGCTTATTGCCGTCAACGAAGGCGTGGTTCTTGACGAGCAAATAGAACAGGATGGCCGCCTTTGAAACAAGATCGGGATAGAGTTCCTGGCCAAACATCGTCTGGCGCGCCGCTGCGATAGAGGCTTCCAGTCACCCAGGACTCATCAGGCCAAAGGAGCCGCCGAATTCGCGGATGGCATGGTCGTGAATTAGCAGGACTTCATCAGAGGAAAGGTAGCGTATTTCCACGGTCAAGAATCGGCCAATCGCTCCAGAGCTGAGTGATACCGTGCTGAAGCGGCGCGCACGCGCGCCATCATCATCGGATCAACATCTCCCAGCCGCTGTACGATGATCCCTTTCCTCTCATCAAAGGTGAATATTACCATGATGGCTTGGCCGTCATCAAGCCCTTCGGCCTCTAACCACTTCAACATGTTCAATGGTAACTTCTCCCGTTCCACCACCACACTGGTCATCGCTACCTCCTGACCTGAATTATAGAGCTATTGACCGATTTTGGCAAGGTTTAGAATCCCTCCACTTTGGTCAGATCCACGATCCCATCCGTAAGGGCGGCGATGCGCTGCAAGAGGGCCAGGCGATTCTCCCGAAGCGCCTGGCCCTCGGCCATGACCAGCACATCGTCGAAGAAGGCGGTGATGGGTTCGATCATCGGCTTGAAGGCGGTGAATAGCTGGTCAATGCTACTTTGAGCGCCTACTTGCTCCCGGCAGACCAGGTAGGCCTCGTAGAGGCGCTGGGTGGAGGGTTCAACCAGCCGGTCAGGTCGCAACTCAAACTCGGTTTCGCAGCTTCGCACGATGCGCACACAACGGGAATAGGCGTTGAGCAGACTCATCCAGTCGTCGCGCTCGACCCAGGGGGCGAACTCCCGCACGGTCTGATACGCCAGGTAGGGATCGTGGCCACGCTCGGCCAGCACTGCGTCCACCAGGTCGTAGCGGAAGGATTGCTCCAGAAGCCAGCCCCGCAAGCGTTGCACGATGAAAGCCAACGTCTCAGCCTGGGCTGCTCCATCGGCGGCCACAGGGAGCAGGGCCGCTGCCTGGCGTAAGCCCTCCCTCAGGTCGAAGGAGATGCCCGCCCCAGCCAAAACCTGCACCATGCCCAAGGCCGCCCGCCTCAGACCGTAGGGGTCGGCTGAGCCGCTTGGTTTCAGGCCGACTGAGAAGAGGCCCGCCAGGCTGTCCAGCCGGTCGGCCAGCCCCACGACGATGCCCGGCAAGGTTTCGGGGAGCCGATCGCCAGCGAAACGGGGCAGATAGTGTTCGACGATGGCCTGGGCGACAGCAGGATCCTCACCAGAGCGCAAGGCGTACTCTCGCCCCATCGCCCCCTGAAGCGAGGTTAGCTCCACCACCATCTGGGTGGCCAAATCGGCCTTGCAGAGGTGAGCGGCTCGCGTGGCTGTTGCTGTCTCTGTCTCCGAAAGGCCAAGCACCGCGCTCAAGCGAGAAGCCAGTTGTTCCAATCTCTTCGCCTTGTCCAGGACGGAACCCAACTGCTCTTGAAAGGTGAGGGTGTCCAGACGAGGCAAGAATTCTTCCAACGTCTTCCGCGTGTCCGCTTTGTAGAAGAACCCGGCGTCGGCGAAGCGGGCTCGAATCACCTCTTCGTTGCCGTGCCGCACGATGTCCAGGTGCTCGCTATCGCCATTGCGCACCGCGATGAAATATGGCAGGAGTTCTCCATCCCCTTTCACCACGGAGAAGTAGCGCTGATGCTTCTTCATCACCGTGACGAGGACTTCCTTGGGCAGCTCCAAGTAATCTGGCTCAAAGGCGCCCAAGAGGGCAGTGGGATACTCCACCAGATTGGTCACCTCGTCCAAGAGGGCCGGATCGTCGGGGACCCGACCGCCCACCTCGGCGGCCAGCTTGTCCGCCTGCTGGCGGATCATCTGGCGCCGCTTTGCCACGTCCACCACGATGCTGTTGGCTTCCATGAGGTCGAAGTAGTCCTCAGCCCTCTGGATCACGATTTCGGGCGAGCGCAGCGGCCTGAGTCCGCGCGAGGTGCGGCCACTCCACACGCCCGCGTACTCGAAGTGGATGACGCTTTCGCCCAGGAGAGCCACGATCCAGCGGATGGCGCGAGAGAAGGCCACGCCGCTCTCGTTCCAGCGCATGGAGAGGGGAAAGCGCAGGCCGGCGATCAGGTCGGGCAGGAGGGAACCCGCCAGCACCTCAGTCGCTGGCCGCCCCTTCTCTACTTTGATAGCAACGACGTACTGACCACCATCCAGTTCGCGAACCTCCAGGCTCTCAACCGCCACTCCCTGGCTCTTGGCAAAGCCTTTGGCCGCTCTAGTAGGTTGCCCCTCTTCGTCGAAGGCTACCTTCGCTGGCGGCCCCTTAGCAAACCCTTCTTCGTCGCGCTGCCTGGCAGCCAAGTGCTCGACGTAGACGACCAGGCGCCGGGGCGTGCCTGTAACCTGAATCTGGCCGTGCTCCAGCCGCGCCTCGGCCAGCAACTTGGGTGTGGCTTTCTCCAGTTGGACAATGGCAGAGTCAAGATCGCCTGCTGGCAACTCCTCAGTCCCGATTTCAAGTAAAAAGGGTAATGAGGTATAAGGTAACGAGGTAATGAGGACTTCTCGTTGCCTCGTTGCCTTGTTGCCTTGTTGCCTTGTTACTCTCCTAAGCAACGGAAACCCCATCTCCTCCCGCTGCTTCACATACGCCTCAGACACGGCTCGCGCTAGCTCCCGCATCCTGGCAAAGTACCTGGCCCGTTCAGTGACGCCAACAGCGCCGCGGGCGTCCAGCACATTGAAGGCGTGGGAGCACTTGAGCACATAATCGTGAGCCGGGATCACCAGTCCCCTCTCCAGGGCATTCTGGGCCTCGGCCTCGTACAGATTGTAAAGCTGCGTCAATCTCTCTACGTCAGCCTGCTCGAAGTTGTAGACACAGTGTTCGATCTCGCTTTTAAGCAAGACGTCCCCGTAGGTGAGGCCATTGAGCCATTCGATCTCAGTGAAGCCCTGCACCCCCTGCAGTGGGAGCATGATGCGCTCCAGGCCATAAGTGATCTCCACTGAGACGGGCTCGAGGGGAAAGCCTCCGGCCTGCTGGAAATAGGTGAACTGGGTGATTTCCTGCCCGTCGAGCCAGACCTCCCAACCCAGGCCCCAGGCGCCCAGGGCTGGCGACGCCCAGTTGTCCTCCACGAAGCGGATGTCGTGCTGGCGGCGGTTGATGCCCAGGGCCTCCAGGCTGTCCAGGTAGATTTCCTGAGGGTTGCCTGGATCGGGCTTGAGGATGACCTGGTATTGATACCACTGCTGCCAGCGGTTGGGGTTCTCGCCGTAGCGACCATCGGCCGGCCGCACCGAAGGCTCGACGTAGGCCACGTTCCAGGGCTCCGGCCCCAGGACGCGGAGCACAGTAGCCGGGTTCATAGTACCTGCACCAACCTGGACGTTGTAGGGTTGCCAGATGAGGCAACTCTGGTCGGCCCAGAACTGGTTCAGGCGAATGATAGCTTCTTGAAAGGTCAGTGGTTTTTCCATAATCTCCCTCGTTAGATCTCCAGATACGCCTTGCTTCTGTTAACCGAAAAGCTGACATCTGCCCTGTCCAGCAGGCCGCTGAAGCCCAGGAGCAGCGGCACATCCTTGCTACGAGCCAGATGAGCGCGGATGGTCAGCAGTTCTGACATTTGGCCGGCATCGTCCTGCAAAATACAGGCCACTACGCCATCTATCACCGCCAGCTCACAGTTAGGCTTAGGCACCACGCCCCTTATTACGTCGTCGCGCATTCTCAGGTAGCGGCAGCCTTGCCAGATGTCCTGCGGGATCAACGAGAGCGGAGCGCCGGTGTCCACGATAGCCAGCTCAGGGTCGGTTAGCTCGCCGTCCACAGTCAGGAATGATACCCAGCCCAGCAAACGGGTGATCACCAAAGTTGGATCATCCGGGTCAGAGTGCTCATCAATGCGCAGGGCCAGTCGGATAGACATAGGGTTTGCTCTCCAAATGATAAACTACCAAAGGGCCCACGTCTCCCAATCTCTCGGCAGCAGCCTGCCGAGCTTCCCTGCGACTCTGCCCCACGGCCGCTACTTGTTCTCGGTAGACGGCCACCCACTTTTCTGGATATAGACGCGCCAATTCGGCCACGTGCTCGAACAGCCAGCGCTCGTCTTCCCAGAAGCGGGCGGGTAATGGTTCAAACTCGACCGGATGTTGGCGCACCATCTCGGTAAACTTTTCGATACTCATCTCATCAGTTGTGTAGATCGGCATTTGCATACCTCCTCACTTTCCCACCCATTGCCTGCGCAGGGTCTTGAGAAACTTCACTGACTTCAAGTTCCGCTCCAAGGTGTAGGTTATATAATGATACATGATCGTTTCTAGCTCTCTGTGCAGCGGAGGACTGAGGCGGAGACGGCGGCAGGTGTCATAGTCCCTGGTCTGCATGAAACGCAGCACTTTTAGAGCGTTCAGGGTTATTTCCTGTGCCCCCCGATGGTTCTGGCCACAGTCCGCACAGAGGATACCGCCATCGGCGGCGCTGAAAAAATTGGCCACCGGCTCGATTTGACGGCGGCAGGCCACACACTGAAAGAGCTGAGGGCGATAGCCCATCAGAGACAAAAGGTGCAGCTCGAAGAAGCGGGTGGTCAGATCCAAATCGGAAGCGTCGCCCAGCCAGCCCAACATAGCCAACAGCAGGTCGAAGAGAGGGTGGTTCTCAATCCCCTCTTCCACAAAGAGATCCATCAGTTCAGCGGCATAGTAGGCGTAGGTGATGCGCAACAGGTCCTCTCGCAGAGGGCGAAAGGCATGGACAGTCTCGGCCTGGGTCACGATGTCCAGGTTGCGCCCCTTGGCGATGAGGAGTTGGCTATGGGTGAACAGCTCTACGTGTCCGCTCTTGCGGCTGGTGGGCTTGCGCACCCCCTTGGCAATGACCCTGATCTTGCCCAATTTGGGAGTGTAAAGGGTCAACAGGCGGTCAGCCTCGCCGAAGTCGCTCCTTTTCAACACGATAGCCTCAGTGCGATAAAGGCGTTCCCGTCTCATATCCAATATCCAATACCCAATAGCTATTGGATATTATCCTCCCCTCACGGTGCCGTACCTATACGGCCTCTCCCAATTCTCGGCCATCTTCTCCTGGTAGAGCTTCTCAGCATCCAGGCCCAGGGCTGAGAGGAGGTGCAAGATGCGGATGATGGCATCAATCAGCTCCTCGCCCACAGCTTCCAGGGGCTGCCCCTTTTTGTAGCAATCGCTGGCCTCGGAGATCTCGCTGTGGATCAGGGCCAGCATCTCCCAGATGCGCCTGGGCTCGGCAGAGAACCCCTTCGCCTCGCACAGGGCCCTGACCTCGGCCATTTTGACGTTCAAGCCAACCTGTTCCATGCTCGCTTCTCCAAGCCCTCTCAGTTGGGCTTAATTATACCATTTGCTTCACCAAGACGCAAATAAAAAGCCGCCCTCGGCGAGAGCGGCCCTGACCCCTACTCCTTCACTCCAAATCCCCGGAGTTGAAAGCCTCTGGCAGCAGCTCCTGCAGGGCGAAAACTCGATATCCACCTGTCTCATCGGCCGCTATCACCTGGATGTCTTCCCCAAATTCCAGCAGCACCTGGCGGCAGGCGCCACAGGGGGTGACGCCTTTCTCGGTGACGACGGCAATGGCCTCGAAATCGCGCTCGCCCTCGGAGACGGCCTTGAAGATCGCCACGCGCTCGGCGCAGATCGAGAGCCCATAGGAAGCGTTCTCCACGTTGCAGCCCGTGTAGATGCGGCCCGACCTGGCCAGCAGCGCGGCTCCCACGGCGAAATGCGAATAGGGAGCGTGCGCCTTCTCCCGCGCCTCCATCGCTTTGGCGATCAGGTCCTCGTAGTCCATCTATTTCTCCTTCACCTTGCCCTTCACCCGCGCTGGGACGCCGTAGGCCACGCTGCCCGGCGGGATGTCGTGAGTAACCACCGAACCGGCTCCGATCTTGGCCCCAGCTCCCACGCGC
Source organism: Chloroflexota bacterium (assembly GCA_030611885.1). Classification (GTDB taxonomy): domain Bacteria; phylum Chloroflexota; class Anaerolineae; order VGOG01; family VGOG01; genus JAUWOY01. The sequence continues at coordinate 21,383 of JAUWOY010000009.1, read as the reverse complement.
ACGGGGGCCACCAGCATGGTGTCGCTGCCGATGAAGGCGCCATCCTCAATGATGGTGGGGTGTTTGCGCTGGCCATCGTAGTTGCAGGTGATGGTCCCTGCCCCGATGTTGACCTCTTGACCCACCGTGGCATCGCCCAGATAGCTGAAATGCCCCATCTTGCTGCCTGGGCCCAGGTACGAGTTCTTGACCTCAGCGAAGTTGCCCACGTGCACCCCCTGGGCCAGGTGCGCACCTTTGCGCAGGTGGGAAAAGGGCCCGACGTCCGCATTATCCTCCAGAATAGCGCCTTCGACCACCGAGGCCTCGACGGTGCATCCATCGCCGATGGTCGAGTCACGGACGATAGTGTTGGGGCCCAGATGGCACTGGCGGCCAATGGTCGTCGCGCCCTGAAGGTAGGTGTTGGGGTAGATGGTCGTATCCTGGCCGATCTCAACCGTGGCATCTATGAAGATCAGGGCAGGGGCAAGCAAGGTTACCCCTTCCAGCATCCACTTCTTGTTTATGCGCTGCCGCATGGCCGCTTCCGCCTGGGCCAGATGCGTACGATCGTTGATTCCCCGAATCTCAGTTACATCGTCAATTTTCAGTGCTTCCACTACCTGCCCCTCAGCCACGGCCATAGCCACAATGTCGGTCAGATAATACTCGCCTTTGGGGCTGAGGGGCAGTTGGGCCAAGTGGGGCCAGAGCCAATCGCCGTCGAAGCAATAAACACCGCAGTTGAGCTCGCGGATCGCCTTCTGAGCATCGGTGGCTACGGCCTCCTCCACGATGCCAACCACCTGGCCGGCTTCGTCGCGCAGGATACGCCCAAAGCCCATAGGATCGTCCGCTTCGACAGTGAGCATGGCGATAGGGCCTTTCCTCTCCTCGTGAAGTTCCAACAATCGCCTCAAGGTGTCAACAGATAGCAAGGGCATATCGGCGTACCAGACCAAAACCGTCTCACTTCGGCCTTCCAACAGTGGCCGAGCCTGGAGGAGAGCATGTCCCGTGCCCAACAGTTCCCTCTGCTCCACGTAGATGACTTGATCGCCCACAGCGCGACGCACTTGACCCGCGCCGTTGCCCACCACCAGCAGCGGCTTCTCCGAGGTGAGCTCAGCCGCCATCTCTACAGCGTATTGGACCATAGGTTTGCCAGCCAGAGGGTGCAGCACCTTTGGCAGCTCTGATTTCATGCGCGTGCTCTGGCCGGCGGCTAGGATGACGATGGATAGTTTGTTCATAGGCTTACCCCGCGAATATTCTATCACATTCCCAACTGGCAGACAAATCAGTTCGACCCCCAACTGGCAACGATTTGACGAGCTATCTCCCTGGCGCGGGCAAAGATCTCACCCTCATCCAGCGTCAACAGTTCTCGATCCCGCATCACGACTCGACCGTCAATGATGACGGTGCGCACGTCGCTGGAATGGGCGGCATAGACCAGGTGCGAGGTGACGTTGTACATCGGCACCAGGTGCGGCGCGTCCAAATCCAGAATGATGATGTCCCCCCGCTTTCCAACCTCCAATGAACCTAACCGATCATCCAAGCCCAGCACGCGGGCTGCTTCCAGGGTGGCCATGCTCAACGCCTGGCGAGCAGGCATCGCTGTGGGATCGCCAGCTATCATCTTGTGAACCCTGGCCGCCGTCGCCATCTCGCCGAACATGTCCAGGTCGTTGTTGCTGGCCGCGCTATCGGTTCCCAAGCCGACCTTGACCCCCGCCTCCAGCAGCTTCGGCACCGGGGTCAGACCAGAGGCCAGCTTCAACTGGCTCTCCGGACAGTGAACCACGCCAGTTTCATACTGGGCCAGCAGCTCGATGTCCTCGTCGGTCAGATGCACGCCGTGAATGGCTACGGTGCTGGGACTCAGGACGTCCAGGTCGGCCAGGCGACCGACGGGGGTGCGTCCATACTTTTCGATGCTCTCCCGCACCTCGCTCCGGGTCTCCGACACGTGGAGCAGGTAGGGCGCATCGTACTGATCGGCCAGCGCCTTGCCCTGCTGCATCAGCTCCGATGAGGCGGCGTACGGGCTGTGCGGCTGGACCGAAGGAACTACCAGGGAATCATCACTCCACTTGCGCAGCAAGTCCTCACTGTATTGGAGTCCCTCCTTGGGGGTCTTATAGTTGGCGTTTGGAAAATCCACCAGCGCCCCTCCGACGACCACGCGAAGGCCGGCTTCCTGGCACGCTTCGGCGATGTCATCTTCGAAGAAGTACATATCGCAAAACAGGACAGTGCCAGAGCGGATCATCTCCGCCGCCGCGAGCTGAGTGCCCAGGCGAACGAAGTCTGGGCTGAGCCATTTGGCCTCCGCCGGCCAGATGTACTCGTGCAGCCAGGTCTCCAGCGGAAGATCGTCGGCGATGCCGCGAAAAAGGGTCATCGGGGCATGGGTGTGGGCGTTTATCAGGCCAGGCATGACCAACTTGCCACTGGCGTCAATCCGCTCCCGCCCGCGATACGCCCGCTCTACCTCCTCGCGCGACCCCAGGCCAACGATGGCTCCCCCGTCCACAGCCACCTCTCCTGGCTCATAGATGTTCCAATCCTGGTCGGCGGTCAACACGATGCCGCCGATCACCATCAGATCAACCTCGTGCGAGACCATTCATAGACCTCCCTTTGCTCAGAGCGGATTGCCAAATCCGCGTTGCTAGCGGGGCCGGACGGGGATCTGACGATCCCCTTTGAGCAGGCTTTAACGCAATACCATTCGGATAAGAAAGCGAGCGCCGGCCGAGTAAGCCCGAAGGGATGTATCGAGGCCAAGCGAGCGGCTTTTCAGAGACTCCGATCGCGTTCGAGCCAGCGCCTTGGTCTCGATACGCTACGCTACTCGACCGGCGGTGCTTAACCGAACCGTATTGGGCTTTAACGAGTATATCACGCCTATTTCACACCAGCACTTTCAGCGCCCGCGGGATCACCTGAAACGTCGCCGGCGCCTCACCGACCAGCTCCCCTTCAGCCTGGAGGAACATGCGCTCCTGGGCTTCGATGTGGATCTCTTTGGCGGAGAAGTGGCTCACCTTGGGATGAGTCAGGTGTGTGCCCTTGTAGACTCGCGGCACGTTCATCACGACCTCTAGCTTGTTCAGATTGCCCAGAATGACCACGTAGAAGAGGCCATCGTCGAGCGAGGCGCCAGGCGCGATGAACATGCCCCCGCCGAAGTAGCGCCCGTTGCAAACGATGACCGAATTGAGCCGTCCCCGCACGGGCTGGCCGTCGAAGGAAAGCTCCACGTTCTTGTTCCGATAGGTCACCAGGCTGATGAAGAGGCACGCCAGGTAAGTGATAGTGCCCCCCAGAACCTTGGGGAAGCGGTTCACCAGGTCGGCCACCTCGCCGTCGAAGCCCAGGCCAGCCGCGTTGATGAAATAACGCTCCACTTCTCGCCCCTCGCGGAGGCAGGTTATTCTCCCCAAATCTGCGGGGCGGGGCTCGCTACGCAGGAGTTGGCGACAAGCCTCCATGTAATCGCGGGGAATGTCCAGCACGCGCGCGAAATCGGACCCCGTGCCGCAGGGGATAAGGCCCAGGGCCACCTCCGGGTCAACAGACCCTTCCACCACCAGGCCGTTGATCACCTCGTTGACAGTGCCGTCCCCGCCCACGGCCACGATGGTTCGGTAGCCGTCGTCGAGGGCCTGCCGCGCCAACTGGGTAGCGTGTCCGGGCTCCTCGGTGAAGACGGCCTCGAACTTAGCTCCCTCAGCCTGCAGGAAGTCGCGCACGCGCGGCCAATTCTTGCCTACAGCGCCATTGGCCGCCTCCGGATTTACGATCAGCTTCATTTCCTCTCCTCCTACCGTTGAAAGAGATTGAGAGCTTTCATAGCCAGGCCGATGTTGCCTTTGACCTTGAGCCTGCCCTTCATAAAGGCCTCCATGGCGTCGAGCTCCCCCTTGACCAGGGCCACGCAATCGGCGGCCGCCAGGCTTATGGTAGCATCGGGCTCAGCAGCAACCCCCTCTTTGACCTGGCACTGCTGATTGGCGATCTCCAGCACCCAGTCGCCGCCCCCTTCGCCAGTCAGTTCGAACTGATAAGTGGCCTTGATGCCCTTAGCCCTTTCAGGCACAAAGGCGCTGGGCATGGCCTCGATGATCTTCTTGGCTGTATCCGGTATCGGCATTCTTTACCTCCTCAAGTTTCGTGGTTTGCGGAGAAGTATATCACGTTTACCCTGGTTGTCAACTCAATTGACATCTGCTTATGAAGGTGATAAAATAGGGCCAGTTGTCTGCTCTCGATTTGTTTTTTTTCTTAATTCGCTGTAGTGCTGCTCTGAAAGGGAATCGCTAATGAAACCCAAATGGCAAATAGCGCCGCCAGCACCTGCTGATCACCTGGCCCGCTTCCCGCAACTCTCACCCCTCATCGTCCAGTTGCTCTATAACCGCGGCATCACCGCTCATCAGGATGTGCGGGATTTCCTGGCCGACGCCCGCCCTGAAGACAATCCCTTCAGACTCAAGGGGATGAACGAGGCCGTGACCCGCCTCCGCCAGGCTATTCGCCAGGGGGAACTGGTGGCCATCTACGGTGACTTCGACGCCGATGGGGTGACGGCTACCGCTCTCCTGGTGGAGACGCTCTCATCCCTCGGCGCCAGAGTGGAACCCTACATCCCCCACCGAGTGGACGAGGGCTACGGCCTGAATACCGGAGCCTTGCGCCAACTGGCATCTCAGGGCGTGGGGGTGGTAGTGACCGTTGATTGCGGCATCCGCGCCGTCGAAGAAGTCAGTTACGGAAGAGAGCTGGGCCTGGACTTCATCGTAACCGATCACCACTCGGTGGGCGAGGAGGTCCCGCCGGCCCTGACGGTCATCAACCCCAAACAGCCCGATTGTCGTTATCCCTTCAAGGATTTGGCAGGGGTAGGGGTGGCCTTCAAGCTGGCCCAGGCCCTTCTGAGAGCCAATCGCCGGGTGCCTGTGGCGAAGGGCGAGGTAAGTCTGAACGAAGAGGACCTGCTAGACCTGGCTGCCCTGGGCACGGTGGCCGACCTCGTTCCGTTGCTAGGAGAGAACAGGAGCCTGGTGAGGCGGGGGCTGGAGAGATTGAACGCCGCCGAGCGACTGGGCGTGCGGGCCATGATCGCCCAGGCGGGGCTGAAGCCGGGCCAGATTGATGCGACCACCATCGGTTTCGTCCTGGGGCCGCGCCTCAACGCCGCCGGGCGCATAGATGATGCCATCACGAGCTACGATCTCCTCACCTGCCGCTCTCCAGACCAGGCCGCGAATCTGGCGCGGGAGCTGGAAGAGCTGAACCGGCATCGTCAACGCCTGACTGCCGAGGCACTTGAGCGAGCGAAGGAGCAGGTGCTGATGGCTGGCGAGGACGAGAAGCTCTTCTTCGCGGCCGGCGAGGATTTCCTGGCCGGCATCGTGGGTCTGGTGGCCGGCCGCCTGACCGAGGAGTTCTACCGTCCCGCCGTGGTCGTCGAGCTGGGTGCAGAGGAAAGCCGAGGCTCGGCTCGCAGCATCCCTGAGTTCAACATCACCGCTGCCCTGGATCAATGCCGCGGCCTTCTTGTCAGGTACGGCGGCCACGCTGCTGCTGCTGGCTTCACCGTAGCCAATGACAACCTGGAGACCCTGCGGGAACGCTTGAAGGAACTGGCCGCCGAGCAACTGGAGGGAGTGGAGCTAGTCCCTACGCTTCTCATTGACGCCGAGGTCGAGCTATCCGAAATGGATTGGGCTACCCAGGCCCTGCTGACCCAGTTAGAACCCTGCGGCTACGCCAATCCCGCGCCCCTCCTGTTGAGCCGCCGGGCCATCGTGCGGGGCGCCCGCGCCGTGGGCACTGATGGAAGCCACCTCAAGCTCACCCTGAGCGATGGTCAGGCCCGCTGGGACGCTATCGCTTTCCGGCAGGGCCAATGGGCGGGCCAGCTTCCTCCTCGCATTGACGTCGTCTACTCCCTGGAAATCAACGAGTGGCGGGGGGAGAAGCGATTGCAGCTCAATGTGAGAGACCTGCGGCCTTCGGCTTGAAGCTGATGTGCTTCGGGATAGTCCTCTCATTTGACCGGGGGGCAAATAGGTAATAAAATACCCATGAAATTGGCAATCAAGATGAGAGGTGTAATACAAGCTAATGGCAGATGGCATAGCAGGGAGGTGAAGGATAATGTGCGCTCAGGCAATTCAGACTCATATCAGGCAACTCTCGGAGATAATCGTCGGGCTTCCGGAGGAAAGAGTAGCAGAGATAATCTCCTATGCTCGCAGAGTCAAACGGGAGACAAAGAGAGCGACGAAACCGCTGAGCACTGAGGAGATTTTGACTTTGGCAGCCGAACGGGCCAAGGATCTGCGCCGGCAACCCCGCCCTGTAGTAGAAGCCCAATACCGAGCCTTGTTGGACGCCCTGGCGGCAGAGGTTACAGCCAAGGGGATCGAAGTCGAGGAATACCCGAGTGGGGACTAAGAGCAAGCTTCCAGATCGAGAGAAAGGGACCAAGGCACCACTCCGCGCCGTGCTCGACGCCAATGTCTATGTGGCCGCCTATCTGAGCAGAAATCCCCGCAGCCCTAACAAGGAGTTGTTCCAGCGCTGGCGTGACTCTCAATTTGTGCTCCTGGTGTCGAAGGACACCCTCAAAGAGGTCGTCGAGAAGTTTGGCGAGCTAGGTATTGATCAGCAGCTAACCCTTGAGCTTGTCTCCCACATCCTGGCCGATGCTGAATATGTGCATGTCTCCGAAGAGGATGTCCAGCCCATCATTCTCGCAGACCCTGACGATGACCATATCCTTGCCTGCGCCGTGATGGGGAAGGCGGATTACCTGGTCACTTACGACCCCCATTTCGATTGCCTTGGCGGTGAATATCGGGGTTTCAAGATCGTTGACGGTCTCCACTTCCTTTACGTTGTGCGCGGCGATTAATTCTAACCATCGCGCTGCCAGACCTCGCGGCCTTGGGGGTTGCGCTGGTCAGGAGACGCAGGGGCGGCTGAGGATCATAGAAACCTGACGGGTTTTCGAAAACCTGTCAGGTCTTCAGACCCGCCCACCCTGGCGGGCATTGAACATAAGAAACCTTAAAATATTCAAAACTCGTGCTCACAGGCCGTATCTTTTTCGGCATTTTTACGTTATAATATATAGATGGGAGTGGTACGTATTGGCTGTCTTGAGTTGTCATCGGCCTTTGACGCCCAACGCGGTTGGGCTGGTACCCTATATCAAAATTCAGATCAGGAGGTATAACCCAATGAAGCGAGAACTAGCTTACAAAATTATCTCCCTCATAACGCTCGTATCATTACTGTTCACACTTCTACCTTGCACAGCTTTGGCACAGGGACAGGTACAGCCCGATCTTGACATCAGTTATTCAGAGAGGGGCCTTGAGGTCATAGAAGTTAAACTCACGAACAGAACAATAAATCCAGACGGAAGTATCAGCGCGGACCTCGCGCTTGTGGCGAAAACGTCACTAACCTATGGTTTATTGCTTTCAGTGGAAAATGGTACAGTATCAGGGCCGGTGATAGAACGACTTCTCATGGTCCAGAATAGAGCAATTCCGCTTGCGGGGAAGAGCACTCTTGAACTCGGCAGAGTCACGTTTAGTCCGGGAGCACACTTGAAAATTCGTTTAAACAAAGTTGAACTTGTTCCGGGTGATGCTTCTATGTTGCTTGGTCTTGATCTTGTAACAGCTTTTCTTCTGTTCACAGGTATCGGACATCTTCCTACGAAATCTGCTGACTTGTTGCCGGGGATTGCAGAGCTTTTTCTCCAGTTACTAAATAACATTGGCTTTGACGGTGCCCTATTCACTACCCAACTACAGCGTGAAGACTATATTGGTGCCTTTCGAACCCTTGCTAGTATGCTGGTTAGCGCGCCAGCGCTTTTCGCAAACTTTCTCCTTAGCGAGTACGGCATCAATGTCGCAGCAGAGACGATTCGTGATTTTGGTATTCGCATTGGCCGTATCCTCCCGATTATCGGTGTTTGGCCGGTGGTTCGTGACCTTATTCGAAGACCACGCGCTGTCCAAGTGGATATACGTGCAACCGGTCCTACAGGGGCAAATGTTGATGTGGTGCTCGTGATTGATCGCTCAGGCAGCATGTCGGGACAAAAGATACTAGATGCGAAAACCGCTGCTAAACTTTTCGTCGACTTGATGCACGACGGTGACATGATCGGGGTGGTCAGCTTCTCCTCTAACGCTACAGTGAATTACGGGCTTACCACAATTGCTTCCGTCAAAGATGATGCAAAGAATGCAATAGATGCAATTAGCGCAGGGGGAATGACCTCTATTGGAGCTGGCTTGCAGAAAGGAGGCGATGAGCTAACAAACGAGGGGGACCCTACACACCCCTGGGCAATCGTATTACTTAGTAACGGTGGGGAGAATACCGCTCCTTGGGTAGAAGATGTATTGCCAAATATTAAAGCGGCGGGTATCGTTGTGTACACTATTGGCCTAGGATCTGGCACAAATGAGGCGCTTTTGCAAGATATCGCAGCCCAGACTGGTGGGATATATACCTTCGCGCCAACATCAGATCAACTTACTGCAATCTACAACCGTCTTGCCGGACGGATTGCCGGCCAACAACTAGTTACTTCAGGCCAGGGAAGTGCTGCGCCTGGAGAAACTGATACCCAAACAGCCCTTGTTGGTACTCGGGAAGCGACATTCACTATCACTTGGGCAAACGCTGGGGTTGATCTTGACCTAACTCTTGTTTCACCCAGCAGCCGTGTCATTGACCCAACGGTAGCAGGGTCAGATCCTGACATTGAGTACCTTGAGAGCGAAAGCCACGAATTCTATCGACTAATTTCACCAGAAACCGGGCTGTGGACACTTCAGATCCATCTTCCATCATCGGCTCAGGATACGATCAACTACAGCTTCGCTGTAACCGTGCTATCGGACCTTAAGCTTGAGGCGTTTACCAGCGCCGACGTGATTCTTCCCGGAGAGCCGGTGTTGTTGAGTGCGATGCTCTTCGATAATCAGGGAACTATCACGGGAGCGAACGTTGTAGCCACGGTACAACCAACAGGAGCGACTATCACCCTTTTCGACGACGGTGCTCACAGTGACGGCGATGCTGATGACGGAGTTTATGCAGCAACTTTCGACGATACCAGCACCGTTGGCACCTATAGCTTCTGTGTGCAAGCTTCCGGTCCTGGATTCACCCGCCAAGTAGAAGTTACGCTAAGTGTATCAACTGATGCACAACCGAGTGTTGACTTGTGGATCGCAAAAACTGGACCGAGTGAGGCGCAAGCAGGAGATGATATTACATATACTATTGTCTATGGTAACAACGGACCAAACGGTGTTGTTAGTGCACAGATCGAAGATATCTTACCACCGAATACCACTTTCGTGTCAAGCACACTTGGCCCCCCAACACCAGTATCAGCAAACACGGTACGATGGGACGTTGGTGCAATTCCAGCTCAAACTGACAGATCTTTCTCAATCACCGTAAGGATTGAGCCAACTACCGCATCGGGGGTGTCCATCACAAATCAGATAGCCATTCAACCTGTTGGTGTTGTGGACGATTTAGCGGCAGGCAACAATGAATCTACTACAACTACAACTACAACAACACCTACACCCGCCCCCGAGCCTGTTGGCGGGATCATCGTGCCGGTGAACAAGCTGGAGCTTGTGGCGCCGTGGCTGGGGTTGGCGGCGCTGGCTTCCCTCGCCGCTCTCACGGTTGCGCTGGTCAAGAGGCGCAGGGCCTAGAAATCCATATCCCCAAATAGATCGCTTGGCAGAAGGTTCTGGCAGATGGTTCGCCAGAACCTTTTGTTTTGAGAGCCATGGTGTTGGGCTGGACAAAAGCGGCTGGTTGGGATATAATTCTACAGAAGGAGAACAAACGTTGAAGAAAGTGCTCCTAGCCTTAGTCTGCTTTGGACTATTGATCCCACACATCTGGATTGGCCAGCCGGCCTACGCTGCGTCGCCCCCCGACCCTCGCTTCGGGGCGGTGGAGGCCTACGAAGCTCCTGATCAAGCCACCTTGGCCGGCGTGGGCTGGGAACGGGTGATTTTCTGGTGGCATCAACTGCAACCCAATGGCCCAGAGGATTGGAATGGGCAATACTTCCCTGACGAGATCCTGGACAGGGAACGCGCCCAGGGCCGGGAAGTGATGGGTCTGCTCAATAACACTCCCCCCTGGGCTACTGATGACGAGCCTCTACGCGGTGTGCCCCGCGGCCTCTACCTGCCCCACGATGACCCCAATAACCTGTGGGCAGCCTTCGTCAGGCGGGTAGTGAGCCACTACGCGGGCCGCATTGATCACTGGATCATCTGGAACGAGCCTGATGTCTGGGACGACGAACACGTCGGCCATACCTGGGCCGGTTCGGTGGAGGACTATTATCAATTGCTCAAGGTAGCATATCTGGCAGCCAAGGAGGCCAACCCCAACTGTGTCATCCACCTGACGGGGCTGACCTACTGGTGGGACTGGGTCTATGGCCGCAGGCAGTACCTGGAGCGGTTTCTGGACGTAGTCGCTCAGGACCCCACGGCCCCGCAGCACAATCACTATTTCGACGTCGTCACCCTGCACATCTACTTCAAGCCCCAGACGGTTTACGAGATCACCAGCTTTTTCCGCCAGGCGATGCAGGAGCACGGCCTGGACAAGCCCATCTGGATCAACGAGACCAACGCCGCACCTTCGCATGACCCAAGCCGTCCAGTGCACAATCCCCGCTTCGTGATCAGTCTGGACGAGCAGGCATCGTACATCATCCAGGCCTGCGCTCTGGGCTTGGCGGCCGGGGTCGAACGCATCGCTGTCTACAAGATGATTGACAAGCCTGGCGACGTCCACGCCAACCCTGAGCCTTACGGCCTGGTCCGAGCCGATGGCAGCCTCCGTCCGGCTTTTCACGCCTACCAGGTGGTGACCACCTACTTCGCCGGCTACCGCAAGGCCAGCCTGGTCCGCCGGGGGGAGATTGATCAAGTTACCATTGATCGGGGAGAGAGGACGACCACTGTGCTCTGGAACCGCTCGTCTGTAACGCGAACGATAGCCGTGCAGGCCATAGCCCCGCAGGCTATCCTGATCAACAAAGAGGGGCAGAGCCGGACGCTGACTGCGGACGATGGTCAGTATGTTCTGACCCTGGCTGGCGCGCTCTGCAGCGACCCCAGCGGCTGCATCATCGGTGGCAGCCCCCTCCTGTTGGTCGAGGAAGGCTCGCCCTCGGCTCGCGGCTCTCTCCAACCCACCCCAACGCCGACGGCCTCGCCAACCAGCACAGCAACACCATCTCCCAGCGCCACGCCTACCCCAACGCCCACGCAGACGCCAACACCCACACCCACGCCTATGCCGACAGCTACTCCGACGCCCACGCCCACCATGACGCCCACCCCCACTCCGACGCTCACGCCAACGAGCACGCCGATGCCGACAGCAACGAACACACCTTCTCCTACATTCACATTTACCCCCTCCCCGACGCCCACTGCTACCAGCTCCCCTGTCTCAACGTTGCCCGTGACGAGCGAGCCTGAGGATCCACCCAATTCCAAGACCCTAAAGGTTTTTTTGAAACCTTTAGGGTCTGTCGCCATCGCCCTGCTTGGATTGATCCCCCTCGGCGGGGTTCTCGTCTGGTGGCGGAGGCGAGGCTGAAGCGAGAAGGACATGAAAGCATGACCATCATTCTGTCAACGAATGAAGCAACGAATAAGTTTTGACGGCAGATCTCATTCGTTTATTCGTTTGGTATTCGTTGACAGAAGGCAAAGTAAGGAGGCACCAAAATGCTCATCACCAATAGCACGATTATCACTTTTGGCAAGGAGAACCAGGTCATCCACGATGGCGCCATCCTCATCGCGGGCGAGCACATAGCCGATTTGGGCCAGACGGCGGAGCTCGCGGCAAAGTATCCTAATGAGGAGATCCTCGACGCCCAGGGCAAACTGGCGATGCCTGGGCTGATCTGCGCTCATACCCACTTCTACGGCGCTTTCGCCCGGGGAATGGCCATCCCCAGCGAAGCTCCCCAGAATTTTCCAGAGATACTGGAGAAGTTGTGGTGGCGGTTGGACAAAGCCCTCTATGGGCGAGACATTCGCTACAGCGCGCTGGTCTGCCTTGTAGATGCCATCCGCCACGGCACCACCACCCTCATAGATCACCACGCCTCTCCCAGCGCCATCGAGGGCTCGCTGGACGTCATCGCCGAGACGGTGGAGGAGGCCGGAGTTCGAGCCTGCCTGTGCTACGAGGTGACGGACAGGGACGGGGAAGAGTTAACCCAGGCGGGGATAGAGGAGAACGTGCGATTCATCGAGAAAGTAGCCAGTGGGCAAACCAGCAAGCTGGCTGGCACCTTTGGGTTGCACGCCTCGCTCACTCTCTCCGATGAGACACTGGAGAAAGCAGTGGCGGCGGCCAATGAGTTGGGCGCGGGTTTTCACATTCACGTGGCCGAGGACATGGCCGATGTGCGGGATAGCCTGAAGAAATCGGGCCTGCGGGTCGTCGAGAGGTTGAACAAGTTCGGCATACTTGGCCCCCAGACCATCGCCGTCCATTGCGTGCACGTGGACGCCTACGAGAAGGACATCCTACGAGAGACAGGCACGCGAGTGGTCCACAACCCCCGCTCCAACATGAACAACGCCGTGGGCGTGGCCGACGTGCCGGGTATGCTGAAAACGGGGATTGACGTTGGCCTGGGCAACGACGGCTTCTCCAACAACATGTTCACCGAGATGCACACCGCTTACCTCCTGCACAAGCTGGGCAAGAGCGATCCACGAGTCATGGGCGGCGACCAGGTGATGCAGATGGAGTTTCAGAACAACGCCCAGATAGCCAGCCTGTTTTTCCCCGATCCTCTAGGCCAGCTCTCCGTAGGCGCCCTGGCCGACATCATTCTAGTTGATTACGTGTCCACCACCCCCTTGACCGCAGGCAACTTCCCCTGGCACATCATCTTCGGCGTGGACGGCACGGGCGTGGACACCACCATCGTCGGCGGTCGGGTGCTGATGCGGAACAAGCAGCTTTTGAGCCTGGACGAGGCAGAAATCTGCGCTAAATCGCAGGAGTTGGCGGGTAAGCTTTGGAAGAGATTATGAGAAGGAGACCCAAATGAACCGTGACGAACTGATCACCTACCTCGACGACTACCTGCGCGTCAAAGAGATCGAAGATAGCTCCCAAAACGGCCTCCAGGTGGAAGGCCCAGAGGAGGTGACGAAAGTCGCCTTCGCCGTGGACGGTTGCCAGGTCGCCTTCGAGCGGGCGGTCGCTACTGGTGCACAACTGCTCATCGTCCACCACGGACTTTTCTGGGACAAGCCTCTCCGCCTAGTCGGCCCCCTCTTCCAGCGAGTGAAGACGCTCATTGAGGGCGGCTGCGGCCTGTATGCCGTCCACCTGCCGTTGGACTTCCACCCTGAGGTGGGCAACAACGCAGAGCTGGCCCGCCTGCTGGAGCTGAAGGACACCCGCGCCTTTGGCGAATACCACGGCAGCACAATCGGCCTTGGCGGCGCGCTGGCCCCGGCCATTCCGCTGGACGTGCTGGTCGAGCGGCTGACGCGAGCCACCGGCGAACCTCCGGTGCGCGTGCTGGCCCACGGCCCGGCAGAGGTGTCGAGGGTGGGGTGCATCTCCGGCGGGGCAGCCTTCCTGATGGATCAGGTAGCCGACGCCGGCTTTGACACCTTCGTCACTGGCGAGACCAGCCACAGCTTCTTCCACCAGGCCGCCGAACGGGGCCTCAACGTCGTCTACGGGGGCCACTACGCCACCGAGACGCTGGGCGTGAAGGCGCTGGCCCGCCATCTGGAAGAGAAGTTCGGCCTGGAGACAACCTTCCTGGACATCCCGACGGGGATGTAACCAACCAGAAACCAGGTTTTTAGTTGATCAAATACCTTTTCGCACCCCAGGAGATCCCAAAAGAACAATCCGCTTGTTCAGACAGGAGAAAAACCTGGTTTCTCCACCAGCAAAACAGGAGATAGGAGGAAGCATGTCTGACACCATGAAAGTCCAATCCTTTGAAGTCCTTCTCAACTGGATTCTGAAAGAGCTTGAGGGGAACCAGTCCATCTTCGGCATTCATCGCTCGCTCTTCTACGTTCCCAAAAAGGACAGTCCCTATGCCATCGAGCACCTCTTCGGGCATTACCTGGCTACCCCCATCGGGCCGGGGGCGGGGCCGCATACCCAGTTGGCTCAGAACATCATCTGCGCCTGGCTTTCCGGGGGCAGATTCATTGAGCTGAAGACCGTGCAGATCAGCGATGAGCTGGAGATACCCAGGCCCTGCATTGACATGGAGGACGAGGGCTACAACGTCGAATGGTCCCAGGAGCTCAAGCTGGATCAGTCGGCCAGCGAGTACGTCAAGGCCTGGGCCTTGATTCACGTCCTCCGTCGTCTCCTCGGATTTGAAGGCAGCGTCCCTTTCGGCACGATTTTCAACATGAGCGTCGGCTATGATCTCAAGGGAATTCAAAGTGCGCCCATGACTCGCTTCATGGACAAACTGGAGGATGCCTCCGAAGAAATCGCCGAGATCCGGGCGGTTTTGAGAAAGAAGTTCCCCCAGTTCGCTGACATTGAGATTCCATCTCGTGTCACCAACAGCGTCACCCTTTCCACCATGCACGGCTGCCCTCCGGACGAAATCGAGCAGATCGCCAGGTACCTGCTGGAGGAAAGGGGGCTGCACACCGCGGTCAAGCTGAACCCCACCCTGCTGGGCCAAGAGGCGGTGAGGCGCATCCTCCACGACCACCTCGGCTTCAGGAAGATCCACATTCCCGACCGCGTGTTCGAGCACGATCTGCAATATGGCCGGGCGGTGGAACTGATCAAAACTCTAAAAAAGGTTGCCGCAAAGCGGGGACTGACCTTCGGGCTCAAATTGAGCAACACCCTGGCCCTGGCCAACCACAAGGGCGTCCTTCCCGGCGACGAGATGTACATGTCGGGACGCGCCCTCTACCCCATCACCATTAACCTTTTCCACAAACTCTCCCAGGACTTCGACGGCGACCTGAACGTTTCCTTCTCCGCTGGGGCTGATGCTTTCAATCTGACAGATATTCTGGCCGCCGGTGCCTGGCCGGTCACCACGGTCACAGACCTGCTGAAACCGGGCGGCTACTCCAGGCTCCTACAATACCTGGAGAACTTGGACAGGGATATGCACGATTTGGGAATGACGAGCCTGGAGGAACTGGCCCGAGACAAGCTGGCCAATCTGGAACGAGCGGCCGTCCGGGCCCTGGAAGACCCTCGCTACAAGAAGGGCTACCATCCCTACGGCTTGCCCAAAGTCGAATCGAAGCTGGACCTTTTCGACTGCATCACTGCCCCCTGCGTGGAGAAATGTGTGATCCAGCAGGACGTGCCTGAGTATGCCTGGTTGATTGGTCAGAAGAGATACGACGAGGCCCTGGAGGTCATCCTCTCCCGCAACCCCTTGCCCGGCGTGACCGGCTACGTCTGCACCCACCTGTGCCAGACCTGCTGCACTCGCAACAACTACGACCAACCCGTCGCCATCCGCGCTCTGAAGCAGTTTGCCGCCGAAAAAGGTGGAGAAACCAGGTTTTTCGCAAAAAACCTGGTTTCTGACGCCCGTGTGGCCGTGATCGGCAGCGGCCCCTCCGGCCTGGCCGCCGCCTACTTCCTGGCCCTGAACGGTGTCGAGACGATCATCTACGAAGCCCAGGATCGGGCTGGAGGGGTGCTGGCCATCGCCCCCACCTTCAGGCTGCCTGAGGCCGTCGTCCAGGAGGACATCGCTCGAATCACCAATCTGGGAGTGAAGATCGAACTTTCCCATCCCATCACATCTCCCCCGGAAGAGCTTCTAGCAGACGGGTTTGACGCCGTCTACATCGCCTCGGGTGCAGGGAAGGACGCCCGTCTGGGCATCGAGGGCGAGGAGGGCGAAGGCGTCTACCACAGCCTCGATTTCCTCGACCGGGTGCGGCGGGGGGAGAGGGTTGACCTGGGCAGCAGGGTGCTGGTGATCGGCGGAGGGAACTCGGCCATGGATGCGGCCAGGACCGCCAGGCGGCTCACGAGCGGCTCAGTGACCATCGTCTATCGTCGAACCTGGCGCGAGATGCCGGCCGACGAGGAGGAGATCGAAGACGCTCTCGTTGAGGGTGTGATCCTGGAGGAGCTGGCTTCTCCCACCAGGATCATCTTGCAGGAGGGCCGGGTCGTCGCCCTGGAGTGCGTGCGGAACGAGCTGGGAGAGCCAGGGCTAGACGGGAGGAGAAGGCCGATCCCCGTCGTCGGCAGCGAATTCCAGATCGAGGCAGATTCCCTTATCATCGCCATTGGTCAGGTATTGGGAGTTGGAAGTTGGAAATTGGAAGTTGGAGATTGGGTCGTCGTTGATCCACTCACCCTGGCGACTAGTGTGCCGGGCGTTTTCGCTGGTGGCGATGCGGTGAGGGGACCCGCCACCATCGTCGAGGCGTGCGCCGACGGGCGGCGAGCTGCTGAGGCAATTTGCCAGCAGTTGGGCCTGCCGTTTGAGCGACCGTCCATTCAGCTTCCTGTGCTGTCTGAGGAAGAAATCGCACAAGTCAAACGGGCCCGGGCTAGAAAGGCGGCGCAGCACGAGGGAGTGATGCTCTCGCCCGATCAACGTGGCGGTTTCGACCTGGTCGAAGCGACCCTAACGGAAGAAGCGGCCCTGGCCGAGGCGGCCCGCTGTCTACAGTGCTCGACTCTGTGCGACAAGTGTGTGGAGGTGTGCCCCAACCGGGCCAACTACGCCTTCCTCGTCGAACCTGTCAGCCTGACGCTGCCCACGGTCTCCTGCCAGCAGGGGAGCTTGGCCGTGACTGGGGGGGAGGTCTTCCAGGTCGAGCAGGCCCGGCAGATCATCCACGTGGACGACTTCTGCAACGAGTGCGGCAACTGCGAGACCTTCTGTGTCCACCACGGCAAACCCTACCTGGACAAGCCCAGGCTCTTCCTCAGGGAAGGCGATTTTGAACTGGAAGAGGACAACGCCTTCTACGTCGAGAGGAGCGCTCAAGGATGGGCCATCAGAAGGCGGGAGGGCGGGAAGGAGGCGCGTTTATCTGTGGAAAACGGCGGTGACGAGGTGAACTTTGAAAGCGATCTGCTGAGAATGAGAATCTCTTCCACTGATTTTCAGGTCAAGGCCCTGGAGATGAAGAAGGATTTTCGGGGAGAGTTTTCCCTGGCCGGCGCGGCGGAAATGTACGTTATCCTCAAAGGTCTTTCCACGGCCCTGTCTTTCTTGCCCTTTGAGGAGACGTAGAGCAAAAGTGTATCCCCAATCACAAAGTCACGGCCCAGAGCGCATACCTTGGTGGCAAACCTCGAGCATTTCAGGTATTCGCCAGTTGCGCTCTAACGAATGTTATGTTATAATGTGATACGATAAGGAAACGACGCAAACAGCCCGATTGATGGTTCGGGGAACGACATTTACGATCAGCTTATCACTCCGTCAGCAGTAAACAGGAGCGTGATGTGGCAGAAGAGGAAGTTTTAGACGAGGAAATGACCATCCTCACGGCGCAGGAGGCTGCTGAGTATCTGCGGGTGAGCCTATACACTCTGGGAAAGATGGAGAAGGAGGGAGGTCTGATGCCCTTTCGGACTCCTGGCGGTCATCGCAGGTACAGCATCAGGATGTTGGATGAATATCTCGAAAAAAGCCGCGAGCCTTCTCGTCGCCAGGGGGTGGAAAACCTCGCCTCAGAGAGCGAGTCTGAAGTTCAGTAGCCAGGGCAGGCCGAGCCACCTGCAAGCTAATGCAGGTGGCTTTTTGCTTTTGCCAAGCAAGCCGAATTCTGGTATACTATGGTTGGTGGTCAGGTAAAATGGGATTACCGAAGGGCCTTGGCAGAGGCTGGGGCTGCCCCTCATTATGAGTATTTTGAACAACCGGAGGCTAAATATGTATAAATCCTTTACAGCAAGAAACTTTCGATGTTTTGATGACCTCACCATTGAACCTTTAGGGCGGATCAACCTTGTCGCCGGGAAAAACAACGTTGGCAAGACTGCTCTGCTCGAAGCCCTTTGGCTTCACCATGGATATCATAATCCTGAACTGGGGCTCAGAGTAAACGTATTCCGCGGGCTTGAGCATTTCAGAAAAGATGAGTTCTTGTGGGATCTGTTCTGCAACTTCGATCACGAGAGACTGATAGAATTATCAAGCCGAGACTCGGATGGTAAGTCGCGATCTCTTCGTATTGAAATACGTGAACATCCAACGTCCCGTATTGCAGCACCCAATCGGGAAAAGGCGATTTCAGCTGCCCAGGCGATTGACCAGGAGACAACGGAGCCCGTGGGATCGGAGGTTGTACTCGATTACACGGATGTCACTGGGCAGTCCATCCAGGCGCGTGCGATCGTTAAAGAAGATGGGATCGGGTTCGAGCGACCGCTTGGTGTCAAAGAGCCTACGGGAATATTTTTGGGAGCACGAAGACGTGACGCCCAAGAGCAGCTTGCTGAACGGCTTGGAAATCTGAAGGTAAAAAGAGAACAGAGCAAGGTCATTAGAATCCTGCGGATTATCGAACCACACCTGGAGGATCTGGCCGTGTTATACAGAGGTGGCGCACCTATGATCTACGGCGACATCGGGAGGGACCGGCTCTTGCCCTTGCCGCTTATGGGGGATGGAATGGGTCGCTTGTTGAGGATCGCCCTGGCCATCCCCGAAGCTCAAGATGGCATCCTGCTGATTGACGAGATTGAGAACGGCCTGCACTATACAGTAATGAGCAAGGTTTGGGAAGCAATTGCTGACTTGGCGCGCGAGTATGCTGTCCAGGTTTTTGCCACGACGCACAGTGAGGAGTGCATTCGTGCTGCGCACCAGGCATTTGCCGCCAGTGAGCAGTATGATTTTGCTCTGCACCGGTTGGAGCGGGTCAAAGGTGCTATTCGGACCGTTACCTATGACCAGGAGATACTGGGGGCAGCACTCGAGGCAGGCTTGGAGGTGCGCTGATGAATGACCAGAGACCACTCGAACCGATCAGTAAGTCCAGAGTGCTCATCGTCGAAGGCGAAGACGAGAAGCGACTGTTCTCCGAACTGATTGCTTATCTTGACCTTCCAGACATTGAGATACGGGCCATTGGCGGCAAGACCAAAATCCACGGCAACATCAGAGCGTTGACGATAACCTCAGGCTTCGATAAAGTCACTTCTGTGGGTGTGATCAGAGACGCAGACGAAGATCCTACCGCTGCTTTTCAAAGTGTCTGCGGTGCCTTGCAGAACGCCGGCTTGGCTAGGCCAACGGAACCTCTGCAACCTGCAGGAGATAGCCCTCGGGTCATCGTAATGATCCTGCCGAATGGGGAAACATCAGGGATGCTTGAGAACCTTTGCTTGGAATCGGTGCGGGAAGACCCGGCGATGCGTTGTGTGGATGAGTACTTCGAATGTCTTGAGGAAAGAGTTGAGAAGTTGCCTCGTAACCTCTCGAAGGCCAGAGTCCACACATTCCTGGCCTCCAGAGAGAGACCAGATTTGCGTCTGGGAGAAGCTGCTCAAAAAGGCTACTGGCCGTGGGATCACCCAGCCTTCGAACAAGCAAAGCTGTTTCTCAACACGTTGTAACCTGACCGAAGAGCATAGTCAATAATCTGAAGACAGGAGGTTCAGGAGAATCATGGCCAACATTGAGGTGCAGAGAACAGACCACGATGATCGCTACGAGTTCCAGGTGACTGTGAAGGAAGGGAAGGGGGAGAGTCGCCACCGGGTGACGCTCCGCAAAGCCGACTATCAAGAGTTGGCCGTGGGCAAGGCGAGCCCTGAGGACCTGGTGGCAGAGTCCTTTCGGTTTCTCCTGGAGCGCGAACCCAAGGAGTCAATCCTACGCTCCTTCGATCTCATGGTGATCGGCCGCTACTTCCCGGAATACAGGCGTGAGATCGTGAAGCGTCTGTGATCGAGGCGTTCGATGCTGAAACAACGATTAACGAGGTGAAACTATGAAAAGAGTAAACTTGCTGGTATCCATTTGCCTGGTGTTAGCTGCTACTGTGGCTTCTTGCCGCCTTGCTAGCCCCACGCCCGATCCGGCTGAGATAGAGCGACTGGTAGCTGAGGCTGTACGAGCAACGATAGAGGCTATGCCCGTTGCCACTCCGTACCCAACCTACACTCCTGCGCCGCTAGCTCCCATCTACACACCGTCAGCTGGCGTCAATACACCGCGTCCCACATATACTGCTACTGTCGTCCCCATCACGCCAGGATCGCAGCCTGGCGCCGCATTTCGTACTCACATCGTCGTGGCGGGCGATACGGTGAGCGGCATAGCCAAAGAGTATGATACTACGGTTGAAGCAATAATGGAGGCCAACGATCTCAGCGACGCAGGCCTGATCATTATTGGTCAAGTGTTGTCCATCCCTATTGGGGAGGCGGGCCCTACCTCTACGCCAATAACCCCTACTCCATCACTTACTCCCACAACGACACTCACGTCAACGACTCCTATCCCGCTTACTCCAACCGCTACCCCAACCGAGACTCCAGCGTCATAGCGCCAACCACTCTGAGGATAACCCTTACGACAATGCCCCAAGCAGGTGGCTGCTTGGGGCATTTGACGTTGAGGCAATAGTTGTTCGACCTGAGGCTTCTAGCTCCTCTCGACGAGGGCAAGGGCGTCTTCTCGCTCTGCCGTCTTCTTCGCCATTCCAGCCTCGGCTTTCTCTTTCTCCTTGCTGTAACCCAGGAACTTCAGGATGGAGTTGATGCCCTCTGTGCCCGCGCCGATGACCAAACCTGTGACGACGGTGTCCCAAATGCCTGCGTTGGCAACCCCCAGTGGCTCCAAGACGCGCAGTCCGGTTCCAAACGCCAGGATGAGACCGAAGAGGAAAGCTACGATGCCGAGAATCAGCTTCTTATCGGCCTTCCCTATGATTTTCATGATGAGGGGGTCGAGCACCTCCAAGAGTTGTTGAACGGCGAAGCCAGCAGCGAAAGCGGGCCCCAGGGCCTTAACGAGCGTGTCCATCGAATCACCTCCTCCGCATAGTTTGGATCAAACTTCTCAGGCGATCAGCGACTGCCACCCGCCGCTGATCTCTGGAAACCATAACCTCGCTTAGCCTTCGAGCGTCGGATGGACCTGTGTCCCCAGGAGGAACACATCGGTTGATTCGCCCACCGTATCTTCTCAATATTTGGGGGGGAAAGGGGTGCACATGGGCATAGCGAGCATCCGCCGGTTGAGTAGACCTTCAGGTCGTATCGAAACCCAGGATGCGAACGGGTCTACCGGCAACCCGCTTGGCCTCGATACGTCGCTA
>JAUWOY010000052.1 GCA_030611885.1 Chloroflexota bacterium | reverse complement strand
GGTCTACCGGCCACGCCGGTGCCTATCAGTTTTAACGGTACTCCTATATCGCCATCAACGACCATCACCTGGACACATCACGGTGATCGGTGGGAGGTTGATCTGCGCGTGCCCCCCATGCCGACGCCTATCCCTGTCGGTGGGGTCATCGTGCCGGTGAACAGGCTGGAGATCGTCGCGTCGTGGCTGAGGTTGATGGC
This sequence comes from Chloroflexota bacterium, assembly GCA_030611885.1. Classification (GTDB taxonomy): domain Bacteria; phylum Chloroflexota; class Anaerolineae; order VGOG01; family VGOG01; genus JAUWOY01. The sequence goes on along the minus strand of JAUWOY010000052.1, from coordinate 22,093 downwards.
GGTTGTTTTCCTTGCCGCCCTGGCGGTTGTGCTGGTCAGGAGGCGCAAGACCTAGACACCCATATCCCCAAATAGATCGCAACGCAAAAGGTTCTGGCAGACGGTTTGCCAGAACCTTTTGTGTTGACTCATTACTCGTTGACTCGTTACCCCTTTTGTGGCACTACCCGGATCGTCTTCTCCTGAGTGTAAGTCACCAGGCCGGGGCCAGCCCCCTTGATACGATGCACATACCGTCGCTCAGTGTAAGCCACGTCCACGTGCGACGAGCCCCGCGCCTGGGAATAGTATGCCGCCAACTGGGCCGCCTGTCGCAAGGTGGCCTCCGGTGTCTCCCGTCCCCCGTGGGCATAGACTTCCATCCCCATGGAAAGATCATCGGGCAGGAGCACCTTCTGCACCCGCCCGCCCAGGATGTGGGCCCGCAGCTCGTCGGCCACGGCAGCCATGGTTAAGGCATCAAAATGCATCTTCAGGAGCTTTTAGCATTAAGGGCATGAAAGGAGGCCCTTCCTCTGGAACCATTGTTTCCCAGTCAAGGTGCAGCTTCATAACGAAATCATCCAGGCTGTCGCCCCCCCTGATCCTGATCCTCTTCAGCTCGAAAGGCTGCTGGGAGGATTGCCGATCGCCCTGATTGATGGTCACAGCTCCCCAGAAGTAGGCCGAGCGCAGGACGTCCACCACCTGCTGATCGTACATTCCCGATGGATAAGAGAAAAAACGCGACGTCTTCCCTGTGCGCTCCTCGACGGCCTCTTTGGAGACCATGATCTGCCAGACCACGTAATCAACGGGCTGCTCCCTCAGGTCGGGATGGGTGTAGGTGTGAGGCTCGAACTCCATGCCGCCCTCGCTCATCTCCTTGACCTGATCCCAGGAGACGTATTCCCCGTTTTCCTGATCAATGGGGGCAGTGATCAGGAAAAAAGTCCCCACCAGGCCATGCTTTTTGAGCAGGGAGTATGCCTGGGTGTAGTTATCCCGATAGCCATCATCGAAGGTCAGGATAATCGGCTTGCGAGGCAGGCGTTTACCTATGGTCAGATAGTAGATGAGGTCGCGCAGGGTTATGGAGTGATAGCCAGCTTTCTTCAGGTAGCGCAACTGCTCCTCGAAATCCTGGGGCGTGACGGAGAGGTCACGGCGGACATCATCGGCATCGGGCGGAGGGACGGAGATGTAGTGGTACATGAGAATAGGCACTCGTGCCTCCCGTTCCGTTCCGTCCGGCGTAGGCATGGGAGTAGGCGTTGGCGTAGGAGTCGAGGTGGGGGTAGGGGTCGGGGTAGGAGTTGGGGTCGGGGTGGAGGTTGAGGTCGGGGTCGGGGTGGGGCTTGAAGTAGAAGTCGGTGTAGCTGGCGAGGAGTGTCTGACCTGGGGCAGCAATACGCGCTGTGACCTGGTCTGAGTGGGGGTGCTTGTCGGGGTCGAGGTCGCAGTCGGGGACGCTGTCCGAGTCGGGGTCAGGGTTGCCGTCGGGGGCAGGGTCGCCGTCGGGGTCAGGGTTGCGGTCGGGGTTACAGTCGCCGTCGGGGTGGCTGTCGGTCCTACAACCCCATAGGGAACAAACCGCCACTGGAGCACGACGACGATGACCACCGCCAGAGGCAAGATAATTATCTTTAGATACCCGCCCAACTTTGCTGGGACAGAAGTTCGCAAGTCTATCTCCTTGGCTGCGCGTCGCTCACATCCACAGCGGGCTATCCCACAGGGGTACCTTCTGCCCCATCTCCTTCGTGACAGCCGTCTGGTAAATGCAGCTGGCTACGGCGACGTCGTGCAGGGCCAGACCAATGGGACTGAAGATGATCACCTCCTGATCATTCTCGCGGCCTGGTTTCTGGCCGCCGACTACCTCGCCGAACTCGGCATAGAGGTCGTCGTCAGCGAACTCACCGTCGCGCCACATATAGGCCACCGTCGAATACATCCGCGCCTTGACCAGGTCCCAGTCATCAACCAGTACCTTGCTGGCGTGGCGAATGACGTCGTACTCACACTCGTAGCCGGAGACGTGGGCATAGAAGCTGCCAGGGGCCAGCCAGCCATGGCGAACGATCGGTTCGGCAATGTTGGTGGTGGCTGTGACCAGTATTTCGGCCCCACGGGCCACTTCTTCGGCACTGGCGGCAACGTGTATGTCCAGACCAAGTCGCTCACTCATCTCGGCGGCGAACGCCTCAGACCGGTCGCGGCGGATGTCGAAGACCGTCGCCTGCTGGACACTTGGGCGCGTGACCCGCAGGGCCATCAACTGCGTGCGGCTTTGCACACCAGCGCCGATGAGCCCCACCTCGGTCACGTCCTCCCGCGCCAGGTACTTCGCTCCTACCCCGCTCACAGCACCAGTGCGCATGGCGCTGATCAGTGTACCGTCCATCACGACCAGGGGCAGCCCTACCTCTACGTCGTGCAGTACGATCAGCGCAGAGGCGCGCGGCAAGTTGTGCCTGAACGGATTCCGCGGGAAGCTGGCGATGGCCTTGAGGCCAGCGACATTGAATCGCCCCCCGATATAGCCAGGCATGAGGTTGACGTGGTTCCGCTGCTCCCCAGGCGGCGGATCGTCCCCCCACTCGAGGGATACCTTTTTCGGCAATGCATAGTCGCGAGCGGCATACAGGCGAAAGACCTCCTCGACATCGTCCACAATAGTCGCCATATCCAACCCGCCGGCAGCGATGACGTCTTCTTGACACAGCCACAGAACTTCCACTTTTTTAGACACGTTTCTCCTCTCTCTCTCGAAAATCTATGTTTTGCACTCCGCCCACAAGAACGGACGGACTCGCTCTTCCACCAACTCCACGCCCAGGCCTGGTCGGTCGGGGATGGGCAGGTAACTGTCTTGCACGTCCCATTCTGGCGCACGGTCTACAATCTGAAAGTGCTCCGGGGTGCGATAGGGGTAGAGCTCCTGAATGATGAAGTTGGCGATGCAAGCGTCCAATTGCAGCGCGGCGGCCGTGGCTACCGGGCTGGCGCAGGTGTGCGGCTGGATGCGCATACTGTATGCCTCGGCCATGGCAGCGATTTTCTTGGTCTCCATGATCCCGCCCGTGTTGCCGATGTCGGGCTGGAGGATGTCGGCGGCGTGGCGCTCCATGACGGGGCGAAAGCCGTAGCGCGTGTAGAGCCGCTCGCCCACGGCAATTGGTATGTTCACGTGATCCGACACCTTCTTAAGCGCTTCGACATCAAATGGGTCCACTGGCTCTTCGAAGAAAAAGATGCCGAACTCCTCCACTCGCTGGCCGATGCGGATGACCGCGTCGGTGGTCAGTTCCGCGCTCATATCGAGCAAGACGTCTACGTCTGGCCCCACGGCGTCGCGCACGGCCCTGACCCTGGCGACCGCCAGGTCTTCGGCATCTCGATCTATGGCCCGCAGCGATACGTGTCTCAAAAGGCCATCGGGGGTGGTGGGGTCTGGCGAAGCCAGGGGGTAGAACTTGAGGGCCGTATAGCCATCCTTCACCACCCGTTCCGCCTCTCGGGCAAATTCGTCGGGTGTGACGCAGCGGAACGACCAGCCGTTGGCGTAGACGCGGGCTTTGTCCCTGAACTTGCCGCCCAGCATCTCGTACACGGGCACGCCCAGGGCCTTGCCTTTGATATCCCACAACGCCTGCTCAATGGCGCTGATGCCGGCAAAGACGATGGGCCCGCCGCCCTTGGCCCAGAACGAGTGATCGTACATCTCGCTCCACAGGGCCTCGATGCGAAAGGGGTCCTTGCCCAGCAGCATGGCCTCGACCAGGTCTTTGATCATGCCGGCCGCTGCCGTTGCCCCCGCGCCGTAGGCCACAGCCGCATCGCCCACGCCGCTGATGCCCTCGTCGGTGAACACCTGCACCAGAATCGGACGGCGGCCACCTATGTCAGCCAGGTATATCTTGGCTCCGACTACTTTCATTTGTCCCCCACAATGCCCTATCTTATTACTACGGAGCCCTCTTTGTACACCGTGATCCGCTTCGGATCTTGCAGTACCTTGATATCGGCCAACGGGTCTCCATCAACCAGCAGAATATCTGCCAACTTGCCAGCCTCCAGCGTGCCGACCTGATCGCCCAGGAGACAACACTCGGCGGCATTCCTGGTTCCAGCCACGATGGCTTCCATCGCCGAGAGCCCTCCTTCCTCCATCATCAAAGACAACTCGACGGCGTTCGTGCCGTGCATGTCGGCGATGAAAGCGTCGGTGCCCAGGGCAACTTTGACGCCAGCTTGGCACGCTCGACGGAAGCAGCCCTCTTGCTCTTGAACCAACCGTTCTTTCTTACGTTTGGACACTTCACTGAGGCCAGCCGTATCGCGCCGTTCCGATAGAACTTTGGAGATGTGCAACGTCGGCACCAAAAAGACGCCCTTTCCCAGGAACAAATCAATGGCTTCCTGATCCAGCACGTAGCCGTGCTCGATTGATGTGACCCCGGCGCACAACGCATTCTTGATGCCCACGTTGCTTTCGGCATGTGCCATCACGCCGGCGCCGCACCTGCTGGCCTCCTCCACGATCACCGCTAACTCGGAGGGCGTCCATTCTGAGATGAAGGGTGATCCCTGGGGCGCGACCACCCCGCCGGTGGCGAAAATCTTGACAAAGTCCACACCCTCACGCAGCACTTTGCGCACCGTCTTTCGCACGTCCTCAACCCCATCACAGATGCGCCAGGAATCCTCGTTCACGATCTGAGAACCGGAAGGATACCGCTTTTCCAAAAGTCCCCCTGTCTGACCTATGCAGCCAGAGACGACGAGGCGCGGCCCGGAAATAAGCCCCATCTCGAGCGACTGACGGAGGCCAGCATCGGCTTCACCACCGTCGCGGATGGTGGTGAACCCTGCTCGCAGCGTCCGCTTGAGATTGTCGGCGGCCTGAAAGTAGGAGACGGCTTTGGGGGTGAATAGCCGCTGCTCCAACGATGCCGAGTTGGTCATGATATGCACATGGCTATCAATCAACCCCGGCATGACAGTTTTGTCGGAGGCGTCAACGATTTCTGCGCCCCCTGGAATCTCGACCCTCTCCGCCCGGCCTACAGCGGTGATCGTTTTGCCCTCGATGAGAATGGTGGCGTTCTCGATTGGCTCTCCGCCATTGCCATCAATCAACAACCCTGCCTTAATTGCGAACACCATACATCCCTCCCAGGACACAAAAAAGGACGAGAGACGCCCCCTCGTCCTTCCAGCTTTTGTGACCTGTTACGTCCAGTGTGGCTCGTGCCACAGTTCCAGTTCCTGCCCGATGCCTCGGCGACGGGCCTCCTGGTACACGCGGTGCGCGTTGATGAGGTCCTCGATCCCCATGCCCAGGGGACTGAAGAAGATGCGCTCGTCGTCGCGGGTGCGCCCCGGCTGCTTGCCGTTGACGATGGCCCCAAACTCGACGATGTCGTCAGGGGTAATGAGCCCTTCGTTCACCATGTCGGTGAGGACGGCTTCGGTTACTTGAAGCTGCTTCTTGTTGTCCACGACGATCTTGTCGCAGGCCGAAACGGCGCCGAAGGTGTAGTCGTTGACGGAGATATTAGCCAGGTAGGCACCTTCTTTGATCCACTCAGCCAGGATATACCGGTCCTCCCGGTTTGCGTTGGTCGCTGGGCCAACGACGTCTGCTCCTTCAATGGCGGCCTGCGCGCTGTCTACCACCTGGATCTCCAGCCCCAGGCGTTCGCCCATCTCGGCAGCAAAGGCGTGCGCCTTCTCTGGCGCGATGTCGAACAGCTTGACCAGGCGGATGTGCTTCAGGGCAGCGTGCAGGGCCATCAACTGGGTGTGGTTGATCACCCCAGCGCCGATCAGTCCGACCACCTCGGCGTCGGGCCGGGCCAGGTATTTGGCTCCGACGCCGACAACAGCGCCGGTGCGCATGGCGCTGATCACCGTGCCGTCCATGATCGCCAGCGGAAAGCCGGTCTCGGGATCGTTGAGGATAATCACCCCGTTGGAGCGGGGCATGTTCCGCTTGATCGGGTTCTCCGGATTGCTGGGGATCCACTTGATGCCGGTCACCTGGACGTCGCCGCCGATGTAGGCCGGATGCATACTGATGCGCCGATCATTGAGACGGCCCCAGCGGATGCTCGGCGCACGCGGCTCGATGCACTCACCTTCGTCCAGCAGGCTAAAGACTTTCTCCACCGCTTCGATGGTCTGCACCATATCCAGACCGCCGCACTCAATGACTTGCTCTTGGGTCAAGTAAAGGAACTTGACTGCTCTTGACATTACACTCCTCCTAACTACTCACCTGCTCCCGCTGGACCCTAGTCCAGCGGCTTCCAACTTGCAACCTATTGCTGCAGTTTGGGATCCAGGACGTCGCGGAGGCCATCGCCCAGCAGGTTGAAAGCCAGGACAGTGATGAGAATGGCCAAGCCAGGGAAAATAGAGACCCACGGCATGTCACTCAAGTGTCGCGTGCCATCCCGGATCATTGAGCCCCAGGCAGGGGTTGGGGGGGATACGCCTAGCCCAATGAAACTCAGATTGGCCTCCACACGGATGGCAGTAGCTATCCAAATGCTGGCCAGCACCACCATTTCGCCCAGGATGTTGGGCAGGATGTGGAAGCGGAGTATTCTCAACCGGCCAGCGCCGATAGCTCTGGCGGCCTCCGTGTACTCGTTCTCTTTGACCGCCAGCGTCGCACCGTGGGCCACTCTGGCGAAGGTAGGCGACAATACGATCCCGATGGCCAAGATCATCTTGCCCAAGCCGGCTCCCAGCACAGCCAGTACCACCATGCCCATGATCAGACTGGGGAAAGCCATCAGGACGTCCACTACTCTCATGAGGGTGTTCTCGACCTTGCCGCCCAGGTAGCCAGCGACGAGGCCCATGAAGGTACCCAGAGTGCCCCCCAACAAGACGGAACAGATGCCCACCGCGAGCGAAACCCTGGCTCCATACACGATCCGTGACAGGGTATCCCGACCATAGGAGTCCAGCCCCATGGGGTGTTCCTTGGTGGGGGGGGCCAGGCGTCTGCGGGTGTCCTGTTTCAACGGATCAAAAGGAGCCAACAACGGTGTGGGCTTCCGTCCCTGAACCAGGGCGATGAACCAGTCGTCAGCAAAGAAGGCCGTGAAGGCGACCAAGATAGCCAGAATGAGACCGAGGATGGCGGTTTTGTTTCGGATGAAAGTTCGCCACTGTCGCTGTCTCTGGCTTCGCAGTTGTATCGTAGGTTGTTCCAGGCTTTTTGTGTCTTGACTCATGTGCTGCACCCTAATGGGTTATTCGGGGATCAACCAGGCTGTAGACGAGGTCAGTGATCAGGTTCACGATCACGACGAAGGCCGTGTATATGACCATGACTGACTGCAGAGCCGTGTAGTCGCGCTGCATGATGGCGCCCACCAGCATCTTGCCCAACCCAGGCCGGGCGAAGACCGTCTCGGTCAAGACCGAGTCGGCAATCAAGTTAGCAGCCCAGACCCCAATGATGGAGACAATGGGTACCAGAGCTGCGCGCAGCGCGTGGCGGAGGATGACCACGCGCTCCTTCACCCCCTTGGCGCGAGCCGTCCGCACATAGTCCTCGTTGAGAACGTTCAACATCGCCGAACGGGTCAAGCGGGTAACTGAGGTGGTCATGATCAACCCCAGGCTCAACGCCGGAAGGGCCAGGTGGCTGAGATTGTCTTTCAGGTCGTGCAAATCACCGCCCCCTACCGCCGGGAACAGATCGAGTTTGACGGCAAAGAGCAGCATGATCAGGATACCCAGGTAGAAAGCGGGCACCGAAAGCCCGGCCAGGGAGATGACGCGCCCCAGGTAGTCAACGAGGCTATTGCGGTGCACAGCAGTGTATATTCCGATGGGGACGCCAAGCGCCGCGCCGACAACGATAGCCGAGAGGGTCAGTTGCAGCGTATAGGGCAATACGTGCATCACCAACTCGCTGATCGCCTTGCCAGTGATCAAGGACTTGCCCAGGTCTCCACGAAGCAGGTTTCCCAAAAAGCGGAAGTACTGGACGTAGAGGGGAGCGTTCAGCCCCATTCTTTCGCGCAGCGCCTCTACGGCTTCCTGGGAGGCGTAATCGCCCAGGGCAGCCGTGGCTGGATCGCCGGGGATCACCCGGACGACGAAAAAGATCAACGTCAGGACAGCCAAAAAAGTGGGAATAGCCAGCGCCAGCCGGGTTACCACGTATCTAAGCATAAGACTCTACCTTCAGAATAACGGCTCTTTGGGATTTCGCGGGGCCACGGTGTCGGAATTCCCAACGGCTCGACTGAGCGGCTCGACTGAGCTCGCCGAAGTCTCGCCGAAGTCTTGTTGGGGGACGGCGCGGCTACCCCCAACAAGTTGGGGCCTCCGGCGCGCTATCCACGCCAACTCCCAAAGACCCAGAACGACACTGGTCTGGGGCCCACAAAGTGGACCCCAGACCAGGCTTTGCCACAGGTTACTTGGTGATGCGGGTATTCTCTGTTATCTGCGCATAGAGCGCCAGGGCCGACTTCAGCTCGTGGCCAAAGTCCACGTAGTCGTGGCGCGCGGTGACCTGGTTCTGGTATTGCAGCGGATAGGACACCATGTCATCCATGATCTTGATCTGCGCTTCCTTCCACATGGCGACCTGCTTGTCCGCATCAAGCTCTACGCGGGCCGCCTCGATCAGGTCGTCAATCTGGTCATAGTGAGAGAAGTTGGTGTCTGGCTTGGCGCCGGTGACGACGATGGAGTCGGAGTGGTAGAAGCGGGTGAGATATACGTCGGCATTGGGCCGCCAGGCGACGTAGATCACGATGGGGTTGACGTCCTCGCGGATCAGACTGTGCATGCCGGAGTGGTCCACGACTTCGATCTTGATGTCAATGCCGATCTCGGCCAACTGGGCCTGCATGCTCTGATAGTTCTTGAGGTAGGACTCCCGCTCGGACGACACCATCTCCAGGGAGAACCCATCGGCGTAGCCGGCCTCAGCCAACAACTCTCTGGCCTTGTCCCGATCTACAGCGTATTCCAGACCCAGCTCAGCCACTTCCTTCTGGGTCAATCCCCCAGCCAGGAACTGAGCTGGCACCGGCGAGTAGACATTGGCGGCGACCGGTTCACCAAACAGCGCCAAGAACTCGTCGCGTTCCAGGGCATAGGCGATGGCCTTCCTCACTCGCACGTCGTCCAGAGGCGGAACGGTGATGTCAAAGTGGACGGTGGCCACTTCGCCCACGCCGTAGACGTCCACCCTGACGCCCTCTTCCTTGTTCATCCGCTCGACCCAGATGCCCTCAGCGGCGCCGTTGATCACATCCAGTTCGCCGGATTTGAGGCCGAGTTCGCGGCTATTGATGTCTGGCATGTAGCGGTATTCGACGGCATCCAGCAGCGGCCGGCCGCGGAAGTAAGCATCGTTGGCCACCAGCACGACCTTCTCCTGCGGGCTATAGCTATCGAACATGAAGGGGCCTGTTCCTACGGGCTGGGTCTTGAACGCTTCGTCGCCCACGGCTTCATAGGCCTGCTTGCAGACGATGAATCCGCCAGCATAGTCGGCCACTTTGGGGAAGAACAGCACCGGCGAGAGCGGCTTCTCCATCGTGACCTTGACGGTGTACTCGTCCACTGCCTCGACGGTCATGCCATCGTACTCGCCAGCATAAGCAGAGGTGTCCGGGTTGGCCGACTTTTGCAGGGACCAGACCACGTCCTCGGCGGTCAGTTCATAGGATGGCACTGCGTCCGACGGGTGGCACATCACGCCCCGGCGCAGTTTGAAGGTCCACACCTGCTTGCCCCCCACGAGCTCGGGCTCAGGCAGCGCCTCGGCCAGGTCTGGCTCAATGACCGAGCCATCGCCCGGCTTGTAGCGCACCAGGCCGTTAAAGATCATGTCCACCAGGTTGCGGTCGTTGGTGGCGGCGGCAAAGTGCGGATCCATGGTGCCCAGGTCAGCGGCCTTGTCAGCGTACCGCAGAATTACGGGCTCCTTCGTTTCCGGCGTGGCGATGACCACCACTTCCTTCTCGACCACCACGGTCTCGACGACCTTCTTCTCCACCACCACTTCCTTCTCGACCACCACGGTCTGGACAACTGGCTTCTCGACCACCACCTCTTTCTCGACAATCTCTGGCGTCGGAGCAGCGCAGGCTGAGAGTAGCATGGCCGCCAAGACCAACATACTCAAAAGCGTATTCCGTTTCATTTTCCTTTCTTCTCCTTTTTTGTGATAGAGTTTAGCAGCTCTCGCTGCCTTCGGCTAAACCAACTTAAATTTCTCTCCCATCACCTCCTCTCGATGAACGCTGAGGAACCCCCTCAGCACGACCAATCCGGCTAAGCAACGGTTGTGAGGCCACCACTCACAATTATACCTCAGAGCATGAGATTGTCAAACGGCGTTCAGTCACACAAGTGATGTAGTTCACTCCTGAGGCACAGGCCCGTTGGCAACGATCTGCCATGATGGTTAGTGCCTCTGGCAAGAGCGGTTCAAGGCGTATGGCAGGTCTCGAGTTCTTGAGCCCGCCGCAGGTCCTCCTCCGTCAGCGTCACCGATTTAGCGCGGCGCGTCTGGTTGATGTGGCCCTGCTCCTCCAGCGCGTCCAGCACAAGGCAGCATCCAGTTCTGTCCAGTTAATCTTGAGTTTGCGTATCGTCTCCTCCCTGTTTACGCAACACGCAATACGCACTATCTCGCCGAACCCACCACCTCATCCAACGCAGTCGGGTTTTGCAACGCCGCTTTGCCCGCGGGCGTAAGATCGAGCACGACGCCGCCGTGGTCGAGCTGGCGCGGTTGCAGGAACCTGCCGTGCTCCAGTCGCTCCAGCATACGCTGGACGGCTGTCTGCGAGCGGAAGGCCAGCGCGCCAAACTCGACCTGTTGGCGTGCCTTTTCGTGGAGAGGGCGCTTGCCGTGACGGGCCTCGTCGTCCCCGCGCAGGATGCGCGCCAGCGTGAACCGGCCCCAACCCCACTTCGCGTCCGCCGCGCAGCGCAGGATGGTCAAATATTGCTCTCGCTCATCGGGCAGATCGGCATCCGGCGGCGGCTGGATTTCGACGCAGTTATCACAGGCAGCGCACCGCTCGATGGTGCGGCCACCCAGGTAGGCGTTGATGTAGCCGTGACGGCAGCGCACGGCTCGGGCATAGGCAGTGATCTCGTCCACCCGCTGGGCCTGGATGGTCTCGTATCTCTCCAGCAAGGTAGCGATCCGCTCGGCGGCGTCCGCAGGTGGCGGCAGCAGCTCCAGCAGCAGGTCGCGTCCAGCAGGGCGATAGCTCAGCCAACCGGCATCGGCCCAGTCCAGCACCCGCTTTTCAATGTCATTGAGGGACAATTCGGCCTGCTGCGCCACGTCCACCAAGTCCAAAGTTAGCGATTGGCCGGGCCGCAGGCGAGCGGCCTGGCAGAAGGCGGCCAGTTCGGGGGCGGAGGCGGGCACGTCGCTGGTCGTCAGGCAGAGGATGGCCGCGCGGGGCACGTCGGGGCCGCGTCGCAAGAGGCCCACCTCTGCCAGCAGGCTCAGGGCCACGCGCAGGCGCGTGTCGTCGGCTTGCAGATCGCGCTCCAGGTCCGCCGCCGCAACCCGGCCGGACGATGCCTCTCCCAAACGGCGTCTGACAGCCGCGTAGACAGCCCGCAGGAATTCGACCGGCAGCGCGTTCTGACGGGTACGGCGGGTCAGCGTGGCCCGGTCCGATGGGGCGTACATCAGCAAGCAGCGAGCGGGTAACCCGTCGCGCCCGGCCCGCCCGGCCTCTTGATAGTAGGACTCCAGCGAGGCGGGTGGAACGAAGTGGACGATGAAGCGGATGTCGGGCTTGTCAATGCCCAGACCGAAGGCAATGGTCGCCACGACCACGCGGATGCGACCGGCCATGAAGTCGTCCTGCACCCCGGCCCGGTCGGCGATGCCGGCGTGGTAGTGGCCGGCGACGATGCCGCGTGCGCGCAGCAGCGCAGCCAGTTCCTCGCAGCGGGCGCGGGTGCCAGCGTAGACGATGCCGCTGCCAAGTTCAGTTTGGCAAAAAGCCAGCAGATGGCGCAGTTTGTCATCGGCGTGGCGGGCGTGAAACACCTCCAGTTGCAGGTTGGGGCGGGTCACGTCACCGGCGATGATGCGCATGTCGCCCAGGTGTTTGACGATGTCGCGCCGCACGCGGGGCGGCGCTGTCGCCGTCATCGCCAACAGCGGCGGGTTGCCCAGCGCCTGCCGCGCCTGGTCGATGGTGAGGTAGTCGGGCCGAAAGTCGTGGCCCCACACGCTGACGCAGTGGGCTTCGTCAATCACCAGCCGGTCCACGCCAGCGCGCCGCAGCGAGTGCAAGAAGGTCGGCTGGCGCAACCGCTCCGGAGCAGCGTAGACCAGCCGGTAGGCACCATCGGCGGCCTGTTCCATCCGCCGACGCAGTTCGTCACCATCGAGGCTGCTGTTGATGGGAGTCGCCCGCCGCCGCAGCCTTGCGGGCAGCGAGTCCACCTGGTCCTTCATCAGCGCAATGAGGGGCGAAATGACCAGCGTTGTGCCCTGCTCAGCGAGAAGCGCGGGGAGCTGGTAGCACAGCGACTTGCCGCCGCCGGTGGGCAGGATGGTCAGCACGTCCTCGCCGCGCAGGACGCAGGCGATGGTCTCCAATTGGCCGGGCAGGAGGGTCTCGAAACCAAAGAGCTGCTTGACGGCCTCAGTGATTCGTGCTCGTTCTTCTTCAGTGACGGGGACTTGATCGAAGGTGGGAAGAAATTCGGCAGGCGGTGGCTCCTCTGCAGGGCGCGGTGTGGGGACGGCAGGCCGCACCCGATAACCTGGGAAGAGGGCGGCGCGCAGTTCGGCCAGTTCGTCGGCGTAGCGGTGCTCCAGTTCGGCCTCCAGGTCGGCGACGCGGGTTTCTTCGCCGCTGACTCGGAAGTAGTCACCCAGACGGCGCAGGTCGGTGACGGAGAGTGGATTCCCTTCATCAGCGAGCCGCAGCAGCCGTACAGCGTAGCCGCTGGCGGTCACCCAGTCGTCGCGGGCCTGGTAGAAAGCGACCATCCCCCGCAGATAGGCACGGCTGTGGGGATACAACTCGCTCAGACGGCGGTAGGCGTTCAGCGCGGCTTGCGTGTCCCCTCGCGCCAATTCGACCTCGCCCAGCAGACTCCACGTCAGCGCGCTCTCCTCCCGCTCCTCGACGAGGGCGCGGGCGATCTGGTGGGCGGCCTTCACGTCACCCTGGGCCAGGTGGACGCGGGCCAGGAGTGTGCGGGCGGTGAGGGAGGTCTTGAGCTGCAATCGTTCCTGCATCACCTCCAGCGCGTCATCGGGCTGGTGCTGGGCCAGGAAAGCCTTCGCCCGCAGGTCGAGCAGCGAGACGAGGGTGGGATTGCGGGGACGAGGACGTCGAGACAGGTGTGAACTTCTTCGGTGTGGTTCCAGCGCAGGAGGAAGTTGAGCAGGCGGCTGCGTTGATTGCTTGCCAGTCCGACGGTCTGTCGAGGAGCGATCCCCAGTTCGTCCAGTACGTTTGTCATCTGTCATTCACCTCGTAATCCGGCACGACGTGCACCCCGACGACGAGAGGCCAGTACTCGCCCTGCCAGTTGCGGCTCAGCCCCACGGCCAGGTAGAGGGCCTCGATCCCCAATCGTGTCAAGAGCGCGTCGTGATCCAGCGTCAGCAGCCCACCTTTCTCACCCAGCCAGGCCCGGCCCAGGGCGCGCCACTTGAGGTCGGTCACGGAGACGCCGCGCCGGCTAGCGGCTCGGGTGCGGTCGGCGTCGCCCGTCAGCACAAAGCCCATCCGCGCTTCATACTTGCCGGAATAGCTGTCCAGCGAGAAGCGCGCCCACACCTGCTCCGGCTGCACCAGGCAGAGCGAGCGGCTGTGGTGGATGAGCACGTCCTCCGGGGCGCGGTCGAGGTATTTGGCGAAGAAACGCGCTCGCTTCTCTCCCTCCAGACGGCGCAGCAGCCGTGGCCGGTGGCGGACAAAATCGGTGAGCCAGTCCTCGACGTGGGGCGGGTCGGGGCGCGGCGCGAGCAGGTTCAACTCGACCACATCGCTGCACTGCACTAGACGACCGTCGGCGTCGGTCATGTCGCCCAGCAGGACGGCGCCGAAATCGCGCGACGGCCGCACCCAGCGCAGGCCGCTGACGGGGTCTGGCTCAAGAGTGAATCCGGCCGTGCAGATGCCGCTGAGCATTTGGGTCATGGCCAGGATGAGGACTTCTTGAGGCGGCATAGTGTTCTCCTTGTGCAGAAAACCAAACAGCCTGTCTGGGGATTTGACATTCCGGCCATTTGGTGGTAAACTATACTCGATGAAGCGGGTAAAACGTCCTATCGGTGTTCCTCGATGTTCCCCTGCGGAGCGGGGTCTAAGTCGAGGGGTGATGCTGGTAGGTGCCGCTTCTTCTTTTTTCCCAGTCCTACCCCCAAATAATCCCACGGGTTACAACCCGGTTGCCTACCAGCGCACACCACGCCGGATCGCCTCGCTGCCATTTCTGAAACACAGCCCAACACACATAGTCAACGGCCTGAAGCCCGGGGTCAGTCGTCGAGTCCTGGTGAATGATCTCTAGACGTGCATTAGCCGGAAGGCGAAGAGCTAGGGCAACTCGCAAGTGCAAGTCGAAGTCTGCTCTGCTGATCCCATGGAGTTGTCTTTTGTCAATGACCACATGGGCCTCTTGCGTTTCCCCTGTTAAGCACGAGCTGACCGCTTCACGCACCAGGTGGAGATAAACAAGGCCCTCATGCCCTCTCAATTCCCACGGTATCCGTTCCGCCCGGCATACGGACAGGTGTATCTCCACATCGAGTCTGGATAAACCACGAAGGATACGCTGCCGGAAGCGGTCGGGCGCCCAACTGGCCTTGATCTCGGTCAGATGCCGCTGTCCTTTCGGCAAAGTATACCGTTTAGCCTGCTCGAACAGTTTGCGAATAGCTCGGTTGTCCTCTGCTCTTAGCGCCCCGACCAGGAAAATACGCTTCTGCCCCTTCGGCCCGATCAGGTTGCCAGACTCGTCTATGTAGATGTGCATGGCTATCCCTACAAATGAACGATAGTCAACTCCGGCAAATGCACGGCCCAGTATTCGGCCACCAGGCGGCGGTGGCAGTGGTCGGCGGTCGGTTCGGCGCAAAGTAGGCACGGAGCGCGATAACGGGCCAGGATTTCGCGGCCCACCTCTGCGGCGGATCGCTCCTCCAGAAGCGGGAGAAAGCGGGATTCGTAGGCCGCCCAGTCCTGATCATCGCGGTAGGCGTCGAGGATCTCGGGGGTGGGGGCCAGTTCGGGGTGGTGCTCGTAGGCGATGCCGAATCCCTCGCGCAGCAGGAAGGCCAGGGTGTCGCGCTTGGTGTAGCCCGCCAGGTGGGAGGTGTTGCGCAGGCGGACGTCAATCACCGCGTCCACGCTGGCCTCCTGCAATTGACCGATGAACGTGGCCAGAGGTTTGCGCTGGTAGCCGATAGTGTAGATAGTAGGCATCTGTTCCTCCATCATTATTACCCAAACAATGAGAGTTGCCGCGGTATCGACTCCCCCTCGACGGTCGTGCCGTCGGGCTGGATGTGGAGCACGCGGACGCCGCGCCCCAGCAGGGTCTGGGTGATGAGCAGGTGGCGGTGGCAGCAGCGATGGTCGCCCTCGCTGCACATCACGGCCACCTGTTCGGTCTGAGCCAGGTCGAGCAACTGGTCAATGCCGGCCTGGTAAGCAGGCGTCTGCTCCACCCGCTGGTAGTCGGGGCGCTCCTGGCCGGGGTCGTACAGGGTCGGGTCGGCGGGGCGGCCGCCGAGGGCGTCGCCCATGAATCGGTAGGCGATGCCAGCGTCCTGGAGGTCGCGGGCCAGGGTCTCGCGGTTGAACTGGTGGGCCCAGCGGCTGTAGGGCTGGCTACGCACGTCCACCACCAGGGTGATTCCATGGCGGCGCAGCAGGTCAATGAAGGCTGCGGTGGTGTGGTTGCTGTGGCCGATGGTGTGAATCAGCAAATCTTTGGGCATGATGCTCCACTCTGTGTCCAGACCCTTCGGGTTTCAGAAACCCGAAGGGTCTTTTTCATCTCACCTGCCGTATTCCTGCAGGATCAGTTCGCTGAGGGAGCGCTTGGGCACGTGGTGCACGCCGCCGGCGTCACGGTAGTAGCGGATGTCACCGTCGGGGCCGACTTCCTCGAGCACGACCGTCTCCTTGGGCTTACCCAGCGCCAGCACGAGCAGGATCTCGCAGTGATCTGGAATGCCAAGCACTTGCCGGAGTTCGCTGCGGTCAATGGAGCCGATCATGCAGCCGCCCAGACCCCGCTCAGCCGCGCCGAGCATGATGGATTGGGCGGCGATGCCGTGGTCGCAGCCGAAGGACTTGCGGATCTCCGTGTCGCCCAGGATAACGATGTAGGCCGCCGGACGTTCGCCCTCGGCCGGGCCGGGCCAATCCTTCAGATAGCCCGCCCAGCGCGTGTGCGGGAAGATGCGGGCGTTGGTCTCCGGCTCACAACTGAGGATGTACTTGAGCGGCTGCAAGTTCGAGCCTGAGGCCGAGAGCCGCGCCAGGTTCACCAGCGCGCGCAGCGTCTCAAGGTCCACCGGGACGTCCTGGTGGAAACGACGGTAACTGCGGTTCTTACGAACGAGGTCTTCGAGCATGGTTCACTCCTGTCTAGACCCTTCGGGTTTCTTAAACCCGAAGGGTCTTTTTCACCTTATCGTCAGGGGAAGGAAAATGCGGCGTAATGGCAGTCTGACAGAACCCACACTCACTCGATCCAGGGTGGCCGTGAAGGATTGGGCCGAGCAGCGGACGACCTGGAACAGCACATCCACCGTCCGTCCCTGCCACGCCGATAGATCCAACGAGGTAAGCGTCCAATCGGAGGCTCGCCACAGCTCACCCCAGGGCACGAGATAGTACGGCCGGCCGTCGTCCACAATAACCACCTCCAGCCAGGCGTAGTCAAAGTCCGCTTGCGTGGTAGAGATGGCAGACAGGAACGACAGGGTTGGCTGGCGGCCTGGCGGCACGCTCACTGTCTGCTTCAAAGTCCACAACTCGCCGGGCTGACCATTCTGGTCACACGTTACTGGCCGCCCGGCTCCGCTTCCCAGAAGCGCGGCGGCCTGCCCATCGAAGGCCTCCGTCGAGAGCGAAACCTCGCCGTTGGGCCGCGCCCAGGCCTCCCAGACGCCCGGGCCCTCGAAGTCGCCGGCGGCCACGGCATTGACCGGCGGGGCCAGCGTGAGGGTGACGTGGGTCGAGTCGCTGACGGTCACGTGGCGAGGTGCTGGCCACGTGCCATAGCCGGGCGCGCTGGCGTAAAAGGCGTATTCGCCCGCCTGCAACATCGCCGACCAGAGCCCGCCTTCGCCGCTGGCAACCTCGCTCAAGGTGTTGGTGCCGCTGATCGTGACGGTGGCGTTCATGACCATCCCGCCATCCGCGTCAATCACTGTGCCCGACACAGGGACGCCGGACACGACCAGCGTGCTGGCCTGGGGCGCGGCGGGGATTGGCTCCTCGTTACCGGCCCGATCGCGGGCGCGGACGGCAAAACCGTAGGTATGGCTGACTACACCGCTGAAGCTGGCGCTGGTCGCCTTCGTCCCGGTCATCCAGACCTGAAGCGGCCCGCCATCGTCGTTGAACCACACGTCGTAGCTGGCAATGCCAGAGCCCAGATCCTCTCCCCCCCAGCGCACCTCGAAACGCGGCGCGCTGGCCGGCGGGAGCGGCTCCACGCTGGAGGTGGGCGGCAGCGTGTCGCGCTCGATTAGCAGGTAGGGCCGCCCGCCGATCATGTACTCGTCGGGAGGGCGGAACGGATGATTCTGGTTAGTGGCCTTGGGTAGGGTGACGTTGTAGACGCCACTGATGGGCGTAATGGTTTGAGTTATCCCTGCCTGGTCAATGAGCAAGCCTTCATCTCCTGTCGCCGACACTTGGGCCGTAACAGTGAGGCCTTGGGTGGCCCATAGCACCGTTACCCGCTCCTTGGTGGCTGGCCGATAGAAGGCGATCTGCTCTTGCTGATCCTCAGGTGTACTGTGCCACAGGGGCTCCACGTCCCGCAGGTGCGTGGCGGCCACTCGGTAGGCGGTGTAGGATGGACGCGCCCGCCCGTCGGATGGATAGCACGGTGCGTCCTCCGTGTTGCGGAACAGGCCGTAGGCATCATGCTCGTCGGGGCCGTTGCCGCAGTCGTCGTGGAGCATGAAATAGAAAACTTTCTCCGCGCCAGCGTAGAGGCCGTAGGTATAGTCCTGGATGAGGTAAGCTGCCTGTTCTTCCATAGTGGCCCGTAAGTCGCTGTTGGGGTCCCAGGTGGGGCCAGGGTAGTCGTCCCAGACGGGCACCCCGCTCTCGTTGATCCAGATGGGTTTATCGCCCAGCCCGTACGGACGCAGGAGGTCGCCGATGCGCCAGGTGTGCTCATAAGTGTCCTGAGAGCGGCTGTAGCTGTGGGTGGCCACGACGTCGAAGTACCAATTGTTGGCCATTCGGTCGGGGTCCTCCGCTATGTCGTCCAGCAGGCGGGGGAACCAACTGCCGTCGAAGTAGTTCGCCAGGCCGCCAACAAGCACAGTGCAATCGGTATCGGCAAACTTGGCCGCCAGGTAGCCCACCTTGAGGAGCCGGAAGTACTCCTCCACGGTGCCGCTCCAGAAACGCCAAAAATCCGGCTCGTTCCAGATCTCCCAGTGGCTGACGCCCGTCCCCTCCGGCCAACCTTCCTGGTTGGCGAGCCAGCCTCCAGGCTTGTAGCGAGCGACTATATCGGAGACGAAGCGAGCCCAGTAGTTGCTGGGATTGATGCCCTTGCCTGGGCCCGGGATGTCGGTTCCGTCGTCGAAGACAGGCTGATAGAGATTCTGCGGCGTAGAGCTGGCGCTGCTGACACCCATCTTCTGGGAGAAGCTGGTAACCTGGTGGGGGAAGTTTTTCTGCTCCACGCGCGGGGCGGGAATCCAGGGTGAGCCACCGGTGGCGTGGAAGTGGGGCGTGCCCAGCAAGATGGCGTCGGTTCGGAAGCCATGGGCGATGTCGGCTGCCACCACGGGGTCATGGGCGCTGTAGTCGAAAGTGCCGGCGACTTTCTCGATGTTTCGCCAATAGAGGGGCCAGCGGGTCCAGGTGGCTCCGGTGCTTATCCCTCTTTGATAACGGGCTTCATCGGCGGGGTAGTCGGCCAAGGTCACGTAACACAGGCCAAAGCTTTCATTGGGTGGGACGGCGGCGCCAACCGAGGCGGGCTGGGAGGCAGAAAGGCGTCCCGCTGCTCCCCAAGCCGTCACCGCCAGGATCAAGACAATCGTCGAGATGATAGCCTTACGCAGCATGGTGTCCTCTCAAGTACCCACGCGCCGGGCGGGCGGTATCACCGCCAACGCCGCGCTCCAGAAGGCAATCGTCGGGCTCCAGCCCAGGAACTCGCCCAGGATGGCTATTGGAGCGAAGATGAGTAGAACGTTGAAGTATTTGGTCATTGGTTCGTCTCCTTGGGGGTTCCCTCTGGCACCCTCTCGTAGACTCCCAAAGGGACAAGGTGGTCTATTGTTTTCTTTCCTGACTCTGATTTCCAGTCATAATCCCCATGCTTTATCCGTATCAAGACTATTCCATTGCGTGCCGCAAGTATATCCCGGACACTGTCATAGAATGCTCTCTGTTCATCCCGAAATGGAGTTTTCTTATCGCGGTCTTCTGCTTTAATTATGTTACATTCCTTTCTCCAATATTCCACATCGAATGCAAAAGAAATAGTTTTGGGATAAAGGCTTAAAGAAATAGCTCTTGGCTCAGTGAAATGTTGTCGTTCATCATATTCGATAATCAGATTTCTCAAGGGAATGAAGAAGTCACATTGCAATTGTATCCTCGGAGTGGAAAAGTTCTTGTACCCACGAAATGAAAACAGAGCCTCATGTATTCTTGTTAAAACATCATCCGTTGATGATCGATCTGGCACAATCAACCAATCGAATTTTGCCTCGGTCTCGACATGGCCGAATCGCTGCTCTAAGATTTTCTTCAGTGCAATCCTCTGCTTTTTGGCATTCAAACGTCCCTTTTTAGAGGCGGCACGGTTGCGCTCTACGGCAGTTTGCTGAATATGGCTGTTAGCACAAATGTCCTTGATAATCTTCCCCTTGTATTCAGTCGAAAGTCCTAGCTTTTTGAAAAATCGTACCGTCTCTGCCCCGCCTGAATAGTCACTGGGATTCAATTTGTACCCTGCTGCGATCTCATAAGCCAATCCCCGAATGAACTTTGCTGGATATCGTTTACCACCGAGAAGTAGAAAGGTGTTTTTTGCCGATCGTTTTGGGAAATTCTCTCCAGCATCGTATCGGCGACATGCTTCCTTCACATGCTCTTGTTGAACAATTGTCCAATTTACAGACATCTATTCCCTCCATTTGTATTTCAATGGTTGCAATCCCAAACAACGTCTGGCCATTTGCGAAGACCCGCCAAAGACAGGCTTTGGGCGAAGGGACCAATGAGGGCAAAGCCGCAAACGGCATGTTGAACAAAGTCGCGTTTAGCTCATAGACTTGAAACGTAGCTCTTGAACTGTTCAGATGACCATACCTCACAAGAGGCTGAAGTCGCGCTGACCCAACTAGCAAGCCGCCTGTCCTGTGTAACCAAAACGTCCGCGTCTCTTGCTGCCGTGATGGCAATAAAGGGTATCTTTAGTGTGACGCTTTGAGGCAGCAAGCCCTTCAGGTCACACTCCCGGACGCGCACCGGCAGCAGCGTGCCTTTCTCGCCCGTCGGGTCCTGGGCAAAGGCGGCCGCCCACTCGGGTTGGGTAAAGCGCGCACCCAGGTAGTCCGGCGACAGCACGGCGATGGTTCGCTCGGCTTCCGTGGTTGCCCGCTGCATCTCCAGCACGAAATTGGAGCCTGGCCGGAAATCCCACGCCTGGAGCACCGTCGTGTACCCCGCCTCCTCCAACTGCCAGGCGATCCACTCGGCCCAGGTGCGGTCGGCGCTGTTGTAGCTGATGAAGAAGTCTTTCATCGACCCCCCTTGGCGAAACACTACAACGAATTTGGAATAAAACGAATCAGAAGCAAGACCTGTACTGAGCTTGTCGGCTCTTTGGGATTTCGCAGGGTCACGGTATTGGAGTCCCCAACTCGTTGGGGGTGCTGCGCGGCAAACCCCAACAAGTTGGGGACTCCGGCCCGCTATTCATGCCAATTCCCAAAGACCCAGCTTGTCGAAGTAAACTGGTACTGAGTCTGTCGAAGTATTCGTTCCTTTCTCAATTCGATGTAGTGTTGCTTGGCGGCTATCTTGGAATTGGTATTATATCACGATTTAGAGTTTCTGCAACACAACACTACAACGGATTCGGAAATGCTTGTCCTGAGCTTGTCGAAGGGAACGGCTTCCAATTCTCAATCTGCTCCCTTCCCAATCCGCTGTAGTCTTTCGGCAACAGCCAGCGGATAGATCACCCCCAACGCCGCCACGTAGGCCACGCTCGCCCCCACCAACACCCGCGAGAAGCCAAAGGAGATGGCCAGCATCGCCGAGAGGATGGAAGCCAACACCGAGGTGCAGCCGTTGATGCCCCAGGCCCAGGGGACAAGATCAGGGGCCAGGCGACCAATGATCTCGATGCCCTTGGGGAAGGGCACGCCCATCAGGAAACCCAGCGGGGCCAGACTCAGGACGGAGACCAGGAGGCGCAGGCCCAGGCTCTGGCCCAGCAGCAGTTGGAAGACAAAGGGGAGGATGAGGGGATAGAGGATGATGGCCCCGATCAAGACGATTAGGGTTCTGGGCAAAGAAAGCCTGGCAGAGATCATGCTACCCAGCCCTGAGAACAGCAGGATGGCGAAGAGCACGGCGGCGAAGGCGTAGACGGGGTGACCCAAAAAGAGAATGAAGTGCTGCATCAGCGGTATCTCAACAGAGAGATAGCCCAGGCCCAACGCGGCGAAGTAAGCGAAAACGCGCCATCTTAACTGCTTACCCGGCTCGGCCAGGCTTTTACAAAACCCGCCGCGCCCCCCGGGAGGGCGAAACCGCGGGCGCCGGGGGGTGACGAACCCCCGCCCGCACACCCAAAGCAAAAAGCATGAGGTAGCCCAAGCCCCCCCGGGCCG
>JAUWOY010000059.1 GCA_030611885.1 Chloroflexota bacterium | reverse complement strand
CATGCGCCCTTGTCGTCAAGGTCGAGCCCGGCCTCGACGCGCGATGCGAGCCATGTTCTGACGTCCTTGCACCCCTCTGGCAGTAGCGTCCACGCAACGCTCTCCTGCCACGCCGAGGCCAGCCGCTTGGCGACTGCTTCCGCGCCGTCCCGCCCCGGCCACCGACCGTCAGACTTGCCGTCGCGCTCGCCCACGCCGTCCCCCTGTCTGCCGCCCAGGCCCACGAGCACGCCCACGCCCACCCCATCGCCCACGGTGACACCGACGCCTACCATCATCGGCTGACGGAAAGCGACAAGTGCTGCGGGCGCGGCGGCGGAGGTAATCACAAGACCTTCGTGGCTCGGCAGTGAGAGGATACCCCTCAACCGCATGGCCTGAGCTCGGGCCGAAGGCCTCCAGGCCCGGCGGCGCAGGCCCATGAAACAAGAGCTTGACAAAGCCGAGATTATACTGTATGATAACCACACTTCCAGCACCAGGTACTGAACATTCGGAAAGGCTAGAAAATCGTGCGTCAGCCCTTCCCCTCAGAGGAGTACATCACCATCGTTGACAACAAGGGGCGCGAGAAGGTGCAACGCGTTGGGTTTGTCGTTCGGGATGTGCGCGGGGAGGATGTGTACGTCACCGCTGACGGGTTGGCCTACGCCGAGGATTCACTGGAGGCTAAGGATTTCCAGTATCTCATCGGGGAGCTTGACAGAATCCCAACCATCTTGTCACACCCGGATATCGTCGTTCACGATCACATGAGCCCGGAAGACACGTTGATTTACTATAGACGTATCCGCATCGTCTCGCTGGCTATTCACCAACTCATCGCTGTGGTGGTCAAGATTAGGCGAGGCATCAAGTTCTTCTATAACATGCATCCCCAGAGAAGTGGGAGGGTCAAAGGGTATCGTGAACGCGTTCCTCCCCGGATGTGGTACATCGCGCCTGGTAAGAGACGCCGCGATTTCGGTCTACGACAAAAGTAACGAATGAGGTGGAGAAGAAACGCCATGACAACAAGAAGGCAACTCAGATTCCTGTTCCAGGAGCCAGGAATGCTTGAGGCAGTAGCCTCAGACCCTTCTCAGTCGAGAACGGGCAAGCGTGTTCTGAGCCATGGCTACAGTGACTCATACATCCCGGACCTGATGGTTGATTACCGACTCGACGCTGACCGGCCGTTTGCCTGGATCAGCTACAACTTCCAGAAGACTTATCCAGTGGTTATATGGGGCCTCAGACTGCTCATGGCCGACGAATTGTTCGATGTGCCCCAGGCCGGCCTGGCGGCCGTGCCCCTGCACGAGGCGTTCAGTTGGGCCTATACCCACTTTGTCCTGGAGGATCAAATGCCCACCGTCCAGCCGGAGGGTCCGTCCGGACTGCGCAGCCTGGCCCGTCAGGTACTGCGCTATGCCGCCGCTACAGCGTGAGAGAGATGGGGGCAAGAGGTCAAAAACCTTAACCAAGATCCGCAGCAATTGCCTATGCTGGCGCTGGTGGCGCTGGATGCGGTCGGGGGCGCTGCTGCTACGGGCGCGGCGGCGGAGGTTACGATGGTAGCCCTTGACAAATCCGCCCAAAGGATTTACAATGTAGACGCTCAGAAATAGGGAGAGGAGAATGAAGGATGACAGAGACGATTCTGGATAAGCCAATAGCCAGTGTAACACTACGGGAGCTTATTGAGACATTCCGTGAGGTTGTCCACGAGGTCATCCGCGAGGAACAGGAGCACTACATTGATGATGAGGGCTACCTGGTCTTCTCCAGTGAGAGGGCCTATGCCGAGTATCTGGATAAGCAGAAAGGCAAACTGCCTGGCGAGGTTCAGGCTTATTTCATTGATGAACACGGCCTCAAAGTTGTTTACAGCGACTACGAGCCTGCGCCGGAGAAAGCCCGGGAATTAGCCGAGACGCGCCAAAGGATCGCTGAGGGAAAGGCAAAATGGTATAGCCTGGAGCAAGTAGCCCACGAACTCGGTCTGGAGGAATAGGCCGATGTTCGAGGTCGTGTTGGAGGAGCGAGCCAGACGTCAACTCGCCAAGCTGCCTAAGAAAATCGGCGGTGATATATTGCGGAAGCTGCGATGGCTGGGCGAGAATGTTGAGGTAATCAAGCACGAGCGATTGAGAGGTCACGAAGAGTATAGCCTGCACTGCGGTCAGTACCGCATTCCCTATCTATTAGACTGGACGAACTGGGTGATCAACGTCACGGACATTGACAAGCATGACGAGGCCTACCGTCGGCTCAAAAGAAGATAGCCAAGCGGGGCAACCACAAGGGATTGCCCCTACTGCGATGGCGAACAAGACGGCCCCTTCTTCGAGAGGAAAGGGCCTTTGTTTTGCTCATCCTCCAACGTTTCAGCGCAAACCCTAAGGGTCTCGGAGACCCTTAGGGTTTTAGAGAATGGAGGCCAGAAACTATGAATACACTAGACTTGAACCCGTTTTTCTTCGCAGGCGGCCCTGTGGGCTGCCTGCTGGTGCATGGCTTCAGCGGCAGCCCGCCGGAGATGCGGCCGATGGGGGAATACCTGGCCGGGAAGGGCCTCACTGTGCGGGGAGTGCGACTGGCCGGCCACGGGACATCCCCTGAGGACATGGCCACGACCACCTGGCGCGACTGGGTGGCCTCCGCCGAGGCCGGGTTGCGGGAGCTGGAGAGCCTGTGTGAGCAGGTCTTCGTGGCCGGCCTGTCCATGGGCGGACTGCTCTCCCTCCACCTGGCGGCGCATCATTCCCCAAACGGAGTAATATCCATGAGCACTCCGGCCTACATCGCCGACTGGCGCTTTCGCCTCCTGCCCCTGGCCCGCTACTTCATCCGCTGGTTCACACCCGATATCGAATCAGACCTGACCGACCCTGAGGCCGAAAAGCACCTCTCCGCCTACCAGGTGCTCCCCGTCCCTTGCCTGGTCAGCCTGGGGCAGTTGATACGCCTGGTCAGGCAAGAACTCCCCCAGGTCAAGGTGCCGGCCCTGGTCATGCAGGGTGAAAAAGACCACCACGTCCCCGCGGACAGCGCGCCGATCATCTTCGAGGAGCTTGGCGCCGCTGAGAAAGAGCTCGTCTGGTGGCCGAATTCAGGCCACTGCATCACCGTGGACAGCGAGCGCGAGGCGGTTTGGGCCAGGGCCTACGAGTTCATCGCCAAGCACAGCCAGTGATGAGATCGACTAATGGGAGAAAACGCGAGCCCTCTGGTCACTTTTAAGGCCAGGGGGCTTTCTTGTTTCGGGGCTTGCCCCATGTGGCTCAGTCGAGTATAATAAGCGCATCAACAACCTGCATTTCGCACCTTTGAAATTTCTATTCGAGTCCGCTGGAGTTGAGGCTTTAGCCGGTTCGCTGGCCCAAAAACCCGCCTAAAGGCTCGACTCCAACTCTTAAGCAAGCTCTTGTAAATGGTGGTAGGTACAAAAAACAGGCAACAAAGGTTACCAGGGGGAGGACATGAGCACACAACGCATCTATCAGCTTCTCATTTCGTTCGTCATTCTTGCTGTTATCGCCTTCATCAGCGAGAGATCGCACGTCCTGGCGTCGGTCGTCTCGGTCATGCCGCTTAACATCACCTTCGCTCTGTGGTTTGTCTACACCAGTGCCGTCGGTGACGCAGCACTCTCGGCCGACTTTAGCCGGATGGTGATTTTTGGCCTCACTCCCACGATGCTGTTCGCCGCGGCCTGCTGGTTCGGGTTTCGCCAGGGCTGGCCGTTGGGTCGGGTGCTGGTCGTGAGCTACGCCGTGTGGCTGGCGGCGACGGGCATCTACCGGGGCATCGAATGGTGGCTGCAAACGGCGCGCTGAAGCTCAGGCCCCACCGCCCCAGTTTTTGTTTTCATGGAATTGTGTGATATAATATATACAGCGTGAAACGTGAAGACGTGAAACGTGAATCACGCATCGCGTGTTACTTTTTACTCTGCCAGGAGGTCAAATCCTGGTTTGATGACTCTGGATTTATGGCTAAGCGAAGGCGATCTACGAGATCCAAGAAAAAGAAGAGCCGTTTCCACATAAATCTCTCCGGGCTATTGCGAGCGGATATGGTGGGTATAGCCTTGTTGGCCCTGGCCCTGCTAACTCTGCTCAGCCTGGCCTCCCCCAGCCGAGGCACTCTCACCGAGGGTTGGCTGCACCTCTTGCGCCTGGCCTTCGGCTGGGGCGCGTACCTCACCCCTCTCATGTTCGGGGTAACGGGTTTCTGGCTGCTCCGGACGGGATCGGGCCGCGAGCCGCAAGTGGCCTGGGAGAAAGTCTTGGGGGCAGCCCTGCTTTTCGCCCTGGGTCTGGCTTTGACCCATTCGCTTTTCGCGGCCGAGGATTCGGGAGCGTGGGCTGCTGAGGGGGGTGGGGGAGGCTACCTGGGCTGGCTGGTGAGCCGGAGCCTGGTCTTGAGTCTGGGCCGCCTGGGAGCTTATATCGCCATCGCAGCCCTGGCCAGCATAGCCCTCATCATGCTCTCCGGCCTCTCCCCTGCCGAGATAGGCCAGGCTTTGAGGGAAAGATGGGCCAGACTTCGCTATCTCGGCCAGAATCGTCTCCCTCGTCTCCGACGCTGGGGCAAAGCGAGGCCCCTGGTACCCCCCTCGCCTGAGCCCGCCACCGAGCCAGCCCGCCCCGTACGAGGCCCCATCTACCCCCGCATCATCGGCGGCGATCAAAAGTGGCGTCTGCCGCCGGTGGCCGAGATCCTGGAGGAGAGCCTGGATCAGGAAATCAGTCAGGCGGAGATTCGCAAGCGAGTTAAGATCATCGAGGAGACCCTGGTCAGCCTGGGCGTGCCAGCTAAGGTGGTCGAGGTCAACCAGGGGCCGGTGATCACCCAATTCGGCGTCGAGCCGGGCTTCGTCGAAGGGCGCGGGGGGAGGCGCATGAAGGTCAAGGTGTCGAAGATCAGCGCTTTGGCCGACGATCTGGCCCTGGCTCTGGCCGCCTCGCCCGTCCGCGTCGAGGCCCCCGTGCCTGGCCGCTCCATCGTAGGCATCGAGGTGCCCAATGCGGAGCTGACTCTGGTGGCTCTGCGTGGGGTGATGGAATCGGAGGCACTTAAGAAGCTGGATTCCAAGCTAGCCATCGCCCTGGGCCGTGACGTATCTGGCGAGCCGATAGTGGCTGATCTGAGAGCCATGCCTCACCTGCTGATCGCAGGGGCAACGGGCTCAGGTAAATCCGTCTGCATCAACTCCATCATCGCCTGCCTGCTGTGCAACAACACCCCCGATGACCTGAAGCTGCTGATGATAGATCCCAAGCGGGTGGAACTGACCAACTTCAATGGCATTCCCCATCTCCTGACGCCCGTGATAGTGGAGATGGAGCGGGTCGTAGGCTCTCTGCAGTGGGTCACGCGGCAGATGGATCAGCGCTACAAGAAGCTGGCCAGAGCCGAGGTGCGCAACATCGAGGAGTATAACAAGCGAGCCAGCGCGCGGGGGGAGAGTCGCCTGCCCTACCTGGTGGTCTTGGTGGACGAGTTGGCCGACTTGATGATGCTGGCCCACGACGAAGTGGAACGCTCGCTCTGCCGCATCGCGCAGATGGCTCGGGCCACCGGCATCCACCTGGTTATCGCCACCCAAAGGCCCTCGGTGAACGTGGTCACGGGGCTAATCAAGGCCAACTTCCCCGCTCGTATCTCCTTCGCCGTTACCAGCCAGGTGGACTCGCGAGTGGTTTTGGACATGGGAGGGGCGGAAAGGCTGCTGGGGCGGGGAGACATGCTCTACATGGCTTCGGACTCCAGCCAGTTGGTGAGGCTGCAGGGTTGCTTCGTCTCCGATCGGGAACTGGATCGCCTGGTGCGCTACTGGAAGGGCACGGAGGCAGGCGCAAGCGTCCCCACCAGCCTCTACAGAGCTGAGGACGTGATCCAGCGACCGCTCTGGGAAGAGATGAGAGCCAAAGAAAAAGAAGCCAGGCGGGGCGATGACCTCCTGGAGGAAGCCATCGCGATGGTGCGTAAGCATAACCGGGCCTCTATCTCCCTCCTGCAGCGGAGGCTACGCATCGGCTACTCGCGGGCCGCTCGTCTGATAGATCTGCTGGAGGAACAGGGTATCGTCGGGCCGGAACGAGGAGCCGGACGCTCGCGGGAGGTGTTAAGCAGAGGGGAGATGGAGGATTGAAAATGGATTTGCTTATCTTGACCAAATGCATTATAATCAATAGTTAGCGAGCCAGGCCATAGCGAGTAAAGGCACATCTCCAACACTTGATTTGGTATTTCAGCAAGTGTGTGCCATTTATGAGGGTATCAAAGTGTTGGTCTCCATTTTTGAACGGGGTGTAAAAATGTCAGAATCACTCGTTGTTAACACTAAGGGAAATCTTGGACAGACAGAGGGATCTTTCCCTGTCAGAATCAGTCAGGCTGTTGCCCAGGAGATTGACTCCATTGCCACGAAACGACAAGTAAAGGTGGAAGTCCTCATCAATGAAATCCTCGAACGATACATCGTCAACCAGTTCCTCGCCAAAAGGCGAAATGGAACAGCCTTCTTGTTGTCTCTTGCCGGAATGTTCAATTCTGGGGCAAGCAGTGCCTCTGAAAACGTGCGTGCTATTGTGACTGATTTCATTTTGAATCAGCAAGGGGAAAAGCCTTCGTGACTGCTCTGATTGATACTGGCTTTTTGTATGCCACACTCGACGAGGGTGATAAGAATCACCGACGAGTAACGAGCGCTTTGGCTAACTTGACCGATGACTTGTTGTTGCCAACTATCGTATTAGTCGAACTCACGTACTTGTTACAAGCACGACTGGGACACGCAGCTATGCGGCTCTTCATTCAGCGGTTAGAGCATAGTCCTCTTCAGTTTGAGGCCGTAACAAAAGCTGACGTGCCACGTATCTACGAGCTTCTCGACCAGTATGCAGATATGCGTCTCGATTTTGTAGATGCTGCCATTGTCACCCTGGCGGAACGGTTGAGCATCCGACGTATCCTGACCGTGGATGAGGACTTCCGCATAGTTCGTCCCAAGCATTGCAAATACTTCGAGATTTTGCCTTGACGCGGACACTTTAGACAAGAGTGTTGTTCGAGGGAAAGCGATGAACTTTGCTATTTGTGTAAATAATTCGGGGTATCCTGCTTCATTGGAGTTGCACAAGACTTATTGCCTGTTGCCTGATGACGATGCGGCTGTAGACGGCGATTTGCGGGTTATAGATGAAAGTGGCGAGGATTATCTATACCCTGCTGACTATTTTATTTTACTTGAGTTACCGCGAGACACCGAGTGGGTTTTGCGGGATTCTTTTTCACGGCGTCTTCAGCCAGCGGCAGTGTGATAACTGCGCATTGAGAGATAGGGAAAACGTAAGGCAACGTTGCTGATGCTTGGCCGATAAGAAAACTCATTGAAGTGTGGACACCAGTCCACTTCTATAGGGCCTGAAGTAGGCTTGCGCCTTTTGACAAAACAGGTTATAATAGCTGCGGGTATCAGCGACGGAGATGCAGCGAAAGGGCTGAGCTAGTTGTGCCGACGGATCGTTTTAACCGACCGAAAGGAGGGATGCCTACTGGACAAGTACCTGTGGAAACCGCCAATTAGCCAACAATCACAATTACTAAATTAGGAGGAGGGTAACAAATGTTTAAGAAGAGAGTCAATTTACTAGTAGTGTTGTCGCTGCTACTGAGCCTGGGGCTCGGTGTGGCCAATGCTGCTCCGCCGGCCCAGGCGGAACTGACCTACACGGTGAAGCTGGGTGACAACCTCTGGACCCTGGCGGAGAAGTATCTGGGCAGTGGCCCGGCTTACCACGCCATCGTCATGGCCACCAACGCCAAGAACGTCGAAGACGCGAGCTTCGCCAGCATCGCCGATCCTGGCCTGATCCATCCCGGCTGGAAGTTCCTCATCCCCAGCCCGGAGGAAGCCGCCGATCTCATGACCGCCTTGCGTGAGGGGCCGAAGTTCAAGGTAGGCATGGTGTCCGACGTGGGCGGCATTGATGATGCCAGCTTCAACGAGAACACCTGGAAGGGCTTGGAGGACGCCGCGAGGATGTTCGGCGTCGAGGCCAAGTTCCTGGAGTCCCAGGCCCAGGCCGACTACGAGAACAACATCACCGAGTTCGCCGAGCAGGGCTACGATTTGATCATCACCGTCGGCTTCTTGCTGATGGATGCCACCCACAAGATGGCCAGGGAGTATCCCGATGTCAACTTCGCCGGCGTGGATTTCTCCTCATTCGACTGGGCCACCACGGGTGAGGTGACGCCCAACGTGCAGGGCATCCTGTTCAACGTGCACGAGGCCAGCTTCCCGGTGGGCTACCTGGCGGCGGCCATGGCCGACCAGTTGGATCCTGACGACCCGGTGGTGGCCTACATTGGCGGGATGCAGATTCCGCCGGTGGAGGAATTCATCGTCGCCTACGAGGCCGGGACGAACTACTACAACGAGAAGTATGGCAAGGACGTTGGATTCACCGGAGTGTACGTGGGCGACTTCGAGGCCCCCGACCAGGGCAAGGTCCAGGCCAACTCGCTCATTGATGAAGGTGCGGACATCATCATGGGCGTGGGCGGCAAGACCGGGAATGGCGGCATCACGGCGGCCAAGGAGCGCGGGAAGTGGGGCGTTGGGGTGGACGTGGATCAGTACTACACCCTGCCCAACGAGAAGGACATCCTGGTGACCAGCACCGTGAAGCGGCTGGACAAGGCCGTGCTTGCCGTGATCAAGAACATGGTGGTGGGCAAGTTCGGGGGCGGCACCGACTACTTCGGCACCCTGGCGAACGCAGGGGTGGGCGTTGGTCCCCTCCACGACTTCGAGGACAAGGTGCCGGACAACATCAAGGCCGACGTGGAGCAGATCCAGAAGGACATCATGACCGGTGCGCTCTGGACTGGCTGGGGTGAGGAACCCGTCGCCTTGGGGACCGAGGACAACCCCATCATCTGGTCCTTCGTCCCCTCCGGCGAGATGGAGCGAGTGGCGGCGGGTGCTGAGGCAGTCGCCGACCTGATCTACGAGGAAACCGGGCTGGTCATCGAGACCAACGTGGCTACCGAGTACGCCGGCGTCATCGAGGCCCTGTGTGCCGACCCACCGAAGGCTCACATGGCATCTCTGGCTACCTTTGCCTACGTGCTGGCTGCCGACAAAGGATGCGCGGAGGCGGAACTGGTCTCGGTGCGCTATGGCAGTCCCACCTACAACGGCCAGCTCATCGCCCGCGCCGACAGCGGCATCGAGAGCATCGCCGATCTGAAGGGCAAGACCTTCTGCCTGGTAGACCCGCTCTCGGCCAGCGGTTGGATCATCCCCATGCTCACCATGCGTGCCGCGGGGATTGACCCCGATACTGATCTAGCTGAGCTCGTGAACGCTGGCAGCCACGACGCGGTCGCTGCCGCCGTCTACAGCGGCGATTGCGATGCCGGTGCTACCTACGTGGATGCCCGGACGCGGATCGAGGCGGACTATCCCGACGTGATGGAGCAGGTCATCGTCTTCCACATCACCATCGACATCCCCAACGACGGCGTGCAGTACGTGACAGGCTTCCCACGAGCACTGCGCGACAGGATCAACGCCGCCCTGCTGAAGATCGTCGAGACCGACGAGGGCAAGGAGGCTCTCGAGACAGCCTACCAGTGGAACGCTCTGATCGAACGGGACGATACTTTCTACGATCCGTTCCGCCAGGTGCTCAGCGCTTCGGGCCTGGACATCGAAGATCTCCTGGACTAAGCTGATCTGCGGTTCCCGAGGAAGAGTGGCCGATCATAAGAGAAGGGGGGACTCACGTCCCCCCTTCTCAACAGATAGAGGGCAAACATGCTAGAAGTTAAGAATTTGACCAAAGTCTACGACGACGGCACAGTAGCACTGCGAGACCTCAGTTTCGAAGTCCAGGATGGTGAGTTCCTGATCATCATCGGCCTGAGCGGCGCGGGTAAGTCCACCTTGCTGCGCTGCATCAATCGGCTGATCGAGCCCACCGAGGGGCAGATCATCTGGAACGGGATAGATGTGACAGCAGCCTCGTCAGAGCAGCTCCGCAAAATCCGTCGCCACATCGGGATGATCTTTCAGCATTTTAACCTGGTCAAGCGCTCCTCGGTGCTGACGAACGTCCTCGCCGGCCGGTTGGGGTACGTGAGTCCCTGGGGCAGCCTGATCCATCACTTTCCTCCTGAAGCCAATCAGCTCGCCATGCGGGCGCTGGAGCGGTTGGGAATCGCCGACCAGGCGCACAAGCGGGCGGACGAGTTGAGCGGCGGGCAGCAGCAACGGGTGGGCGTGGCCCGGGCGCTGATGCAGGATCCCCACATGATCCTGGCTGACGAGCCGGTGGCCAGCCTCGATCCGGTGCTGGCTCATTCCCTCCTGGGCCACCTGGAGCGACTCAATCAAGAGGACGGGATTACCATTCTCTGCACCCTGCACTATCTGGACCTGATCCAGCGCTACGCCTCGCGGGTCATCGGGCTGCGCGATGGCGAGTTGGTTTACCGAGGCTCGCGGGAGGATATTCGCAGTATGACCGACGAGGAGTTCAAGGAGATCTACGGCGAGGAAGCAGAGCGGGTCAGTGCAGGGCTTACGGACGGAGGCATCTGATAATGGCCGACAAACGATACGGTGAAGAGGCTTCCGTACAGCCCAGCCGGGTGTCACCCCCCCTGGCGGGGCTGTTGTCCCTGGTCGTCCCCGGCCTGGGCCAGATCCTGGCCCGACAGGCCCGGCGCGGCCTGCTGCTGCTGGCCTGTCTGGTCAGCAGCGTCGGCTTGCTGGCCTGGCGGATGAACCTTGAGGCCCGGCGAGAAGTGGGCGCGCTGAACATCTTTCGCAAGGCCATCAGCTTACAGCCCCTCCTGGCCGCCCTGACGGTTGGGGTGGTCGTGCTCTGGCTGTGGATCGCCTGGGACGGGTATCAACAAGCCAGGCCGGGGCGTCGCGCCGGCGCTGGCATTTTTATGTTGGTGATTATCCTTTTCTTCGCCCTGGGCTGGCAGATCACCGAGATCAACGTCGTCAAACTGGTCACTGAGTTCGACGATGCCTTTCCAGCGATGAGCAAGGTGCTCTGGCCGTGGGAGAAAGCGTTTATCCGGGAGGAGCGGGTGCTCATGGGCGTGGCCGACATCGGCGTGCCCTGTGACGACAATCCCCCGCCGCTCTCGGAAGAGGTATCCGGCCAGCCCTACGTGGTGGCGGAGCCCACCTGCGGCGAACTATCCTACCAGGATGAAGCATACAAGATGGTGCCGGGCACACCCCTGATCTTACGGGGCCGGGGCTTCGAACCGAACACGGAGACGGAGATCTGGTGGCAGGACTCCATGACCAACGAATTCCGGATCCGTCAAGAGGGGGAATATCTCAAAACCGTCACCGACGGCGAAGGGGCGTTCGAGCTGAAGGTCACCATGCCCTATCGTCTGATTCCCCCCAGTGCGGCCAAAGGGACTATGATCCACCAGATCCAGGCGCGGCAGGTCAGCGAAGTGGGCGGACTCATGCCCAGCCAGCAGTTGAAGCTGGCCATCGAAAAGATGGTGGAGACGATCTTCCTGGGACTGATAGCGACGCTGTTCGGCATCGTCCTGGCAGTTCCCGTAAGTTTCCTGGCTGCCCGCAACCTGATGAGTGCTTCCAGGATCACGATGGCCATTTATTTCCTGGTTCGCACCGTGCTCAACATCGTCCGTTCCATCGAGCCGCTGATCTGGGCCATCGTCGCCGTGCTGTGGGTGGGATTGGGGCCGTTTGCCGGCGTGATCGCGCTCACGGTGCACAGCATCGCGGCCCTGGGCAAGCTGTACTCGGAATGCATCGAGAGCATTGATCCCGGCCCCATCGAGGCGGTCACAGCCACTGGCGCCAACCGGTTACAGACGATCATGTACGCGGTGGTCCCCCAGGTACTCCCGCCTTTTATCTCTTTCACCATCTACCGTTGGGACATCAACGTGCGCATGTCCACCATCATCGGCGCGGTGGGCGGCGGCGGCATCGGCTTCCTACTCATCCAGTGGATCCGCTTGCTGGACTACCGTTCGGCGGGCATCGCCGTCTGGTTCATCGCCATCACCGTGGCCATCCTCGACTACGTCAGCGCCGAGGTGCGAGAGCGATTCGTCTAGTCAAGGAGAATCTCATGCCCACCGTCCTCGAACTGCGCGGGATCACCAAAGCTTTTCCCGGCGTGTTGGCCAACGATCACATTGACCTGACGCTGGAGCAGGGGGAAATCCACGCCCTCCTGGGCGAAAACGGGGCGGGGAAGACCACTCTGGTGAATGTCCTGTACGGTCTCTACACCCCAGACGAAGGCCAAATTTTCCTCAACGAGCAAGAAGTGCACATTCACTCCCCTAATGATGCCATTGCCCACGGCATCGGAATGGTACACCAGCACTTCATGCTCATCCCCGTGATGACTGTCGCCGAGAACATAGCGTTAGGCAACGAGACGCAGAAGCTGTTCGGCGTGAATCTGACCATCGCCGCGCGACGGTCACGCCACTTCCTGCGGACCATCAATCCCCTGCCCCACTTCCAGCACGCAGCCCCTCAGTTATATCGTACCAGTCTATCGGCGCTCGGGTGGGCGCTGGTTTGTCTGATCCTGTTTGGCGTCGAGTCTTTGTTTATTCTCCTGGGCCAGACCACAGCGGCGATACTCGCTTTCCTGCTCAGCCTGGTCTGGATGCCTGTGCTGATTGATTGCCTCAGAAAGCCCGCAGAGTCTTTCCGGGAAACCGGCAGGGGCGCCAAAGCGGCCTGGATAGCCATCGTCTTGGCGGGCAATGCCATCGGTGCTCTGGCCTACTACTTCCTCATTGCTCGCCGGCGGCTGCTACCCTGGCCCCAAAAATGGCAGGCTAGTCTTGCGAATCTCGGAGCGGTGGTTGCTGCTACTTTCGTGCTGGGAAGAGGCGCATCAGCCATTGGCCTGACTGCTGTGGTGATCAGCGTCGCTGGCTTTGTCTTCAGGCTGTTGGCCTACCCGTCTCTGATCTACCTCGGCCTGTGGGCCATCCTGGGGGTGTACCTACTTCTTCTGGAAGTGTTGGTGTGGCTTACTGAGTTGGTGCCGCTCGGCCTGAAGACCGATGCCGAGCGGGTGCGCCGCATCTCCCACCAGTACGGGCTGGACGTGGACCCTACGGCCTACATAAAGGACCTGTCGGTGGGCGCCCAACAAC
Source organism: Chloroflexota bacterium (assembly GCA_030611885.1). Classification (GTDB taxonomy): domain Bacteria; phylum Chloroflexota; class Anaerolineae; order VGOG01; family VGOG01; genus JAUWOY01. The sequence continues at coordinate 5,508 of JAUWOY010000059.1, read as the reverse complement.
GGGTGGAAATCGTCAAGGCCCTCTATCGCCAGGCCGACATCCTTATCCTGGACGAGCCGACGGCCGTGCTCACCCCCCAGGAGTCCGACGAACTGTTTGAGATCATGCGCGGACTAGTCAAGCAAGGCAAGTCCATTGTATTTATCACTCACAAGTTGAAAGAGGTCCTGGCTGTAGCCGACCGGATCGCCGTCCTGCGCGATGGCCGGCTGGTGGGCGAGACCACCCCGGCCCAGGCCACAGAAACTAGCCTGGCGGCCATGATGGTCGGGCGTGAGGTCATCCTGACGGTGACGAAAGAATCAGCCCAGCCGAAGGAGGTCATTCTCACGGTCGAGGACTTACATACCGAGGACGACCGTCACGTGCCGGTGGTCAGAGGCGTCACCTTTGAAGTACGCGCTGGTGAGATTCTGGGCATCGCCGGGGTGCAGGGCAACGGTCAGACCGAGCTCGTCAAGGTATTGACTGGGCTGCGACCGGCCACGGGAGGCCACGTCTGGATCACGGGCACGGAGACCACCCACGCCACCCCACGCCAGGTTATCGAGCTGGGCACGGCTCACATACCGGAGGATCGGCAGGGGGATGGTTTGGTCCTCACCTATCCGGTGTGTGACAATCTGGTGCTGTGCACCTATTATAAGCCTCCGTTTGCCAAAGGCGTTGTGATCAACGATCAGGAGGTGTTCAAGCAGGCCGATAACCTGGTTGATCTTTTTGACATTCGCACCCCTTCGATATTCCTGCCGGCGAGCAATCTGTCGGGCGGCAACCAACAGAAGTTGATCGTGGCCCGCGAGCTATCCCGACCCATCCGGCTGCTCGTCGCCGCCCAGCCCACGCGCGGTCTGGACGTTGGCTCCATTGAGTATATTCATAAGCGGCTGGTCGAGAAACGCGATCAGGGAACGGCCGTGCTGCTGGTCTCCGCCGAACTGGATGAGATCATGAGCCTGTCGGATCGCATCGCTGTGATGTACGAGGGCAAGATTGTGTACACCGTAGACGCTGCCCAGGCAACGCGCGAGGAATTGGGTCTGTGGATGGCTGGGGCACAGAAGCAGGAGGAAAGCCATTGAGCGATAAGGATGTGAAATCACCTGTTGAACAAGGGGGGCGGCAGCGGCTGTTGCTGTGGGTGTGGGGCGTGTTGCTCGTTCTGATCATTTTGGCCCTGGCCGGCATCTTCATCAGCAAAAGCGGGATAACGTTCATTCTACCCCTGCTGGGCGTTCTGGTGCTGATGGCGTTTGCCCTGGTGACCATCAGGAACGCCTCTTTCGCCTGGCTGCGAGGTACGGTGGTCCCCGTTCTGGCAGTGGTGACAGCGCTCATCATCGGTTCCTTCGTCATCGCCTTGACCGACCCGCTGGTTCTCCAATCTGCCGGCAACTTCTTTGAGGACCCAGCCACCGTGCTGCGTCATGCCTGGGATGCGGTAAGCCTGGCATACCGGTCTCTGTTCGAAGGAGCGTTAGGCAGTCCGTCTAAAATCACGGCTGGGCTGGAGAGCTGGATCGTAGAAGGGGATGCCGGGTCCCTCCGCTCCGCAGTACGCCCCCTGTCGGAGAGCATCACCAGGTCCATACCCTACATCCTGGCCGGTCTGTCCGTGGCTCTAGGCTTCCGGGCCGGATTGTTCAACATTGGTGCGGAAGGGCAGTTCGTCGTCGGCGGGTTGTGCGCGGTCGTCGTCGGCTACAAGGTCACTGGTATGCCAGCCTACATTCACCTGCCGCTGGCGGTGATGGCTGGAGCGTTGGGCGCTGGGATATGGGGCGCGATCCCCGGCCTGCTCAAAGCCTGGACCGGAGCTCACGAAGTGATCAATACCATTATGATGAATTGGATTGCCTTCCGCCTGATCGAGTATCTGCTGAGAGAGCCGCTGGAAAAGGCGCAGGGTACTCACCGCACTCCGGACATCCTGCCTACAGCGGAGTTGCCTCGATTCTTCTCTCATCCGCTCCGCCTGCACGCCGGCCTGATACTGGCCCTGGCAGCGGCCGTATTCGTCTACTGGTTTCTGTGGAAGACGACCTGGGGCTTTGAGATGCGCACGGTAGGCGCTAACCCCGACGCGGCGCGCTACGGCGGCATCAGCATCAAGCGGAACATCGTGCTGGCCATGTTAATCAGCGGGGCCTTGGCCGGTCTCTCTGGGGCCAGTGAGTCGCTGGGGCTCACCCACAACATGACGCTAGGATTCTCGGCCGGTTACGGTTTTGACTCCATTGCCCTGGCCCTGCTGGGTGGCAGTCACCCGCTGGGCGTGGTGCTGGCCAGCCTATTGTTCGGGGTGTTACGGGCTGGTGGCACGCGGATGATGTCCATAGCAGGCATTCCCCTGGAGATCACCTCTATCGTGCAGTCTATGGTCATCGTCTTCATCGCCGCACCGGCTATCATCCGGGGCATCTATCGGCTGCGCACTGAGAGAGAGGAGCTAGGGCCGGCCATGATCACCCGTGGTTGGGGCGGCTAAGCACAAGTGTCATTGCGAGGCACGGTTTTTGTGCCGAAGCAATCTCCAATTTGCGAGGTGGGGATTGCTTCGCCTTCGGCTCGCAATGACATCACAAGTTTCTGAGGAGGCGCGCTGCTTGCGCCGAAGCAATCCTCTAGGTAGGAGAGAACAAGCATGTCCGAAAAATGGCGCGAGATTCTGACCAGGGAGAAAGTCCTCGGCGTCGTGTGCATGATCATCGGTCTGATCATCATCGCTGTGGCTGCGCTGTCCCTGGAGAGCGGTGAGGTGGCGACTTTCTTTGACGAGAAGATTGGGACGCTGTTTGCGCCGCCTTCCCAGGCCACGTTGTACGCCCTGGGTACCCTGTGCTTCTTCGTGGGCGGCTGGCAGCTTTACCGAGGGTTCCGCTCGACAGGGGTATTGCTGGGGGCGGCGGGCTTCTTGATGGTGGCCTCGTTCCTGATCGCCCTCACCAGTGGCAAGGAGCTCAATCTGCCGGGCTTGCTACATACCACCCTCACGGCGGCCACTCCGCTGACTTTAGGTGCTCTGAGCGGCGTGTTCTGCGAACGAGCTGGCGTGGTGAATATCGCCATTGAGGGCATGATGCTCTTTGGAGCCTTCGCAGCCATCGCCGCCACTTCTCTGTCTGGCAATCACTGGATCGGGATGTTAGCCGCTGTCCTTACAGGTGGAATTATAGCCGTGCTGCACGCCGTCTTGTCCGTGACTTACAAGGTGGACCAGATCATCAGCGGCACGGTGATCAACATCCTGGCCGCCGGAGCCACGCGATACCTGAAGCTCCGCATTTTGTCGCCGGCCGATCTGAACAGCCCAGGCCCCATTGCCAACATGCGCATCCCGGTATTGGTTGATCTGCCGATAGTGGGCAAGTTCTTCGAAAACAACCCGACCGTGTTCATCATGCTCGTCCTGGTGGTGATAGTCACGTTTATCATATTTTACACCCCGTGGGGGCTGAGAACCCGGTCGGTGGGCGAGCACCCGCGCGCTGCCGATACGGTCGGCGTTGACGTGATTCGCATGCGCTACATCAACGTGATCATCGGGGGGCTCATCGCTGGCATCGGCGGATCGTACTTCTCGCTGGGCCTGGGTCAGTTCGAGGACAACATGACCCACGGACAGGGGTTCATCGCCCTGGCGGCGATGATCTTCGGCAGATGGACACCGGTGGGCAGCTTCCTGGCCGCGCTTTTGTTCGGCTTTGCCGATGCGATACAGGGCAAGATGCAGAGCGTCCTGCAAGTAGCGCTGCCTCCAGAGTTCTTGCAGATGGCGCCATACATCCTGACCATGATCGTGCTGGCCGGGGTCGTTGGCCGGGCCATCCCGCCCGCCGCTGATGGGCTGCCGTATGAGAAGCAGTAGGGCTTGGAAATTAGAAATTAGAAATTAGAAATATGGATCGTCTACCCACAGAGCCCGCCGAAGCGCGGGCTATTTTGGAAGCACACTATGGCCAGACAGAAGAGGCCTCCATCACTCCACGCCAGCGGGTGGAGATGGCCCTGCACCACGAGGAGCCTGATCGGACACCCTTCGATTTCTGGGCCGTGCCTGAGGTGTGGGCCGCGCTGCGCCGCTATCTGGATACAGACGACGATGCAGATGTGCTGCGTCTGCTGGGCGTTGACTGCCGCTGGGTGCGCACCGATTACGTGGGGCCGGCGCCCATCGCACAGGAGGACGGCAGCTATTACGACGCTTTCGGCGCCCACCGCCGCTCGGTATCCAACGAATTCTGCACCTACGAGGAGTATGCTGGCCATCCCCTGGCCGATGTCCAGACGGTAGCCGAGGTGGAGAGCTGGCCGGGCTGGCCCCCAACGGAGCATTGGGATGTCAGTACCCTGAAAGATAAGATTCAGGCGCTCAACCGGGGGACGGAATACTGGCTTTGCTACGAGGTGGGGGGCATCTTCGAGTGGTCGTGGGGGCTGCGCGGCTTCGAGCAGTTCTTGATGGACCTGGTGGTCAAACCGGAGATAGCCTGCGCCATCATGGATTGCTACACCGGCCTTTACATCGCCAACGTGACCCGTGTGCTGGAGGCGGCCGCCGTATGCAGACGGGGCATTGATATGGTCTACACCTACGATGACATGGGTACCCAGCAGGGCTTGCTCATCTCGGAGGCGATGTGGCGGGAGCTCGTTCTGCCCCGTCACCTGCGGCTGAACGCGGCCATCCGTCGCTTTCCGGTCAAGATCATGTACCACTCCTGCGGAGCGATCTATCCCCTGATCGGAGCCCTGGCCGATGAGCTGGGCATTGACGTGCTCAACCCCTTGCAGCCCAGGGCGGCTGGCATGGACGCAGCTCGCATTAAAAGAGAGTTCGGTGGCCGCCTGTCGTTCTATGGCGCTGTTGACATCCAGCGGACTCTGCCCAGGGGCGCGCCCCAGGAAGTGCAAGCCGAAGTGCAGGAACGCTGCCGGGTGCTGGGCCGGGGCGGGGGCTACATCTGCGCTTCGGCCCATTACATCCAGGCCGACACACCCCTGGAGAACATCGTCGCTATGTACACCACGCCCCGGGAACTGTCGGCTGGTTAGTCCCTTTCGCCTGTTCAGAGGGTGTTTGTAAAGTTATGTAAAAGTTGCATATCTAGCCCACTTGTGGCAAAATTGGGGCATGAACAGAAAACCATACCCCAGTGATTTGAACGATGTCGAGTGGCTCATTCTGGAGCCACTTATTCCACTAGCTAAAAGAGGAGGTCGTATCCGAAGGGTAAACATGCGAGAAATTGTCAATGCCATTTTCTATGTTTTGCGAAGTGGCTGCGCCTGGCGCATGTTGGCTCATGATTTTCCTCCCTGGCAAACAGTCTACGGCTATTTCCGCTCCTGGCTCAAAGAGGGTGTGTGGGAAGCCATGAACGATGCCTTGCGTGAAGCTGTGCGCCAGGAAGCTGGTCGTGAAACCGAACCCAGTGCCGCGATCATTGACAGCCAAAGCGTCAAAACCACGGAGGTAAAGGGAGAACGCGGGTACGACAGCAACAA
>JAUWOY010000023.1 GCA_030611885.1 Chloroflexota bacterium | reverse complement strand
TTAGCTGGTGGAATAAGTGGCTCCAGAATGAGCCACTCGACATCGTTCAAATCACTGGGGTATGGTTTTCTGTTCATGCCCCAATTTTGCCACAAGTGGGCTAGATATGCAACTTTTACATAACTTTACAAACACCCTCTTAGAGGGTTGTCTTCATCACGCTATCGGTACTTCTTTGGCGCGCAGTTCCCGGTAGGTCAGCGTCCACGTGCTGGACAGGAACACCTCGAACAGCCCACCCAGGAATGACAGCGGCGCTACCAGCACCAGGATGAAGACGGGGATGCCCACCACGCCTCCCACGATCCACGGCGCCGCGCCCTCAAAAGCCAGCCCGGTCAGCCCGCCGGCCAGGAGCGCCAACAGCCCTCCCAGCGCTCCGCTCACCACTAGCAGCAACAACACAACGGGGATCATCGCTATCGCCCAGCCGATGCGCAGGCCGGCCGTGATCAGCCACATGAGCCCCACATCTTTCAGGTTCTGCCTCACGACAGCGTAGCCCTGGCGAATCGCTTCAGTGACCCCCAACTCCTCCAGCACGCATGCCCGCCAGAAGAACTTCATCAGTACTGAAAGCACCACGCCGACGACGATGGCCAGCAAGATGACGGGGATAAACAGGCCAACGGTGGCCACTGTGCCGATCACTCCGGCGGCCCTGGCTTTCGTCGTCCACAGCAGCAGGGGGGCCAGCGCCAGGGCGAACAGCAGGATAAACGCCACGGCGGTTGGCAGGCCGATTACCAGTTGAATCAGGAAGAGACGAAATGAGCTGCGTGACCAGCCCATTCGGAACCCCTGGCGCACGCTGCGTTTCTGGCCCGTCTCCTCGTGGTCGTCCACCATCCGTATCAGGGCCGTCGTCGCCACGTAGCGTGCTATCGCCCCCACGATGATCAGGAGGACGATCAGGCACGCCAGCACGATGCCAATGGCAATCAGCGTGTTCACCGCTCTGGGTGGAAGCCTTTCCAGGCTGTATCCCCAGTTGGTGCTGCTGCCCCCGCCACCTCCTCCTCCGCCACCTCCGCCTGCGGTCAGCGCCAGGATGAAGCCGAAGATCCACAGTGCGCGGTAGTTCCAAACTGTACGCCAGGCTTGTTTCAGAACTTTGGTGTGATTCATGATCTTGTACTCCTTTCTGTTATTGATCTCTTGATCCTTTCCCTCAGCCCAGAATCAAGCGCGGGCGCGGCACCAGATGCCGGGCAGTTTTGAGCCTGGTCAGGTGACCAGGGGAGATGCAGGTTTTCATCACAACCGGGCGATGAGGTCGCTCCGGCGAAAGGTGCGTCCGCCAAACCACAGCAGCACCGCGTCCACCACCCACAGCAGCAGGCCGAGCAGTAGCACCAACCCCACGTTAAAGTACATCACCCCCGTCGCCTGGCCGATCACCAGCAACAGGATGGGCAGGACGACGGCGCCTCCCAACTGATACGCCTCCTGGAAACCCGACACCCGGCTAGAGACCAGCACCATCGTACCCAACCCCAGCCCGGCCACCGCCGGTGCTACCCATAGCACCAGCACAACCCACATACGGTTGGGGAAAAAGACCCGCCCCATCACCGGCCAGGCGGCCAGGTTGGCCACCAGCCCGTAGATCACAAAGCCCCCCAGCGCTACCCCCAGCGCCGGCAGCCAGGCGGAGAGCACCTTGCCCAGGAAGAGTTCCTGGTCAGTGGTGGGAGTGTAGAGCAGCGCCTCCAGCGTCTTGCGCTCCTTCTCCCCGGCGAAACTGTCGGCGGCGATGACGCTGGCCACCATCAGGGGGATGATCAGGTACATCGGGGCCAGGAAGTAGACCAGGGGCAGCACGACCAGGCGTTGGGCCTCGTCCAGACCGGCCAGTTCAGCCTGCAGGCCGGGCGGCATGTTGGCGATGAACCCGTCCATCCCGGCCAGCGGCGTGACCAGCAGATCGGTAGCAGCCGGAGCCAGGACAACCAGCCCCGGTAGGACCACCAGCATGATCATCGGCACCAGGATCAGCGGCAAGAGCACGCCCTTGCTGCGGGCGACGACCTTCAGGTCTTTGCGGACGATGGCTCTGATAGCACGCCAGTTCACAGCAGCACCTCCTTTTTTCTTTCGTCGGATTTCGCGTTCATATCACCGTGCAGGGCAAAATAGACGTCTTCCAGAGTCGGCTCGCGGGGGCTGACCCGGTAGACCCGCCCGCCGGCCGCCACCAGCGCCGCCAGCAGGTCGGGGATAGCCTCGCGGTCGGACACCCGGGCAGTGGCGACGGGCGCGTCCCACTCGACTTCGCCCACCCCTGGCATAGCCCGCAGGGCCTCCAGCGCGGCGGGTGCGCTTGCGGGGGTCAGTTCGATCTCCAGGCGCAGGCCGCGCCACAGACGGCGGGCCAGTTCAGCGGGAGCGCCCAAGGCCACCAACCGCCCGTGCTCCAACACGGCCACCCGGTCGCACAACTGCTGCGCCTCGGCCAGGTTGTGGGTGCAGAGGAACACCGTGCGCCCTCCCTCACGGCTCAGGCGGGCGATCAGTTCGCGGACGCGGCGGGCGGCCACCGGGTCCAGGCCGGCCGTTGGCTCGTCGAGGAAAAGGAGCTCCGGCTCGTGGAGCAGGGCGCGGGCCAGGGCTAACCGCTGCTTCATCCCTGTGCTGTAACCACCCACCGGCTCGTCGGCCCGGTCGGCCAGTTCGAAGGTCGCCAGCAACTCCTCCACCCGGCGGGGGACCTCGGCGCGAGGCACGCCGTACAGGTCGGCGTAGATGAGAAGATTCTCGCGGGCGGTCAGCCGCTCGTCCAGCGAATGGGTCTCGGTCAGCACGCCGGTTCGCCGGCGCAGGGCCGGCCCGTCGCGCACGGGGTCGAGATCCAGCACGCGGGCTGTGCCATCGTCGGGCGCAAGCACTCCGTTGAGCAGCCGCACGGTGGTCGTCTTGCCCGCGCCGTTGTGGCCCAGGAATCCGAAGATGATGCCGGCTGGCACCTCCAGCGAGAGGCCGTCCACTGCTCGCACCGTCTCGAAGTCGCGGGTGAGGTTCTCAATACGAATAGCTGTCTCAGTCATGCTATTTTCTCCTTCGGACTTATTTCCCCCATATTATACCACAAATGGCTAATTTGCGCATCGGCCTGCTGGGGGATTTCTGCATTGGACAGGTGTTCAATCTTTTTGTTGGTCAGGTGACCAATTCCTTTGGCACATGCAAAAAGCCACTTGTGCGGTTGACACAAGCGGCTTTTTCTCTTTCAGCCCTTTGCAAACTATGCGCCGCAAACACGACTCCAGAGCTTCGGTGCTCATCGGTATGGATCACTTTTCTCCCGCCAACCGGAGAACTCTGTCAATCAGAGACGCACCGAGATAGAGACCCGCCTCTTGCAATTCCACCAGCAGGGGAGCCAAGTTAGCAAGCAGTCCTCTCTCTTTGGCTAACAACAGCAGCCCCAGTGTGCCAGTCAGCGGCATCTCCAGGCGTTGAGCGTATCGGCGACCCTTGAGTTCATCTATGATGACCAGTCGCGCTGCGCGTTCTTCCGCCAACGCCAGTACCTCTGCCTCTCCCAGATCAAGCCCAATGTACACCCGGGCGCGTTGAGGGTTTGTCAGCGAAACGGGCCTAATCCAGGGGGCGTTTTCCAGCGCCGCCTGGCGTACTGCGCGCTCGGTGGCCACGAATTCCTCGTAGACCGCCTGAGGAATCAAGACCTCGTCGTAGAGTTCTCGCAATAGGTCCAGACGGCCCAGGACCCACAAGGCCACCAGGGGGGTATTATTGATGATGACTGGCCCGACGCGCATTGTCCAAGTCTCCTTTCAGTTCGTCGGCAGCCTCGCCAAAGGGGGAAAGGCCATATCGGCCCAGCAGGAACATAAAGGTAACCCTGGGCACACCTGCCAGTCGGGCGGCCAGCCCCGTGCTGAGCCTGCCGATCTCGTACAGCTTTATAGCCAGCAAGAAGCGAGCCTGGGTTTCAAATTCGTCGGGAGCTTGTTGCATAGCCCAAAGCACTTCGGGGGAATATTCAATTGTGAGCACATTCGCTTCACTCATCTTTACCTCCTGGTCAACCTCGTGTTTGATTATGCTGCCAAGCATACTATACCACATTTCGCCTCCTTTGGCAACAACAAAAAAGCCACCTGCGCGGTTGACGCAGGTGGCTTTCCCTCTTTCATCCCTTCTCAAATCACGCGCCGAAAACACGGCTACAGAGCCTCGGTGCTCAGTCGAACCGATGTCATAATCTTACCACGTTTTGTCCATTCTTGCAACACTGCCAGCCTGCCGGAGTGCACACACACCAAAAACTCCCCGGCGCATCGGCCAACCGGGGAGTTTTTCGATTGATGTGGCTTGCAACATCTCAGTGCTCAGCCTCCGGCTCCAATTTCACCACGATCTCCCATACCCCTGCCTCCAGCGTGCTCTCGGCCGGCAGTCCGCTGTGCCGAACAAATCGCATGATCTGGATATTGTCCTGGCGGACTGTAGCCATGAAAGTGCGGATACCGTGCGCCTGGGCATAGGCCACCAGCCGGCTCAGCAGGAGCGTTCCCAGCCCCCGCTTCTGATACTCGTCTTCGACCACAATCGCGGCTTCGGCCAGGTCGGGCTGGCCTGCTGGATCCACTGCGTAGCGCGCCACGGCTATGATGTGTTCTTCACTGCCTTGCTCGCGCGTGGCCACCAGCGCCATCCGCTTCCGGTAGTCCACGTTGGCCAGTCGCCTGGCTTGTTCGTACGGCAGCTCTTTGGGTTGCCCCAGAAAACGAAAGGCGATGCTCTCCGGCGAGAGACGGTCGAAGAGCGCTTGCAGGCGGGGTGCATCGTCCGGGCGGATGGGCCGGATGGTCACCGCCGTGCCGTCGCGTAGGGTAACTGGTTTGGGCTTTTCTGGTGTCTCTGGCATTGCCTTCTCCAGACGGGCCATGTTCGGGAGGCTCATGTCTCGCTCACCTCCTCGAGAGATAGCGAGGCCGCTCGATGACGCACCACGCTCTCTGGCTCAGGGCCTCCGCTAGATCGTCGCCCTCCCTCACCAGGTAGGTGGGGACGCCGCTGGCGGCCAGCTCGGCTGTCACTTCCTCCATTCCCCACTCCCCGCCGAAGCTGTCGTGCGCGACGAGCACGGCGATCACTCTCAAGCCCCGCTGCTCCAGGTGGCGCGAAGCAAGGGCCCAATTCTTATCGGGGGAAGAGGTGATGACGATAGCTGTGGTGCCTCGCCCGAGGTGCATGCCCTCAGCAGCCAGCACCTGGGCCAGCGGTATCTTTCCCACACCCTTGATCACGGCCAAAGTCTCCAGGATCTTGGAGAGCTGGCGCTCGCCTCGGTCGGCGGGAATCACTTCGCGCCGCTGAGCGTAGGACACCATCCCTACCGCCCGGTTGCGGACGATGAAATGCTTGGCCAGGGAGGCGGTGACGGTCACGCCGTATTCCTCGGTGGAGGGGGCCAACTCCAGCCCGGGCCGCTTGGTCCAAAGAAGGGCCGGCTCGCGCCGTTTGAGAACGGGCTTCCATTCCAACTCCGCTTGGACCGATCTGTCCATATCCAGGAAAAGCCAGACGTTGGCCAGGGGGTCCAGCTCGAATTCTTTGACGATCAACTGTCCCTTGCGGGCCGTGGAGGGCCAGTGAATGCGGTTGAAGCTGTCACCCGGCACGTAGTCCCGCACTCCGCGGACGTTGGTGGTGACATAATGGGTGCGGCGGTGGAGGGCCTCTCCTCCCGGCAGTTGCCCGCTGGGGGTGGCGAAGGCCGCCAGCTCAACGATGGCCGGGTAGACGATTATGGTTGAGGTCTGGGACAACTCGCGCTGCATCCTGAACAGGCCGAAGGGATCGCCGGTGGTCAGGGTAACGGGTCCCAAAGTGAAGCGGCCTCGCTGCCGGCATAGGGTCCTGACTGTCCAGCCTCGTTCTTTTCGTGCTCCGAACGAGTTGAGCACCTGGCTGGCTTGATGGTCAGGCAGCTCCGAATGATCACGGACTTCCAGCCATAGCTTGGGCAGGAGGCTGGTGTTGCGCACTACGAATCTCTCCTCATAGGTCTTGCCCACCTCAGCTTTCTTGGCCCACAGGTGACGGGCAACGCGCACCCAGTGGATGCTTGTCCAGGTCCAGAGATAGGAGAGCACGATTATGGCAGCGATAAGATAGGTCAGGTTGTAAAACAGATCCCGTCCTGTAGCAAGGGCCGCTATCAGGCAGGCCAGTCCCAGGAGGAAAACTAGGCGATTGGCTTTCATTTACTCAACACCTCAACTGCTACTCAACACCTCAACTGCGTATCTTCTCAAAAAGTCGGGGGAGGACAAATCCAGCGCCGGTCGAGTAGGAGCGGCTTGTGTTGAGTAGCCGCAGGCGTATCGAAACAAGCGACGTATCCTTGGGTTGAGCCTGTCGAAACCAGGCCAAGCGGGTTGTCGGTAGCCCCGCTCGCATCCTGGGTTTCGATACGACCTGAAGGTCTACTCAACCGGCGGATGATGCTCGCTATGCCCACATGCACCCCTTTCCCCCCAAATATTGAGAAGATACACAACTGCTATCAAGGGGCGTCCCCGCCCTGGTCCAAGGGTGGCTCGGCCACGAAATCGGGGCGAGGACGCCCCTCCGTAGCAGGGTAGCTTACTGCTCTTCTGACTCCCCTGGTCGTCTTAGCCACCAGGTCGCTCAAGAGGAGCAAGGCTGCCCTGGGTATGTCCAGCTTGAGCAACCCCAGGGGCAACTCCAGCTCGCGTTTGTCACAGACGGTGGACAGGTTGGCGGCATCCACCTGAGGCTTGAGGGCCGTCAGCAGCTTCTTGCGCCGCCTCTCGTCGGGGATGCCCACGATGTCGTCTATTTGCCTGATGAGACGGATGGCCTTCTGGATGCGCTTCTCGACCGCTTCGGCCCGCTGGCGATCAACCAGGCCGTGGCGGGCCTTGATGGAGTTGAGGCGCAGCCCCGCCTCGTAGGTGCTGGCCACGATCTCGCCCCGGTTCATCCACTCTGTCTCGTAATTGAGGACGTACTTCCAGCTAGGCTGCAGGAGCGCGCGGCGGTGCTCTTCCAGACTGCGATGGAAAAGCCGATAGCCGTGGGCCTCTGGCTGCTCGAAAGCCAGGCTGCCGGGGTCGAGGAAGGGAGCCAGGGGCGAGATAAACGGGTGTACATAAGAGGTGCGCTCGGCGGGCTTGTTGAAGCGTCGCAGCAGATGGTCGCAGTAATCAACGGTCCCCATGACCGTCTGGTAAGTCTGCTTGGCCAGGCCGATCATGAAGAAGAGGTCCAGCCGCTGGCAGCCGGCCTCCAGGGCATAGCCGATGGTGTCCTCCAACTCCTCGTTGGAGTAAGGCCGGCCAAAGGTGCGGCGCACCTCCTCGCTGTGGGACTCCGGCGAGATCTCCAGCACGAAGTTGGGCGCTGCTTTCCCCAGCTTTTGCAGGAAGTCGCGGGAGGCTGGCCCGAAGAACTCCAGCATCAACTGGCCATCGAAACCCTCGATAGCTTTCAGGAAACGCTCGGCGTGCTCTATCCCGGCCTGGCGGATGTCGCCCAGCACGAAGATGGGCCCCTTGCTGAAACGCTGGATGTTTCTGATGTCCTGGGCCAGCGCCTCAGGGGAGCGGTAGGCTGGCTTGGCCCGCCCGTAGAATTCGCGGAAGGCCTGCGCCGAGCCGCCGCAGGTCAGGCAATTGTGGAGGCAGCCCCGGCAGGTGAGGGCGGCGGTGATGGGATATCCCAGCCAGCGCTGGAAGGGGACGAAGTTGGCCAGGTCGCGGTAGCGAGCCACGGCCCTGACCACATAGCTGTAGTCCATGAGGAGGTGATCCAGGGTTTCGGGGCTGTAGGTGAGAGGGTTAACTTGTACTCGTCCCTGGCCATCCCGCCAGGTGAGATTGGGCACTTCGTCGGGTTCGCTGCCTTCTATGATGCAGTGCATCAGTTGCCGCAGCGGTTCCTCGGTGGAGTCGCCTCGTATGACATAATCTACTGCGTGATAATCCATCAGCTCTTGGTGATAATAAGTGGCCGAAAGTCCGCCGAAGATGACGGGGGTGCGGGGGTGAAGTTTCTTGACGATGTTGGCTACTTCTATGGCCCCGTGAGCGTGGGGCAGCCAGTGGAGGTCAATGCCGAAGGCGTCGGGGTGAAGGCGGCGAATCTGCTTCTCCACGTCGAACCTGGCGTCGTTCAACATGCGCACCGCCAGGTTGACGATGCGCACCCGCAGGCCGTGCCGCTCCAGGTGTTCGGCCAGGGTGGTGAAGCCGATGGGGTACATCTCGAACACGGTGGTGGATGGTACCACGTCGCTAACCGGGCCGTAGAGGATGGATTCCTGGCGGAAGTCATAGACGCTGGGCGCGTGGAGTAGAACCAGGTTTGTTTTAGTCATAGGATTGGGCTCTTTCTAGGGCGTATGTAAAACTTGGGGGAGCGAGCGCCGATTGAGTAGCAAAGCGTATCGAAATCAAGCGAGCGGCTCTACGGGGAACCCGCTTGGCCTCGATACGTCGCTTCGCTCCTACTCGGCCGGCGCTGGACATGCTCTTTTTCCAGTATTCCCCCAATTTGTATATGTGCCCCTCTTTCTATCGTACGCGGACTCGGGCGCCGGGCACGGGTACGGATTCGAGGGCCTCCTCGATCACAGCTCTGGGATCAACCTCTTTGATGCGAGCCGAGGGGCTGACGATCAGACGGTGGGCCAGGGCAGTTATGGCCAGGGCCTTGATGTCATCGGGAATGACGTAGTCGCGTCCCAGGAGGGCGGCGCGCGCTCGACCGGTTTTGTAGAGAGACAGGCTCCCGCGCGGGCTGGCCCCGAGGTAAACATCGGGGTGGTCGCGGGTGGCGTTCACCAGGCTCACGATGTATTCTTTGACCAGGAGGTCTACATAAACCTCTTTGACCTTCTCCTGAGCGTCCAGCAGTTCTCGGACGTCTATCGCCTGCTCGAGGGTCTCGATGGGGTGCACGTATTGCTGAGAATCGAGGATGGCTATCTCGTCCTCAGGGCTGGGGTAGCCGAGGCTGATGCGCATCATGAAGCGATCCAACTGGGCCTCGGGCAGGGGGAAGGTGCCTTCGTACTCGATGGGGTTTTGCGTGGCCAGGACGAGGAAAGGCTCAGGGATCGGGTAAGTGACCCCATCCACCGTGACCTGCTGCTCCTGCATGGCCTCCAGCAGGGCTGACTGGGTCTTGGGGGTGGCGCGGTTGATCTCGTCGGTGAGGACGATTTGGGCCATCACCGGGCCGGGCCGGAACTCGAACTCTCGCGTCTTCTGATTGAAGACCGATACCCCGGTCACGTCGCTGGGCAGCATATCCGGCGTGAACTGGATGCGTCGGAAGGTGCAGCCGATGGATTTGGCGATGGACCTGGCCAGCATCGTCTTGCCCACGCCAGGCACATCCTCGATGAGCAGGTGTCCACGGCAGAGCAAGCCCACCAGGGTGAGCTTGATCTCCTCGTGCTTGCCGATGATGACCTTCTCCACGTTCTCGATGACCTTCTCGGCAGTAGCTTGGACGTCTTGCATGATTTTGTGCTCCTCTCGGGTGATGGTCTTTGGCCAAGCGTGTATGCCAGGGTACATTATACCAGCATTTGGCGGAAAATGGTAGTGGCGATCACTTCGGCTTAAGGGGCGGCTCTCCTCAATCTATACCTTGAGACAGGGGCGAAAGTTCAAATCCTTTTGTACTCCTCTCTCAAGTGTGATATAATGTAGTACCTGCCGCCAGATCATCTCTCGTAAGTCCTTCTTTGGCGTTTTTTAGAATAAGGCTTTGGATTCTCGAAAGGGGCGTGAAGATGAGAATATGTCCAAGGTGTGGGAATATCATCCCAGATTGGGCCGATGGCGTGTGCTACCGCTGCGCGCGGATCGGTAAGGAAGAAAGGCGATATGGCCGCCGGGGTGGAGAGCGCAAATCATGGCTACGTTCGACTCCGCCCCCACCTCCTCCACATCAGCAAGCCCCCTTATCCAGACCGCCGGCCCAGTCCAAACGGCCTAAGTCCCAAGGCCGAACACAGCCACAATCTGGCAAGAACTCAATACTTAAGGTCACATACCCTGTCAGAGGAAACCTTGCTAGGTTAAAAGGCATCAATAAGCTGTTGGAGACTATTTACGGGGAGCCTCGTTTCATTAGTGACTTCCTGCGAGTCGAAGGCATTGAGGAGGAGGGAATCCAATTGATAAAACGACACCACTTGGAGGACTATCTCAATAAATTCGTGGATGGATTGAGTAAAGTGTTTGATAATCCCAAATGGGATAGACTTCTTGAAATCGTTAGATATCGCTACGGCATTGCTGAAGGAGAGGAGATGACCCTTCAAGCGATTGGCGATATCTACGGTTTATCAAGGGAGAGAATAAGGCAATTGCAGAACAAGGCTATCCGGATTATGAAGAATCCCCGGAGAAAAAGGAGGCTGGAAAATATGGCTATGAACGTGGCTAAAGATGTGTTAGGACAGGATAGCAGATAGCCTTCAATATTTGAGAGGAGAGTGGATACATGGAACAAGTTCGCACTTTCATAGCCATCGAGTTGGATGAGACGATCAACGCTGCCTTAACTGACTTGCAAGGGCAGCTCAAGGCTGAGGTACCTCAAGGCTCGGTGCGCTGGGTCAAGCCGGGGGGTATTCATCTCACCCTCAAGTTCCTGGGCGACGTGCCCGCTGACAGGATCGAGGAGATAGAGCGAGCCCTCACCCAGGCTTGCGCGGGGCACCCTGCTTTCTCCTTGTCCGTTGGCGGGCTGGGTTGCTTCCCCAACCCCCAGCGCCCCCGCGTCGTCTGGGTGGGGGTGCAGGAGGAGAGCGGGACTTTGGCACGCCTTCAAAAAGCCATCGAGGACGGGATGGGAAAATCGGGGTTTGCTCCGGAAGGGCGCAGGTTCCATGCCCACCTGACCCTGGGGCGAGTCCGGCGGCGGACCAGTTCGGGCGATGTGCGCCGTCTGGGCCGGCTTGTTAAGGAGTCTGACATCGGCCTATTGGGCCAGATGGAGGCCCGGGCGGTCAGCTTGATCAAGAGTGATCTGAGGCCGACGGGCGCGGTGTACACTCAGTTGGCAGCAGCGAAACTTCTGTTCGCTGAAGGTCTCCTGACCGAAGCGGGAAGAGGCTGCGGTCAGGAGACCTTGCCCAACCTCAAACTGGTAGCGGTGGAGTTAGAGGGGATATGATCGTAGCGGTCATCGGGGCGGGGCAATGCTCGAAGGAGGTGGCACGGGTCGCGGAGTCCGTCGGGCGCGAGCTGGCCAGGAGAGGGGCTGCCCTGGTCTGCGGCGGCCTGGGCGGGGTGATGGAGGCGGCCTGCCGTGGGGCCAAATCAGAAGGCGGCCTGACTATTGGCATCTTGCCCGGCTTCAGTCGCGGAGAGGCTAATCCCTACGTGGATATCCCCGTAGTCACGGGCCTGGGCGAGGCTCGCAACGTTATCGTTGTCCGTACTTCTCAAGCGGTGATCGCCGTGGACGGTGAATATGGCACCCTGTCGGAGATCGCCTACGCCCTCAAGCTGGGAATCCCGGTCGTTGGCCTTAGCACCTGGCAACTGGCCCAGGAGGGCCGGCTGGTGTCGGCCATCGTGGAGGCGGCGACACCGGTTGAGGCGGTGGACAAAGCTCTGGAGTTAGCTGGGCGATAATTCCCGCAAACGTGGGAGGGTACATTGCGAGAAGAAAGTTGGACGGCGATTGAAATCGCGCTTGTGGGGGCACTCCGTAAAGCAGGGGGATAGAAGACGCAGAACGCTGTCAGCGGATTTTTGGAACGGATTGAACGGAAGATGCCGCACACGGATCCCCAATCTGTTCAATCCGCTCCCCGAATCCGTTGACAGTTTCACTCATTCCCCCGTCCCGGCCTTGATGAGCACATCCAGCACCTTGAAAAAGAGCCAGGCCAGGGCGAAGGCGAGGATGGCGATGGTGGCTATCCCAGCCAATTGGGCGAAAAGCTGGTTTGGAAAGTCGAGCTGGAAGCCGGAAGCGACGAGGTAACCGGAGACCCCTTGCCCGGCGATGCCCAGGTACTCCTCTGCTCCTATCCCGTTCCAGCCCGCTCCGTAGCGCCCGTCGGCGAAGATGGCCAGGGCCAGGAGCCCCCACAGGCCGCTCAGGCCGTGGGTGGCGATGGCCGCCGCCGGGTCGTCCAGCCGCAGCAGGTACTCGACGAGGTAGATGCCCAGGGGGAGCAGTAGGCCAGCCACAGCGCCAATGATCAACGCCACCCAGGGGGGCACGAAGGGGCAGGCCGCGCTGATGGCGATCAGGCCAGCCGCCAGGCCGCGAGCGGCCATCAGCACGTCGGCTTTGCCAGTGGTGAACCAGGTGTAGAGCATGGCCACCAGCAGGCTGCCACCGGCCGCCAGGACGACGTTCACGGCGATGAGGGCTCTGGGCAGACTCTCGTTCGACGTGTACAGGGGATTGCTGAAGACCAGGCCCAGCCAGCCGACGAGGAGCAGCAGGGAGCCCAGGATCGCCAGGAGGGGCAGATGGACGGGCGGCATTTCGGCAGGTTCTTTCGTCTCTTCGGATCGGAGACCAAAGGCCAGAATCCCGCCCAACGCTGCCACTCCGCCCAGGAGGTGTACCATCCCCGACCCGGCGAAGTCAACGAAGCCGTGGCCTAGCTCCAGATTCGAGCCCAGGTTCGCCAGCCAACCGCCTCCCCAAACCCAGTTGCCGATGACGGGATAGACCACAGCCGCGATCAGCAAGGCCGCCGGTACGAGAGCCAGGGATTTGGCCCGCTTTCTCAGAGTCAACAGGGGGATGAGACTGGCGGTGATCACCAGGGGCAGTTGGGAGAAGAAGAGGGCGTAGGCCAGCGGCGTGTCGGCGCCTTTCTGCAAGAAGAAGCCCTTCAGCCCCAGTGTCCCCCAGCCAGTGCCCCAGGTCGCATCCAAAGGCGACCACTCCCAGACCAAGCCTCCCAGGCCCGGCAGGTCCGAGACCAGGCCGATGCCGCCGAACTGGAGAGCGAAGCCGCAAGCCAGGTAGCCCACAATCGCCAGCCCGGTGGCTGCCAGTCCCATCATGGCCGTGGGCACAGCTTTCTCCTCTGGCATCCCGCCGCTGGCCAGCAGAGTGAAGCCCGCTGGTATCAGGAAGGCCAGGCCGCCGGCCAGCAGCGACCAAACCGGGGCGGCTTCGAGGGAACTGGCGGCGAAAGTCAAGCCGCCGAGTGATGCGATAACAACACTTATCAAAAGACCACTGTTGAGCATTTCTCCTCCCGTGAACAGATATTGTGCAACGTTGCTTATCATACCAGATAGTGGCAAATAATTCAAGTTGGCCTGGTTCTGGTCAGGGCTGTTCAGTTTTCAGGCTGGAGACGAGCGAGCGCCGATTGAGTAACCGCAGGTGTATCGAAATCCCTGGATTGAGCCTGTCGAAATCAAGCGAGCGGGTCTGACCGAGTGTCCCGCTTGGCTTCGATACGGCTCTCCGCGGAGTTTATCCTGAGCTTGTCGAAGGGCTCCAAGCCTACTCAGCCGGCGCTTTTGCGAGAGGGGAGTATTCATGCCCATCATTGACTTTCATCTGCACGCGGCTCAGCCTGATCACTATTACCCCTGGGCTGGAGCGACTGGCCGACAAGGTCATCTTCGGCACCGATTGGCCCGGCGTGCCCAGTGTCGCAGCCAACATCGAGGCCATCCGCGCCTTGCCCCTCAGCGAGGAGGCCACGGCCAAGATCCTGGGGGAGAACGCGGCTCGGATCCTGGGGATTGAGGCGTTGGAGGAAAGATAAGCGCGTTCGCAGCTTGACAACTTTATGACATTGCCCTATACTATAGCAGAAGTTGGGGCTGTAGCTCAGATGGGAGAGCGCATCAATCGCACTGATGAGGTCAGGGGTTCGAGTCCCCTCAGCTCCACTCGTGGGGCCGTGGCGAAGTTGGGATCGCGTCTCAATGGCATTGAGAAGGCCGAGGGTTCGAGTCCCTCCGGCTCCACTCTTTTTGGGAGGGAAGCCACCTGCGTCAACCGCGCAGGTGGCTTTTTGTTATTGCCAAAGGAGGCAAAATCTGGTATACTATTAACAACGAAATAAAGGCGAACCATGCGAAAAGCTTTCGCGTCGCTTCGCGGATTTCGTAGTCCAAAGACCCACGGATCATACAGGAGAAAACTTGATGGATAAGATCACAGTAAGATTGCCAAAGGTCATCGCAACACAACTGGAGACAGAACTCATCAACCAAGAGGAGTTGAACACGTTTCTGATAACGGCCGTCAAGGTCTGGCTGATGCGGCGTGAAAGGTTCCCAGATGAGACACAACGTCCCTGGTCTGAGGCCTTCCAGGAAAGCGCGGTAGCCTTCGTAGACCAGTTGATTGACGAGAACCGGGTCCTGTTCGAGGAACTGGCCCAGCTATGATCCCAGGCTCTCCCTTTGAGGATTACTCCGACGTCATCGGTCGCCTTCTGGTGCGCGTCTATGAGATCCACCAACGAGTGCTGGCCAAGGGTGGTGGCGGATTAGAAGGCATTCGAGACGCAGCGATGCTTCACGCTGCCGTCGCTCGTCCCTTTGCCACCTTCGGCGGAGTAGAACTCTACGCCGGCGACTTTGAAAAGGCAGCAGCCCTCTTCCACTCGCTGATCAAAAGTCACCCCTTCATGGATGGCACCAAGCGTACCGCCTTCGCTTCCGCCATTTATTTCCTGAACGAGCGTGGCCACCCTCTACAGCGCCCCTTGCTCAAGGATGAGGTCATTCGTTTTTGTGTACAAGTGGCAGAAGAAGCTGCGCGTCAAGCAGAAGGTGAGGCCGTGCGACCCAAGACCATCCCGGAGATCGCAGCTTGGTTGAGGGGCCTTCTGGAAGCGGAGTAGGCATGTAGTCATTTGCTTTTTGGGGCCCAGCGCGAGCATGGTCGGAGGGGCGACGCTGACCATGATCAGAAAGTAGGCGGGTTCATACTCTATTCCATCGCTCCATCCTTTCTGAAGAGGGAAGCCACCTGCGTCAACCGCGCAGGTGGCTTTTTGTTATTGCCAAAGGAGGCGAAACATGATATACTATGCCTGGCAGCCAAACAGTCTTGTGGAAGCGCGTTCCAACTATGGGGGAGAGCGTCACCACCATGAAGCCCGAAGAGAAAGCCAGACAACGCATTGATAAATTGCTCGACGCCGCAGGTTGGAGGGTGCAGGATATGTCGCGGCTCAACCTCAGCGCTTCTCTGGGCGTGGCGGTTCGTGAGTTTCCTGTGGAGTCGGGCTTTGCCGATTATGTGCTGTTCGTGGATCGCCAGGTGGTGGGGGTGATCGAGGCCAAGCCCGAGGGCACGACCCTGAGCGGCGTGGCCGAGCAATCCGAGGCGTACATAACGGGCTTTCCCGCGCACATTCCCCACGTCCGACTTCCCCTCCCTTTCGCCTACGAGAGCACAGGGATTGAGACCTTCTTCCGGGATGAGCGGGACCCCGAAGCCCGTTCCCGCCGGGTGTTCGCCTTTCACCAGCCAGAAACGCTCCAGGAGTGGCTTTCGCAAGAGGACACGCTGCGAGCGCGGCTCCAGCTCATACCGATGCTGAACACCAGGGGCCTGCGCGATTGCCAGGTTGAAGCGGTCGTCCATCTGGAGAGGTCGTTCGCCCAGGCGAAGCCGAGGGCGCTGATCCAGATGGCCACGGGCAGCGGCAAGACCTACGCCGCCGTCAGTTTCATCTATCGGCTGATCAAGTTCGCGGGCGCGAAGCGGGTGCTCTTTCTGGTGGATCGCAACAACCTGGGACGCCAGACGCTGCGGGAGTTCCAGCAGTACGTGACGCCCGACGATGGCCGCAAGTTCTCCGAGCTCTACAACGTGCAGCACTTGACCTCCAACACCCTCGACCCGGTCAGCCGGGTGGCGATTACCACCATCCAGCGGCTCTATTACATGCTCAAGGGCGATCCCGAATTCGACGCCGAGATCGAGGAGCACTCTCTGTTCGAGATCGCGCCGGAGGATGCGCCACCCAGGGAGGTCGTCTACAATCCCCAAACCCCCATCGAGACCTTCGACTTCATCGTCACCGATGAGTGCCACCGTTCGATTTACAACCTCTGGCGGCAGGTGCTGGAGTACTTCGACGCTTTCATCATCGGCCTGACGGCCACCCCGTCCAAGCAGACGCTGGGCTTTTTCAATCGTAACCTGGTCACGGAGTACAGCCACCAGCGGGCCGTGGCCGATGGGGTGAACGTCGGCTACGAGGTCTATCGCATCAGCACCCAGATCACCGAGCAGGGCAGCCGTGTGGAAGCTGGCTACTACATTGACAAGCGGGACAAGCTCACCCGCCAGACCCGCTGGGAGTTGCTGGACGAGGACCTGGAGTACACAGCCCGTCAGTTGGACCGGAACGTGGTGGCCGAGGATCAGATTCGGACGATCATCAGGACGTTCAAGGAGCGGCTGCTGACCGAGATCTTCCCCGGCAGAAAAGAGGTTCCCAAGACGCTGGTCTTCGCCAAGAGCGACTCCCACGCCGAGGACATCGTCCACATCATGCGCGAGGAGTTTGGCAAGGGCAACGAGTTCTGCAAGAAGATCACCTATCGCTCTGGCGAGAAGCCCGAAGACCTGATCGCCAGTTTCCGCAATTCGTATTTCCCCCGTATCGCGGTGACGGTGGACATGATCTCCACTGGCACCGACATCAAGCCGTTGGAGTGCCTGCTCTTCATGCGGGGCGTCAAGTCCAGGGTGTATTTTGAGCAGATGAAGGGGCGGGGGACGCGCACTATCTTGCCCACCGATCTGAGAGCCGTCACGCCCGACGCTGCCCACAAGACCCATTTCGTGATCGTGGACGCGGTGGGGGTGTGCGAGGACGACAAGACCGACAGCCGCCCCCTGGAGCGCAAACGCAGCGTGGCCTTCGATAAGCTGATCCGCAACGTGGCGCTGGGAATCCGTGACGAAGACACCCTGTCCTCGTTGGCGGGCAGATTGGCCCGGCTGGATCGGCAGATCGAGTCCAAAGATCGCCAGGCTATTGAAGCCGTCGCCGGCGGCAAGCACCTAAGGCAGCTCATCAACCACCTGCTGGATGCGGTGGATCCGGACACGCAGGCGGCGAAGGCCAGGGAGATGTTCGGGACGGAAGCGCCAACCCCGGAACAGGTGGAGCAAGCCACGGCGGAACTGGTCAAGGCCGCCTGTGCGCCCTTTGACGATCCAGACATGAGAAACACCTTGATCGAGGTCAGGCAGCGCCAGGAGCAGATCATTGACACCGTCAGCGCGGACGCGGTGCTGATCGCGGGTTTCGATGATCAGGCCAGGGAGAAGGCGCGCACCATCGTGGACACCTTCCAGCAGTTCATCGAGGACAACAAGGATGAGCTGACGGCGTTGCAGATCATCTACAGCCAGCCCTACCAGTTGCGGCAGGTGACCTACGAGCAGATCAAAGAGTTGGCCCAGGCCATTGAGAGGCCGCCCTACCGTCTGACCCAGGAGCAGTTGTGGCGCGCTTACGAGCAATTGGAGCGCGCCAGGGTGCGAGGGGCCGGGCCGCAGAAGCTGCTGACCAACATCGTCTCGCTGATCCGCTTCGCCATTGGGCAGAGCGACGTGTTGGAGCCCTTCCCCCTCACCGTGGAGGCGCGCTTCCAGCTCTGGCTGGCGGAGCAACTGGAGGCTGGCCGCCAGTTCACGTCTGAGCAGATCGAGTGGCTGACCCGCATCAAAGACCACATCGCTGCCAGCCTGCGCATTGAGATGGAGGACCTGGAGTACACGCCGTTCTACGAGATGGGCGGGCCAATCAAGGCAGGCAAACTCTTTGGGGCGAATTTGAGCGTTTTTCTGGGGGAACTCAACCAGGTGTTGATATGCTCGACAAAGGGCAGTTGGCGAGTTGACAAATAGCGTTTTGTGCATAGAATATGACGCAAGTCGTTCGTTTCTGTGCAGGCAACCTCAAGATAGCCTTCGGCTGCGTTCAGGACAAGCCTTATGGTCAGCAAAACCCTCGGCTCAACCAGTTCCCGGCTGCTCACGGCACTGGCCGGAGATAATCGAAACATCTTTTCCATTGCCGACGCTCAAGAGATCCTGGGCAGCAGTTACGATGCCACCCTACAAACCCTGCGCCGGCTCACCCGCGCTGGCTGGCTGGTCCGCCTGACGGCCGGCCGTTACGCCATCGTGCCCCTGTCGTCAGGGAATGAAGCGACGCCACAAGTCAACCGCTACGTCATCGCTCGCGAGTTGTTGGGCGAAACACCCTACGCCATCTCTCACGAAAGCGCGATGGACGTTCACAACATGCTCACCCGCCCGGTCACGACCGTCGTGGTCACCACGCCCCGGCGGTTGGCCCGCCGTGAGATACTGGGCGTGCCCTACCGCTTTATCTACGCGCCCCCACCGGCGCTGTGGGGCTGCGAACCGGTTTGGGTGACGCCTTACGAGCAAGTGACCGTCAGTGACCTGGAAAGAACCATCCTCGACGGCCTGTCCCGCCCCGACCTGTGCGCTGGCGTCAGCCAGGTCGCCACCGCCCTGTGGCTGCGCCAGGATGATTTTGACTGGGACAAGATGGCCCGCTACGTTCAGCGGATGGCCCGTCGCGCGGTGGCTCAACGGTTGGGTTATCTGCTGGAACTCTACGAATTGGGCACGCCGTCGCTCGTCGAGTCGCTGCAAGAGATGATCAGCGTCAGTTATGCCCGGCTCGATCCGCTGTTGCCCGACGACGGCCCTACCCTGGCCCGCTGGCGACTGCGGCTCAATCTGGAACCGGAGACGTTGCAGGCCATCGTCAGGACGTAACGATGATACCACCCGGCGAAATCGCCCGCCTGGCCCACCGGCTGGGCATGGGCGACAAGACAATCGAGAAGGATTACGTATTGACGTGGATGTTGCTGGCTATCGCCAACTCGCCGTTGCACGGTCGGCTGGCGTTCAAGGGCGGCACGGCCATCAAAAAGGTCTACGAACCCGATTACCGTTTCTCCGAAGACCTCGACTTTACACTGCTCGAAGGCATTTCAAACGAAAATCTGATTATTGAGATTGAGAGCCTGTTTCCCTGGCTGCGGCGCGAGGTCAACATCACGCTGACCGTGCGCCGGGTGGAGACGCACCAGACTGGCAACCCCGCGCTCTACTTGAATTACATTGGCCCGTTGCGCGGCGACTTGAGCAGCCGCTTTTTCAAGACCGACTTTACTCGCGACGAGGTGTTGCTGTTCCCCTTGGTCGAGGCCCCGCTCCAGGTACCTTACAGCGATTGCCAGGGGCAGACTGAGACACTCCGTGTCTACTCGCCGGAAGAGATCCTGACGGAAAAACTGTGTGCCTTGCTGAGCCGCACTGAACCCCGCGACCTGTACGATATTCACTATATACTTGCCCATCGTCTGGCCGACGCTGAGGCCGTGTCATTCCGGTTGGGCGAAAAGATGGCCCACAAGGGATTGGACCCGGCTGCGCTCGGCAATCTGCTGGCGCGCAAGCAAACCACGTTCCAGCGTTTGTGGGAGCCGCGCTTGCGTGGTCAAATGCCTGACCTGCCCCACTTTGACGCCGTCATCCGCGAGACCAATCGCTGGTTGCGGCAGAGTGGGTTGGCGTAGAGGAACTCAACGAGGTGTTGGTGGCATGATGACGGAAGAGAGAAACGGCTTGCCTGAGTTGCCGCAGGGCTGGGTGTGGACAACGATTGGAGAAATAACTCAACCGATTGAAAAAGTTCAGCCCAAGCGGAATCCAGATACCCGATTCACCTATCTTGACATTTCCTCAATTGATAATCAAATCAACAAAGTGGTTGAGCCAAAGACATACTATGGCTCCGAAGCTCCCTCACGGGCACGCCAGTTAATTCGGGCAAATGATGTTTTGTTCTCCACGGTTCGAACCTACCTGAAGAACATCGCTTTAGTGTCTGAAGTCTACGACGGACAAATAGCATCAACGGGTTTTTCTGTGTTGCGTGGTGAAGCAGAGATCTCGTCAAAGTATCTGTTTTACTACTCTCTTACAGATCAATTCCTAAATGTTCTGACCGAATTGCAAAGGGGTACGAGCTATCCGGCGGTTAGAGATAGCGATGTCCGTGCGCAGCCTTTCCCGCTTCCTCCTGCCGCCGAGCAACACCGCATCGTCGCCAAGATCGAGGAACTGTTCACCCAACTGGACGCGGGCGTGGCGGCGCTGGAGAAGGCCAAGGCGCAGTTGCGGCGCTATCGCCAGGCGGTGCTCAAAGCGGCGGTGGAGGGTGAGCTGACCAGGGAATGGAGGGAGGCGCATCAGGGGGAGATTGAGCCGGCGTTGGTGTTGCTGGAGCGCATCCTTGAGGAGCGGCGGGCTAAGTGGGAAGCTGCGCATCCTGGGAAGCGGTGCAAGCTGCCAGTCGCGCCGGATACGGATGATCTGCCTGGGTTGCCTGAGAGGTGGGTTTGGACGACTACTGGGGAAGTAGTGGAAAAGATGGCCAATGGAATCACGCGAAGGCAGAATAAGGACGGAGTAGGTATACCTGTCACACGCATTGAAACAATCTCGAAAGGAACAATAGACCTGGGAAGGGTAGGTTATCTGGAAGATCTGCCCGTAGAACTAATCGATAAGTACAAGCTGCAACACGGTGACATTTTGTTCAGTCACATAAACAGCGACCCACACCTTGGAAAAACAGCAATCTTCGAGTTGAGTAATACTACGCTACTTCATGGCATGAACCTATTGTTATTGAGGCCAAGAAAGGATGCCTTGATTCCGAAGTTTCTGCACTACCTGTGCCAATACTATCGCTATGACGGGGTCTTTGTTTCGGTCGCTCAACATGCAGTCAATCAGTCTTCCATTAACCAAGCCAAGTTGAAGAGTATCTCCATTCCGCTTCCTCCTCTCCCCGAGCAACACCACATCGTCGCTGAGGTCGAGCAGCGATTGTCTGTGGCTGACGAAATGGAAAAGGCTGTGGAGCAAAGTCTGAAGCAGGCAGAGCGGCTGCGCCAGAGCATCCTCAAAAGGGCCTTTGAGGGCAAGCTGGTGCCGCAGGATTCCAGCGATGAGCCGGCCTCCGTGCTGCTGGAGCGCATCAAGGCTGAGAAGGCGCGGCGGGAGGGGGAGAGGACGGGCAAGAGGAGAAGCCTATCAAGGAAAAACGTTCGCGACAGTTAGAGTTACTTTGAAACCACACGGGGTCTTGGACCACGCAATACACGAATTTCAAATCTTATAGAAACCAGGAGGAAAACTGGTGAAGAAACAGATCAGATACGAGGACATAGAACGTTTTACGACTGCCTTTGACGCAGAGCCCAAGAACCTGCTGGCGTTGAACGCGGTTGCCAAGAATGGCATCGGGGCCGTGGCCTTGAGCAGGGCAGTGGTGAATCGAACCGATCACACGTATTCACACCTGATAGAGACGCCCGAGGCTACCAGCCAGGAGAAGAGCGGGCGGTGCTGGCTGTTCGCCGGGCTCAACACCCTGCGCCTGGCCGCTATGAAAAAGATGAACCTGGAGAGTTTTGAACTGTCGCAGGCCCACCTGATGTTTTGGGACAAACTGGAAAAGGCCAATTTCTTCCTTGAAAACATCATCGAGACCGTGGATGAGCCTTTGGACGGCAGGCTCGTCATGTGGCTCCTGGCGAACTCTCTGCCCGACGGGGGGCAGTGGGACATGTTCGTGAACCTGGTCGAGAAATATGGCGTCGTGCCCAAGTCGGTGATGCCGGAAACAAACAGCAGCAGCGATTCGCGGCCCATGAACGTGCTGCTCATTGCCAAACTCAGGGAGTATGCATGGGTGCTCAGGGAAATGCACGAGCGGAGCGCCTCTGCTAAAGAGATGCGCCAGGCAAAGGGCGAGATGATGGAGGAGTTCTACAGGATGGTCAGCATCCACCTGGGCCAGCCACCCTCCAGATTCCTCTGGGAGTGGCGGGACAAAGATAAGGAATTTCACAGGCACGGGGAGATCACCCCAACAGAGTTTTCTGAGCAATACGTGGGCTTTGATCTGGATGAGACGGTTTGCCTGATCAATGCTCCCACCAAAGACAAGCCCTATCGCAGGCTCTACACGGTACAGTACCTGGGCAACGTCGTGGGCGGGCATGCTGTGCGCTACCTGAACGTAGACATAAAAACGCTAAAGAAGGCCGCGGCCGACATGATTGTTGAAGGCCAGGCGGTGTGGTTCGGCTGTGACGTGGGCAAAATGTTGGAACGGGAGATGGGTATTCTGGACCTCAAAGTGTACGACTACGAACTCGTCTATGGCACCCGCTTCAAGTTGGACAAGGCCGGTCGTTTGGACTATGGTCACAGCCGGATGACCCACGCCATGGTGTTCACCGGCGTGGACCTTGACGACTCTGACAAGCCCATCAAGTGGCGCGTCGAGAATAGTTGGGGAACCAAACTCGGCGATAAGGGCTACATGGTGATGGCCGATAGCTGGTTCGACGAGTTCCTCTACGAGGTAATGGTCAGCAAGAAGCACCTTCCTCCCAAACTCCTGGAGGTGCTCGACACTGAGCCGGTGGTGCTCCCGCCATGGGATCCCATGGGGGCATTGGCCAGGTCAAACTAACCTTCCGGGAGCCTGGTTGCGTGAAGCAATATGTCAAAGGGGCGTGTCATCAAAGTGCAATGCAGATGTGGTCAACTCCTGTTCAAATACTTTAAAGGCGGGAGAGGGCGCCTGATAAAGTGCTATCTGGACGAGATTAGAGAGGACCACGTGGGAGTTTCCGAGATGCCAACAGGCTCCCGCCCCACCTGTCCTGCTTGTGGCAAGCAAATCGGCGTCGTGAGAATGATACACGGGCGTCCTGCCGTAAAGATAAACCAGGGCACGGTGAAACAAACAAGGACGTAGAAAGCGTAGTAAGGAGAACGAAACTTGGCCAGCGAATCCGCAACCATTGTCCAACGACTGTGGAACTACTGCCACGTCCTGCGGGACGACGGCGTCAGCTACGGCGACTATGTGGAGCAGTTGACCTACCTGCTGTTCCTCAAAATGGCCGACGAACAAACCAGGCCACCCTTCAACAAGCCCTCCGCCATCCCCGCCGGCTACGATTGGCCCAGCCTGGTCTCCAAAGACGGCGAGGAGCTGGAGACCCATTACCGCCGCACCCTGGTGGAGCTGGGCAGGGAGAGCGGCATGCTGGGCGTGATCTTCCGCAAGTCGCAGAACAGAATCCAGGACCCGGCCAAGCTGCGGCGGCTGATCGTCATGATTGACGCCGAGACCTGGGTGGGCATGGACATTGACGTGAAGGGGGAGATCTACGAGGGGCTGCTGCAGAAAAACGCCGAGGACATCAAGAGCGGCGCGGGGCAGTACTTCACCCCCAGGCCGCTGATCAAGGCGATGGTGGCTGTCATGCGCCCCGAACCGGGCCAGACTATCTGCGACCCGGCCTGCGGCACTGGCGGCTTCTTCCTGGCGGCCCACGACTACGTCTCCCACAACTACCCCCTCGATAGAGATCAGAAACGTTTTCTCCGCTACAACACCTTCAAGGGCTGGGAGATCGTGGACAGCACGGCCAGGCTGTGCGCCATGAACCTGTACCTGCACGGCATCGGCGGCGAGGAGAGCCCCATCGTGGTGGGCGATAGCCTCATCTCCGACCCCGGCGACCGCTTCGACATGGTGCTGACCAATCCCCCATTCGGCAAGAAGAGCAGCATCACCATCGTCAACGCCGAGGGCAAGGCCGCCAGGTCCGCCCTGACCTACGAGCGGCAGGACTTCTGGGCCACCACCTCCAACAAGCAGCTCAACTTCCTGCAGCACGTCAAGACCCTGCTCAGAATCCATGGCCGAGCGGCCATCGTCGCCCCCGACAACGTGCTTTTTGAGGGTGGCGCGGGCGAAACCGTGCGGCGCAAACTGCTCCACGAGTGCGACGTCCACACCCTGCTGCGGCTCCCCACCGGCGTCTTCTACGCCCAGGGCGTGAAGGCCAACGTGCTGTTCTTCGACCGCAGACCGGGCAGCGAGAAGCCCTGGACGGAGAAGTTGTGGATCTACGACCTGCGCACCAACATGCACTTCACCCTCAAGCAGAACCCGCTGCGCTACGGTGACCTGCAGGACTTCATCGCCTGCTACAACCCCGAAAACCGCCACCACCGACAGGAGACCGAGCGCTTCAGAGCCTTCGCCTACGACGAACTGATGCAGCGAGACAAGGTCAGCCTGGACATCTTCTGGCTGAAAGACGAGAGCCTGGAGGACACCGAAAACCTCCCCGCTCCCGACGTGCTGGCCGGCGAAATCGTGGAGAACCTGCAAGCCGCCCTGGAGCAGTTCGAGAGTATTTATGCGGTGTTGGGAGGGGAGTAGATGGAGCGGAAACCGGCGCAAGAGCAGCAATGGCAGAACTGGAGCGGATGAGCTGAGATAGTTCCGTTGCGGGATGAGCACCTCGCAGCCCTTGGCGAAGTGGAAGAGTTGAACTAGATCGGAGAACATGCTCGTTTACGTGATACAGGGAATTGGCTACGGCTTTGCGGCCGCTGTGCAGCCTGGCCCTTTTCAGACGTACATCACAGCGCAAACATTGAATAACGGATGGCGAAACACCTTGCCGGCAGCCGTGGCTCCTCTGATCAGCGACGGCCCGATCGTCGCGCTGGTCTTGTTGGTGTTGAGCCAGGTGCCAGAATGGATGCAGCGGTTCTTGTACGTCGCCAGCGGGCTTTTTATCCTCTACCTGGCAGTGAACGCTTTCATTGGGTGGCGCAACTTTGACCCAGCGGGCGCGGTGGCGATCCCATCCCGGCGGCAGAGCGTGTTTAGAGCGGCGATGATGAACGTGTTGAGTCCCGGCCCGTACATCTACTGGAGCCTGGTCACCGGCCCCATTTTGCTAACAGGTTGGCGCGAAGCCCCGACCAACGGGATCGGTTTTCTGGCCGGCTTTTACGTTGCCTTAACTGTCAGTTTGGCAGGCATCATCATACTTTTCGGTACAGCCAGACACCTTGGGCCGAAGGTGAACCGCGCCATGCTCGCGATGTCAGTTGTCGCCCTGGCGTGTTTCGGGTTCTATCAATTATGGCTTGGGGTGTCGGGGCTGTGATAAGAAAAAAGGAGGACATAACTTTTATGAAAAGCTATCGAAAAGAACTCTGGTTCAATGTTCCCAGTCGCCGGGCCTTCATCAACATCACACGCCAGGTTGAAGAGTGCTTGCGCGAAAGCGGCATCAGGGAAGGGTTGGCCTTGGTGAACGCCATGCACATAACCGCCTCGGTCTTCATCAACGACGATGAACGCGGCCTCCATCAGGACTACGACGATTGGCTGGAGGAGCTGGCCCCACACGAACCCATCGGCCGCTATCGCCACAACCGCACCGGCGAGGACAACGGTGACGCCCACCTGAAGAGACAGATCATGGGCCGCGAGGTGGTCGTGGCGGTCACCGGTGGTCGCCTGGACTTTGGCCCGTGGGAGCAGATTTTCTACGGGGAGTTCGATGGACGTCGTAGGAAGCGCGTCCTGGTCAAGATCATAGGAGAGTAATGGCAACTTTGAGAGCGTTATCCGAACTGGTATCTCTGCGCGGCAAACGAGCTTTGATCACCGGCGCGGCGGCCGGCATTGGCAAGGCCATCGCCTACAGATTCGCAGAAGCGGGCGCAGACTTGGAGCTGGTGGATATTGACACTGAGAGGCTGGCAGCCACGAAGGAGGAGTTAGCGAGCTTCGGGACAGAGATCAATGTTCATCAGACGGACATATCGAAGAAAGAAGAGAGAGACGAGCTATGGGAGAAGTTGAGCGGGGGTGGGCCGGACATACTGGTAAACAATGCTGGTATCTATCCCTTCAAAGAATTCTTGGACGTTGACGAAGCCTTTTACAAGAGGGTGATCGAGACGAATCTGGATTCGGTCTACTGGATGTGCCAAGAGATGATCAGCAGGCGGTTGAAACTAGGAGGCGTGATTGTCAACGTGGGATCTATTGAGGCTGTCGTGTCATTCAAAGAAGACTTAGCTCACTACAGCGTGAGCAAGGCTGGGGTCATTGCCTTGACAAAAGCCCTGGCCAAGGAACACGGCAAGCACGGGTTCAGAATAAACGCCATAGTGCCTGGGGGGATAATCACCCGTGGGACAAAGAGGAAGGCTGTCAAGGGGATATTTAGCTTCGACTTTGGTCTCATAAAGACGGGCATCGAATTCAAGTGGCGGTTGCCCATAGGCCGGCTGGGACAACCAGATGAAGTGGCGTGTATGGCCCTGGTTCTGGCCAGTGATGTTTCCAGCTACGTGCACGGCGCGGCGATACCAGTTGATGGGGGATTCTTGGCGGTATAGGTGGTCTTATCCGGTTGGCTTAGACCACTTTGCCTTGATCTCAAGTCGTCGTAACTGCTCAGGTGCCTGGCACTTTTGCTTGAATCTGGTCATTCCATACGACTTTGTGACAGGCGGGCTCTGCGTTTTCTGTTGAATTCTGCAAGTGCCAGGCACCTTCAAGCGGCCAGCCTGAGCAGTTACAAGTCGTCTATCCAAATGCTTCGCACTTCGCAAAGCCCGTGAACGTTCTGTGAAGTTTCGCGACTTAGAAAGAAGATGGGTTGAACATAGTGAGACAGAGAGTGTGGCATATGTTCTGGTCAGTTATTCCTGTTTTTGTTGGCTCGTATATCGGTCTTGTGACGATCCTCATGGTCTTTCAATCCCATTTTATCTATTTTCCCGAGCGTGAGATCACCGTGACTCCTGCTGAAATAGGGCTTTCATACGAAGCCGTTTGTTTTGAAGCTGCGGATGGAGTGAAACTTTCTGGTTGGTTTGTCCCCGCTGAGAGGTCTAGAGGTGTGATTTTGTTTTGCCACGGTAATGCAGGCAACATATCGCATCGCTTGGAGTCCGTTCAGGTATTCTATCGTCTTGGGCTAAGCACGTTCATTTTTGATTACCGCGGCTATGGCCAAAGCGAGGGGAAACTTACCGAGCAGGGTACATATCTCGACGCAGAGGCAGCGTGGCGCTACCTTGTTCAGAAACGACAGGTTGACCCGACCGAAATCATCGTTTTCGGTAGATCTCTCGGCGGTGCCATTGCCGCATGGCTGGCACGAGACCACACGCCGAAAGCGCTTATCATAGAGTCTACATTCATCTCTGTTCGGGATATCGGTGCCGAGCTGTATCCCTATCTTCCAGTGAGACTGTTATCGCGTTTTGACTACAATGCCATGGATTATCTTCGTCAGGTGAATTGCCCGGTTCTGATCGTGCATAGCCGCGACGACGAAATCATACCCTTCAGTCACGGGCGTCGGCTATTCGGAGCAGCAAATGAGCCAAAGGAATTTCTCGAAATTACAGGTACTCACAATGAGGGGTTTATGACATCGGCAAAACACTATGAAGGCGGTTTAGATTCCTTTATTTCCGCGCATGTTGGGACGAAGCCGGATAACTGTGCATCCATGTCCCCAATGACGTAGGCCGGGACGACGCCCTTCACCGTGAAGGGCTGCGTCACGCGGCTGGTGAAGAAGACGACCTCATCACCCAGTGCCAGATCCAGGATGTCGTAAACGTTGTCGCTGACGACGACGTCATAGGGCTCGACCAGCAGTTGGGTGATGGAGACCCCCTTCGGGTGGCTGGCCTTGAGTTGGCCGTAGAGGGGATAGGTCTGCGGGTCAACAAACCAGCGGCGGGGGATGTACATCTGGCTGTAGTCTGCCTCTCGCTTCTTGATCTCGTCGTTGCTCGCCTCAATGGTGACGGTGTAGTCCTCGATTTTCCCCTCATCCTTCGGGCGGGCGAAGGCCGCCAACGCCTCCTCGTCGTAGGGCTCCAGGCGCGGCGTCAGCACGATGTCCCCCCTGACGAGGGCCTTCACGTTCTCGCTCATGGTATCGGTGACCACCAGGCCCAGGCTTTGCATGGCCACCACCGCGCCCACGCCCACAGCCACGCAGAAGGCGGCAAAAAGGGAACGCTGCCTCTCGCGCCGCAACGAGCGCAGGGCGTACTTGAGGTAGAAGGACAATCTTTCTTTACTCATACCGTAGGACCTCCGCTATGCTGACCTGGGCGGCCCAGCGGCTGGGGAGGAAGCTGCCCAGCAGGGCAATCCCCACGGCCCCGAGCACCACCAGGGCCAGCCAGGCCCAGTTGATCGAGGTCGGGATGCTGCCGAAGCCGACGGAACGGGCGATGGCGTTGAGCAACATCTGGGTGAAGGCGATGCCGGCGGGGATGCCGATGAGGGCCGCCAGCACCGCCAGGGCTGATGTCCCGGCCAGGACCGTGATCACCACCTGAGCTGGGGTCAGGCCCACCGTCTTCAGGGTGCCGAAGTCGCGGAATCGCTCCCGCACCCCCATGACGGCGGCGTTGAAGACGCTGACCAGGGCGATGAGGGCCAGCACGGCCGTGAGGCCGAGCATCATGAGTTGGAGCTGCTGCGCCTCTGACGGCGGCTCTTGATCAACAATTTCCACACCCAACCCATCGTCGGATGCCATCTCTAGCGCCTCTTTCACCGCCTGCGGATCGGCCCCCTCCCGCAGCTTCAGGTAATAGGCTAACACCTCGGCATCTGGATCATACCGACGCAGGGTGTCCAGGCTGATCAACCCCATCCGCCCCTGGTTGTTCATCTCCCGGTAGCTGCCCACGATCTGAAAAACGGCCGGCTTGTCGTGGATGACCACCGACAGGTTGTCCCCCACCCGCAGCCCCAACCACTCCAACAGGCCAAGGCCCGCCACCATCTCATTGTCCGCCTGGAACCAGCGACCCTCCTGTTTCGCAGCGTCGAAGCTGTGGAGGTCGCCATCCAGGGGCCAGGCCAGGAAAGTGAGATCGGTGCCGGGCACCTTGAGGCGTGGCCAGGGGCCTCCCCTGAAGTAGGATTCTACCTCTGGATTCTCTTCGATAAGGCGACGGGCCTCAGCGTCTGAGAGGAACTCGCGGTGGACGCTCATATCGTAGTGAATGCCCCGCAGAGACGGGTCGT
This sequence comes from Chloroflexota bacterium, assembly GCA_030611885.1. GTDB lineage: Bacteria > Chloroflexota > Anaerolineae > VGOG01 > VGOG01 > JAUWOY01. The sequence continues at coordinate 19,202 of JAUWOY010000023.1, read as the reverse complement.
TGACGAAGGCGTCAATGGTGGCGTTGAGACCCAGGGCGAAGGTGACGGCGATCACCCCCAGGGCCAGGCTGAAGACCATCAGAGCAGCCCGTACCGGTCTGGCGAAACTGTCCTTGATCCCCAGGACGACCACCAGGGGCAGGCGCAAGGCCCCGGCAATACGGGCCAGGCGGGAGGGTTTTTGGCGGGGGGCGCTGAAGCCGAAGCGGATGGCCTGAACGGTGTTGATCCGGCTCCCCTGCCACGCCGGCCAAAGGCTGAAGAGAGTGATGAGCAGCGCCGTAACCAGAGGCACTCCCGCTAATACCAAGTCAAGCTGGGGGCTGGGCGAGGCATTGAAGGCCCGGGCGATGGGCTGTAGCGCCAGGGGGGAGAGGATCAGACCCAGCAGCAGACCGGCCACCGCACCGACCAGGCCCAGCAGCAGATTTTCCGCCAGGAAGAGGAGCAACACCTGCCCCTGGGTAAAGCCCAGCGCCTTGAGGATGCCGATCTGGCGGAATTGAGCCAGCACCGCCCCGCTGATGGTGTTGGCGATGATAAAGCCCGCCGCCAGCAGGGCGAAGAGGCCAAAGGTCAGGATGAGGATGGTGTGAATCTGGGTCACGAACTGGACCGCCTGCCGAATGAAGTGCCAGTCGATATGATCCAGTACAGCTTTAGTAGGAAGGAGGGCTTCGACTGCCTGCAGGGCCTCGTGTATCTTCTCAGGGTCCTTCAGGCGCAATCCAAGCCTGGTCCTCCACTCGCTTCGGTCGGGGACCAGGTCGGCCAAGGTCTCCTCCAGCACGTGCACCTGGGCCGGCTGCCAGTTGGGATAGGGGCCCCAGGAGACGTCAACGGCCAGGCCCACCACCGTCAACCCCTTCTTGCCCTGCGGGGTGATCACCTGGATGGTGTCGCCGGTCCGGACACCGAAATACTCAGCCAGGTTCTTGTCCACCACCGCACCCGTGGTGTCGCCGGCCTGGAGATAGCGCCCCGCCGTGATGAGCAGGGAGCTCACCGCCGGCGGCTGAGGAGGCATCGTATGGAGGAAGATGCCGCTCCTCTCCTCGCCCAACACAACCCGGGCCCAGGCCTGGTGGCGCAGTTCGGTGCTCTCCGCCACCAGGGGCAGCCGGCGCACCTGGGCCAGGCTGGCCTCATCCACCTCCTCCAGGTCAAACTGGAGCCAGAGATGAGCCCCGTTGAGGGCACGGAAGGTGCGGTCGAAGGGGCCACTGGCGCTGCGCAGGGTGGTCAGCGCCAGCGTCAAGAGAGTTGTGGCCGCGATGATCGTCAACAGGATCAGGCTCGACTGCAAACGCCGACTGAAGATATCGGCCTTGGCTTGACGAAAGATAGCTCGCATTGTGACCTCCTACATCTCCATCTCTACCAGCTTCGCCAGCACTGCCGCCATCTCCTGCCCTGCGACGAGGCGCGTCTGGTCCACGATCCGGCCATCGCGCAGGAAAAGGACGCGGTCAGCAGAACTGGCCACCCTGGGGTCGTGGGTCACCAGGACGATGGTCTGCCCTCGTTCATTGAAGCGGCGGAAGAGCTCCAGCACCTCGGCGCCGCTGCGGGTGTCCAGGTTGCCCGTGGGCTCGTCGGCCAGGAGCACGGCCGGCTCGTTGATCAGAGCCCGGGCGATGGCGGCACGCTGCTGTTCGCCAGCGGAGAGCCGCGCCGGCACCTGGCCGGCCTTGTCGGCGATGCCCAGGGCCTCGAGCAGCTCCTCGCGCCGCCGGGCCACCTCTCTGGGGGATCGGCCCGCTACCAGCCCCGGCAATTCCACGTTATCGGCCACGCTCAGGTTGCCGATGAGGTTGTAGAACTGAAAGACGAAGCCCACGTGGGTGCGGCGGAGCACGGCCAACTGCGACTCGCTCAGGTCGTTGAGCAGGGTGCCGTCGAGGCGCACCTGCCCCGCCGTAGGCCGGTCCAGACCGCCCAGGAGATGGAGCAGGGTGGACTTGCCGCAGCCCGAGGGCCCCATCACGGCCACGAACTCCCCCTGCTCCACCGCCAGATCCACACCCCGCAAGGCGTGAACGGCGGCCCCATCACCGTGGTAGGTCTTGGCCAGCTCCGTGGTCTCGATCAAGTTGCTCATTCTGAATACACCTCCTCGCAGTCATCCAGCCACTTCAGGTCTGCCTCGGCGTAGCGAAGCGCCTTCTTCACCACCAGGGTCGTGAGAGGGTCGAGGGTGAGGTCGGCGTCGAGGTCACTCAAATCCTTGAGCACCTGGAGATACTCCTTGCGCAGCTTCCAGATAAAGGCCCGAAGGTCGCCGAGGCCCATCCGTTGGTGCACAAGAAGCTTGTGCAGGAACTCGTCCTTGAGGGGCCGGACCTTCGGTGGTTCCAAGACCCAGTTGATCGTCTCCTCCCGGCCCTTCTCTGTCAGGGCGTAAACCCTCTTGTCAAGGCGCACCTCCTGATGAACCAGCTCGCTCTCCACCAGCCCGTCCCGCTCCAGCCGGCCCAGGGTGGAATAGATCTGGCCGATGTTAACCTTCCAGGTACCGCCCATGATCTCCTCGAAGGCCGTCTTCAGTTCATAGCCGTGTCGTGGCTGCCGGGCCAAAAGGCTCAGCAGGTGATATTTGAGCATAGAATGTGTCCTATAGATACATACCCAGTATGCTATACTGAGTATAGCATATCATGCAGCAATTGTCAAATCCTGCAGTCTATCCTCAAACACACTCTAAGCGAACCGGCTTGTTGATCAGATTAATGCGGCTTAGTTGCATTTTCGGCAATTGGCCGAAATTGCAGATTTGTGGTATAATCAAAACGGTTGTGCTGCGTGGTTCTTTAGAAAACTCAGACACAAAAGGCTGTGAACAGGAGTAGTAGGCCATCCCCACAGAGAGCCGGGTAAAGGTGGGATCCCGGCAAGGCGCTGAAGGGGAGCGCGGAAAGGCCGAACTCGCCTGGGAGCCGCAACGGTGAAAAGTAGAAGTAGTCGTTGCCGAGTAGCGACCGTTACCTCGCTTGAGAGCGGATGGATAACGTGGGGCTGTAGCGCAGTTGGGAGCGCGTCTCAATGGCATTGAGAAGGTCAGGGGTTCGAGTCCCCTCAGCTCCACTATAACCATCAAGCAGGGTGGTACCACGGAGAAGCCCCCTTCGTCCCTGAGGCGAAGGGGGCTTTTGTTAACAGCGGATTCGAGTGCGTTGCAATCCGATGGCCTTTTCAAGACATCGGTCTAAATCTTGCTGAGTGTGAGGTCCCACCTTTCCCAAACGCCGTAAGATCAAAGAGCGATGAAGAGTGCCCAACTTGGCCATCCTGAAAACGGATGCAGTCCTCAAGCCGGTTAAATGGAACTCTGGGCAGGATTTCTCAAGGAGGAAATCTGTAGAGAGCAGAGGCGAAGGGATAACAGAAGTTATAAAGGCGAGGATTATATCCTTCCCCACGGGGTCGGGGGAAACAATCACCGCAGGGCGCACTTTTCGCCCCGTGAGGTCTGTAAAGGGGAATGGGACGAGGACGACGTCGCCCCGGTGCAAGACGGTGGAGAATCTCATCACACCGGTTCTCCATCATCCAATGTGTATATGTCTTCTCGTGGGTCGGCAAGGAAAGCAAAAGAGGGGCTGTCCTCTGCCAGCTTGGCCAGAGCCCAGGAAGAGAGATCGTCCTCCAGTGATAAGAAAACCAGTTTCACTTCAGTTCGGTCTGGCAATGAGATGGATTCGAGCGGGTGGAACAGGCCATTCTCATAGACGGCTTTGATAGTCTTCAGCATTTCTTTACCTCCTATCACCAGTGGTCCCCAATTGCTCTAAGGGGATTGCCAAATCCCCGCTTTGGGCCTGGATCTGGCGATCCAGGCTGAGCAGGGTTGGATCTACCGATCACCATTGAAGTAAGGTTTTACCATCCAGGATTGATTATATCATCTTCAAGCAAGGAAAGCAAATTCAACAAGAGAGGAGCAGATCAATGACTGATAAATATATCCCTCAACAGATCGAACCCAAATGGCAGAAACGATGGGAGGACGACGGGCTTTACCGGACGGTGGAGGATCCGACGCGGCCCAAGTATTACCTCCTGACCATGCTGCCCTATCCGTCGGCCAACTACCTGCACATCGGCCACTGGTACGTGATGGCTCCCTCAGATGCCCGCGCGCGCTACGTTCGTATGAAAGGCTACAATGTCTTCTATCCCATCGGCTTCGACGCCTTCGGGCTGCCGGCCGAGAACGCGGCTATCCAGCGCGGCATCCATCCCTTCAAATGGGCCTGGGATAGCATCGAAGTCATGCGCCGCCAACTCCGCTCGATGGGGGCTATGTGGGCCTGGGATCGAGAGGCGGCCTCTTGCCTGCCCGACTACTACAAATGGACAGAGTGGTTCTTCCTCAAGTTCTACGAAGCCGGCCTGGCCTACAAGAAGATGGCTCCAGTGGACTGGTGCCCCAAGTGCAACACCACCCTGGCCCGAGAGCAGGTGTGGGGGGAGGATCGGCACTGCGAGCGCTGCGGCACGCCAGTCATCAAGAAGAACCTGGAGCAGTGGTTCCTGCGCATCACCGATTACGCCGACGAGCTGCTGGATTACTCCAAGATAGACTGGCCGGAGCGCATCTGCACCATGCAGAAGAACTGGATCGGGCGCAGCGAGGGCGCGAATGTGACTTTCGTGTCGGAGCAGGAGGACCCTATCGTCGTCTTCACCACCCGCCCCGACACCCTGTGGGGCGCGACCTTCATGGTGCTGGCCCCGGAGCATCCGCTGGTGGACAAGCTGACCACGCCGGAACACCAGGAGGAGGTGGAAGCCTACCAGTTCCAGGCCGCCCGCCAGAGCGAGATCGAGCGACTGACTGTGGACAGGGAGAAGACCGGCGTCTTCATCGGCGCCTACGCTGTCAATCCGGTCAACGACGAGCGCATCCCCATCTGGATCGCCGACTACGTGATGATGACCTACGGGACAGGGGCGATCATGGGCGTTCCGGGCCACGACGAGCGGGACTTCGATTTCGCCCAGAAGTATGGCTTGCCCATCCCGGTGGTCATCGAACCGCCCGACTGGAACGGCCAACCGCTGACCGAGGCCTACACCGGGTGTGGCACGATGATCAACTCCGGTCCCTTCAGCGGCACGCCGGGCGACGTGGCGGTGCAGAAAGTGACAGAGTGGCTGGAGCAACAGGGCACTGGCGAATTCGCGGTCAACTACCGGCTGCGCGACTGGCTGATCAGCCGCCAGCGGTACTGGGGTGCGCCTATCCCCATCGTCTACTGCGCTGAGTGCGGGATAGTGCCGGTGCCCTACGAGGACCTGCCGGTGCTGCTGCCTGAGGACGCCGAGTTCCTGCCCACGGGCGAATCGCCCCTCAAGTTCCACGAAGGCTTCCTGCATACCATCTGCCCGAAGTGCGGCGGCCCTGCTGAACGCGAGACCGACACCATGGACACCTTCCTGTGCTCCTCGTGGTATCACTACGCCTACGTGACTCCCTACCACAAAGAGGGCGAGCCGCTGCATCGAGACGATTGCCCTTGGGATCCCGAGGCGGGCCGCTACTGGCTGCCGGTGGACATGTACACCGGTGGGCCGGAGCACGCTGTGATGCACCTGCTGTATACGCGCTTCTTCACCAAAGTCATGCGGGACATAGGGCTGGTGGATTTTGACGAGCCGATGTTAGCTCTGCGTAACCAGGGCATCATCCTGGGTCCCGACGGGGCGCGCATGAGCAAATCGCGGGGCAACGTCGTCCTGCTCGATGACCTGGTACAGCGGTACGGCGCCGACACCGTGCGGGCCTACCTGATGTTCGGCTGGCGTTGGGAGCAGGGCGGGCCGTGGGATCCACAGGGCATCGAGGGAGTGGTGCGCTGGCTGAGCCGAGTGTGGAGCTGCGTGGTGGACGAGCCAGCGGCCAGCAGCGAGCGGCCAGCGGCAAGTGCGGACCAGGTCCAGGCGCTTCGGCGGAAGACACATCAGACCATACGGGCAGTGACGCAGGACATGGAGGACTTTGCCTTTAACACCATCATCGCCCGCCTGATGGAACTGACCAACGCGCTGATGAAGGCCCAGGAGACGCCGCTCTACGGCTCCGAGGCGTGGGAGGAAGCGGTCGAGAGCCTGGTGCTGATGCTGGCGCCTTGCTGTCCCCACGTAGCCGAAGAGTTGTGGGCGCGTATCGGTCGGCCCTACAGCGTGCACCAGCAGAGTTGGCCGACGTGGAGCGAGGAGCTGGCCGCCGAGGAGGTCATCACCCTGGTCGTCCAGATCAATGGCAAGCTGCGGGATCGGCTGGAGGTGCCGGTGGACATCGGCGAGGAGGAGGCCAAGGAGCTGGCCCTGGCCAGCGATGGCGCTCAGCGCCACCTGGAAGGCTTAGAGATCAAGAAAGTCATCTACGTGCCGGGGCGGCTGGTGAACATCGTGGCGAAATAGTCTGGAAGTTGGAGGTTGGAAGTTGGAAGTCAGGACAGAAAAAGCCACCAGGGGGAACCCTGGTGGCTTTTGGGGTCTAGTAACTTGCCTCACGGCGCGCTGGCTTAGAACGCGAAGTTCATCACCTCAAAGTCGCCGCAACCTTCCCACTTGTCATTCTCGGTCCAGCCCATGCACCGGACGGAGAAGTCTGCACAACCAGTAGTAGAGAAGCACCCCGTGGGGATGCCGCCGATGATGTAGGCGCCGTTCGAGCCCGTGGTGGCCGAACCGACCACCTCGCCATTCACGATCACCTCGACCAGTTGGTCCGGAACAGGCAGATCGCCAACCTCTACCTTGCCGGCAACTGTGCCATAACCGCAGAGCATCAGCTCCACATCTTGGTTGTTGAGCCTGCGGCCAGATGAGCCGATGTTGGCGCAGCTACCGTCATCAAAGCCATACCACATGCCAGTATCACTTCGCGTGGTATCGCTGTAGATGCGGGAGTTCAGAGCGTCGCCACCGAATATGCTGTTAGTCCCTGTAACTGTAGGCGTATTTACCATCTGCGTCCAGGTAAAGACGCCGGTCTCGGCGATGTCCGGCGCGCTCACGGTGAAGGTGCCAGTCGCATTGAGGATGGGCACGGTCAAGGTTGACACGCCGCTGGCGGCAGTGGTGCCGATGGTGTGGTAGTAGTTTCCGTAATGGGCAGCCTGGGGGGCGAGCGGCTTGTTGTACTCTACCGTGGCACCCGCGATGCTGGAAGTGTTCTCATCGGTAGCGATAGATGCCACGACCTTGAAGCTGACGTCGCCCAGGCAAAGCAACCCGGCATTAAGCATCTTATCCTCGCCGCAGTCCAGGAAGAAGGACGGAGCTGTCCAGGTCAAGAAGCCCTGCTTTCCGAAGGTCACCGTCCGGGTCATGTACTTCACGCCTTCCAGTGCGTAGCCGCCGGTGGAGCCGGTGGAGGACTCGGTCCCATCGTCCGATGTGACCGTCACGCCCTCGATGGGCTTCGCGGCGCTTACGTCTGCCTCGTGGCCCGGGTCTATGGAGTGCACGGTGCCCATGATGTCACCTCTGCAGACGAGATCCCACTCCTTGAAGGGAATGCCATCATAGACGGTGGTGATGTCGCCGGAGGGACGGCCCTTGTTCAACACTGTAACAGAAGGCCTGACTGGCTCTGGATTTGCGTGGCCATCCCTATCGGTATCACACAACTGCGCCACGCCGGTAACTTCTACTACCCCTGCACCGATGAAACCAGAAACCACGCTGCCGATGTTGGCCAGGTCTACTAGCCGCGAATGCTTAGGCTCTAGCCACAGGCCGCTAATAATGGTGTGCTTGGCTCCAGTAGCGTCGTAAATGTTTATGCTGAGCCGTATTCTGTTACAGTTGGAGTTGTTGCGGATGGCAATAGTCGAGGTTACCTCATCCGATTTGCTTATTGACGGAAGGGCAATATATCCCCATCCCGACCCGGCTTTTAGCGGCTCGGCATTATAGGCTCCTCCCTGCGCCTCACCCGGCTGGGCAGGCTCCCATCTGTCAAAGGTATCGGAGTAGACCAAAGCCTTCTTCACGTCCACCACGGCGAAGATGGGTTGGCCGTCGGTCTCTCTCCCGCTGGGATAGTCCACCTGTTCATGGGATTGGATGTCAGCCGCTCCTAAATAGTCGAAGCCCAGATCGGTGATGGCCGGCAGGTAGAAGGTGGTGGCGCCATTGGGGCCGATCCAATCGCCCAGGAATATAATCTCACCTCCGCTGTTGTCCATGAAATCCACCGTGACGAAGGTGGGTAGAGATTCCTGGGTCAGGTTTTGCACCTGGATGCCGGTTTGCCAGCCACTCCACATTCTGAACAGGAGACCTGCGTAGAGGAGCGTATCACCGGCAGGCTTGTAGGGCTGGGCCCAATAAGTCAACAAGGTGCCTCGATTGCTTGAATCCAGGCAGTATTTGGAGAAGCTGGTCTGATCTACGATAATACCCAGCGGCTGGTTAGCCTGAATATACGCTGATCCCAGCCATTCGCATTTTATCTCGTCAGGGACCCTTAGCCGAACGGATTCTCCAGGCGCCAACTGCTCGATGCGCTGTATTCGCTCGAAGGAGTAGGGTCCTTGCTCCCTGTAGTAGATGGATACGGGGGTACATTGGTTACCGCCGTTTTGGATAACCATCTCTGTGTACAAGTCATGATATCGCCTCATGGCATAGGGAGTGAAATATTGATAGGGAGGCCCTTCCCCATGCATAGACTCGGTGAGGCCAGGGTAAGCACTGGAAACAACAGTGTCGAAGTCATTGGGGCCCTTGCGTTGGACCATCACTGCTAAAGGTTCACCAGTGCCTCCGTAAGTGTCCTCCCATGCCATCCATGCACTAGTGTCGCCTACCGCATCGCCAGCATCCTCACAGGCATTGTTGAAGATAGGGGTAGCTACCGAGTAGGCGATGGCTGACCTGGCCTGGGTGGGAATGGTGGCCTTCAGAGTCCAAACGGCATTCTCTGGCACCCTCATGCAGACCGTGTTTATCGGCCCTGGGTCGTTGGTGGGGCACTCGTTTGAGTAATCGCCCCAGAAGAACACGACCACCCCGCTGCCTGTCGTTCCCACATTTTGCACCTGCACCCAGGTCTCCCACCCGTTCTCGTTGTCAATGGCCGGCAACTGGACTCGCCTGCCTGGCCCAAGTTGTGCTTCGGCGTACCCATCGCCAGGTTGCGCCAGCGCCGGCTTGAGGGATAGGCCTGTTGTCCAGAGCACAGTTACCATGCTGATGCCCAGGAAAACACACAGCAGGCAAAGCAGAGTTTGCCTGCTCACTTTAGACCCCTTTACTCGGGCTAGCCAATCTGTCCAGTCGCTGCTCAAATTTGCACTTAATACATCGAAATGACCAAACATCTTTGCCCCCGTTTTTCTATCACCCTACACTCACTGGTACAGATTTTAAAATCCTTCGACTATCCATAGATTCCGAATAAAACGGCGAGGATACGCTGAACTCAATTAAATTATATCATTCTTGATCGAAATAAGGTGTGAAGACCTGGTGAAAGTGGCATGAATTCTGCGTGAAGAGCAGCCTGATTGGTTGGTATTCATTACAATCCAAAGAATTGTTCTCTATTTATTATAACGTAAATTTGCTTGTTTAGATACGGCCTGTTTGCAAAATGGGCGAAATTCGTCACTGATTACTCTGTTCTGTCTACTTTCTTCGTTTTTCTACTCTTTTTGCGGAGCATTTCCAGATAGTGGGGCACAGTCACTGTATAAAACTGGTATAGCAAGCGCGAAACGGGGTAATCATAGGCTCCAATGTGGCGCACGAATTGGCCTCCCAAACCCTCTTTGAACCTGTAAACCCCCCACATGGGATCTGATTCGTCTAGGACGTCAGGCGCCCCCCACATATCATACACTGTGCAGCCCTGGGCCTTGGCCCAGCGCATGGCTTCCCACTGCAGGAGGTGATTGGGCATCAGATTGCGGTGCAGGTCTCGCGAAGCGCCGTACATGTACCACACTTTGTTTCCGAAGCGGAAGAGGATGAGGCCGGCCAGGGGCTGATCCTCGTACTCGGCGATGAAGAGATGAGCCAGGTTGGCTTCGACGAAAGCCTGCCAGGCATGGCGATAGTAGACAAAGGGGCGGATGATGAATTCATCCCGGCTGCTGGTCTCGACGTACATCTCGTAAAAGAGGGGCAGATCGGCCAGCGCCCCTAAGCGTACCTCGACCCCTCGCCGCTCGGCCAGGCGGACGTTGTAGCGAGTCTTGGACTTCATGGCCATCAGCAGCTCGTCCTCTTCCCGCGTCAGGTCAATGAGAATGGTGTTGCGGAATTGGATTTGCTCAGAGGAGAGCTGCCAACCCCGGCTTTCCAGAGCGGTGATGACTTGAGCAGCCGGATGGCTGGGGTCTTCCAGGCAGACATCGGGGTCAATCTTGATGAAGATAGCGTGATGTCGCCTGGCTACGTCCTCCAAAGTGGCTAAGACATGCCTCAGCAGCTCATCGTCGCCGTAATCGAGGGCTGGCCCTTTGGGCACGTACATTATGCAGAGCGGGAGATGGGGGAACTTGCGTCGCAGGACAGAGGCTGCGGCCCGGACTGAGCCATCCTCCTCGAACAGGAGACGCAGGGGCTTCCATCCATATTGGCTTTTGAACTGACCCCACTCGTAGGATTGCAATACGTGGTTATAAGGCAGCTTGAGAAGGGCCTCGTTCCACAGATTGCGCTCTGTTATCTCAATTACTCGCACTTTGCCGTTATCCTGAGTAGATCCAATTTTGCTCGGCCTGGATTGCCAAATCCAGGCCAAAAGCGGGGATTTGGCAATCCCCTCAGAGCGGTTTTGGATCCACCTATCCTGGTCTGGCTCGCCAAGTCACTAACTTGTTGTAGAGCCAGTATAGTGATGGTGAATAAACGTAGTCATAAGCGCCCAGGTAGCGCACCACCTGGCCCCCAAAGCCCCGTTTGAAGCGATAGACTCCCCACAGGCCGTCGCTTCGTTTCAGGAACTCTCTTTCCAGCACTTCCTCTTTCTCATCGGGGATGCCCCACAAATCATAGGTCAGGCAGCCGCGCTCCCTGGCCCATTTGATGGCCTCCCACTGCAGGAGGTAGTTGGGCATGAGGTTGCGGTGCTCACTGGACGAGGCCCCGTACATGTACCAGGCCCGTTGGCCGAAAGCAAAGGCCATGATCCCGGCCAAAACCTGGTCTTCAAAAGTCGCCAGGAAGAGTTTAGCCAGGTCTTGGAGTACGAAAAGCTGATGGGCGTTCTCGTAGTATGACTCATTGTGAATTCCGAAACTATCGCGCTGGCCGGTAAGCTGCATCAAACGGTAGAAGCCGGGCAGGTCCTTGGCCGTACCTTCGCGCACGGTCACCCCTTTGCGCCCGGCCAGTCGGATGTTGTAGCGGGTCTTGGATTTCATGCGGGCCAGAATATCCTCAGGATCAGGTCTCAGATCCAGCAGTATGGTGCATCGGGGCTGGATGGTCTGCGGGCTGGGGCGAAAGCCTAGTTCCGTGAGTCGTTGGGCCAGGGCGGGGTCTTCGGCCAGGTCGGGCTCGATCTTGAGGAGGATGGCGCGGCGCTGGCGGCAGAGGTGGTGCAGGGCCTCCAGCAGAGTCTGGGTCACCTCTGCATCGGCCCAGTCCGTGATGGGGCCTTTGGGCACATAGGCGATGGTCCGTGGACCCAGGGGGCGGAAGAGCACCTGGGCGCCGGCTCGCCATTGGCCTCGATCCTCGATGGCCAGGCGAGCGACCTGCCAGCCGAATCTCTCTTTCAGTTGGCCCCACTGGCTCGATTGCAGGACGTGGCCTCCAGGGGATGTGGCCACGAAGGAGTTCCAATCACTTTCGCTTAAGTCGTTGGTTAAGTGCGCGCGCAAAGCTGAATCCCCCTTTCCTCGCTGATGGTTCCATTATACCATATATCGTATCTTTCGCCAAGAGACACCTGGGATTTCGAAGCAGGGGAGGGCGTGAAAAACGAAGCAAAAGCGGCAGCAGGTGTGCTTAAAGCGGATAGATGGGGGCGCGGCGTGGTACGATTGGAGCCGTTGTACCATCTGCAAAATGTGGCCGAAGCGGCCTCGCGGGTTGGTATAATTGTCGGCGACGCGAGATTTTGTGCCAGCCGGGTTGTCCCAAACATGTAACGCTCCCCCCGGGCTGGATTTGCCCCGGCTGGCAATTGTGCTATAATTACCCGAACAATCTACTTTACTGGAGGTGATATGAATCTGAAACGCTTTCTATACGTAGGGTTGCTCATCGCGGCCCTGATCGTGGCTGCTTGCAGCCCCCAGGCTACGCCGACGCCGGAACCGACGGCCACGCCGCTGCCGCCGACCGATGCGCCGGCAACCACGGAGGTGCTTATACCCTCCATCAGCGGGAGCGGCGAAGTGCCCATGGGCTTCACCGAAGATGGCGCGCCCTACCGGGGCCACCCCGATGCGCCGGTAACGCTGGTGGAACATACGGAGTTCCAGTGACCGTTTTGTGGCCGTCATACTTTACAGACGGGACCGCTTCTGTATGAAGCGTACATAGCCACAGGTAAGGTCAAACACGTTTTTGTTCAGCACCCGCTCGCGTCCATCCATCCCCAGGCACCGAAAGCAGCCGAAGCCTCGCTCTGCGCCGGCAAGCAGGGAGCCGAAGCCTTCTGGCCCATGCACGAGCTCCTCTTCGAGAAGGCACAAGAGTGGAGCGGGCAAGAGAACGCAATCGAGCTGTTCGAGGGATACGCCGCCGAGTTGGGTCTTGATACCGAGGCTTTCATCGCCTGCCTGGAATCGGGGGAGACAGCCGCTCAGGTGCAGGCGGAGCTCGAACAGGGTGAAGCAGTTGGGGTGGGGGGTGTTCCTGCCTTCTTCATCAACGACTGGTTCGTCTCCGGTGCACAGCCGTTCGAGGTGTTCCAGGAGACCATCGAGGCCGCGTTGCGCGGGGAGCATCCGGCCCCCACGCCCACGCCATTCCCGACGCCCACGCCGCTGCCACCCGGCGCGATGCCCTTCGATCCCAACCCGGAGCAGCCCGGCTATACCTACACCGGCGACGCCTTCTGTGGCTCAGAGGAGGCAGAGGTCGTCCTCGCCGTGTTCACTGACTTTCAGTCGCCGGAAAACCGCCAGCACTTCGTGGAAGAGTGGGCTGACTTGGAGAAGGAATATGTAGATACGGGCAAGGTGCGGCTCATGGTCAAGCACTTCCCATCCCTTGAAAATATCCAGGGGTTCACAGCAGCCGAGGCAGCCGAATGTGCCGGGCAGCAAGGAGACTTCTGCTCCATGTACGATCTGCTCTTCCAAAAACAGGACGAGTGGAGCCAGGAGGAGGACGTCACAGCCGTGTTCAAAGGGTATGCTGCTGAGTTGGACCTGGACGCTGACGCCTTCGCCACTTGCCTGGACGAAGGTCAGACGTCGGAGAAGGTAATGCAGGATTTCACCATCGGGCAGCAGGGCCAGTTCCCTCCCGCGCCGATGTTCTTCATCTTCAAAGGAGAGCAGGGCGGCAACGCGCCTGCGGACCAACTCCAAGAGGCCATCGAGGAGTTGCTGGCGCAGTGAGGGAGCGAGTTACCTAGTCAACGAGTGAACGAGTAAAGGCCCGGATGCCTGTTGGCATGACGGGCCTTTTGTGCTATACTATGGTCATGCCTGAGTTGCCCGATCTGGAGGTCAGCAAAGAAAAAATTAGTGGAAATTCGTGTAACTTGTCCTGAGCCTAGTCGAAGGGTTCGTGGCAAAAAGCCCTTTGGTTCTGGCTTGTCCAGGTTAGGAGAAGTAAGATGAAAAAGCTCGGATTACTGCTAGCTATGGTCATGCTGCTGGGGGCTTGTGCATCCCCTGCTCCAGAGGCAACACCGACGCCCACGTCAATACCTGTGCCCACCAACACGCCGGGGCTCCTTGCTACGCCAACACCATCAGCGCGAACGGAAACAACTTTCGTAGAGCCAATCAGAAGGCAAATCTTCGACGAACTGGTAGATGCCCAAGGTGGCATTTCTGGGAACGAAGAAGCTCGTGCAACGGTAGCGCAACAATGGGGCATCTCCGTGGACGCTGCTGAAGAGATTATACTAGAGGGCCTCGAAAAGGGCTGGCTGATGCCAACAGTGACGCCGATCCCGCCGACGGCGACGTCCATCCCACCGACAGCGACACCGGGTATATCGCCTCAGGAACGAGCCTATGCGCTGGAGATCATAGAACTCCTTGAAGAATATGCCGACCTCAGCGATAAAATTTCGGTTTTGCAAGACCAAGCCAGCAAGGATACCGCGCTCTTTTCAGATGAGCGTTGGCTACAGGATGTATCAATTATTGTTGCCGCCATGCAGAGATGTGGGCAGAGAATACGTGAACTTGTTCCTCCGGTGCGCTTCGAAGAGGCTCACCAGGATTTAGTGGAAGCCACCAGACATCACGACCACGCAAATGCTTTGTTCATGCAAGGTGTGGAAGAGTTAAACCCCGATAAAGTGTTGCAAGCTCTCCTAGAGCTGAAATTAGCAAATCAATACATGGCGCGTAGCAATGTGAAGCTTAAACCATTGCTGCAACCATGACCAAAGACTGCCCTGGCCCTGGCTGGCGGCGGTGCGCTGGCGGTGGTGTGGTGGAGGGTGAAAAGAGGAGCAAGGCGAAGATGACACCAGAACAGGTGGACAAACTCATAACCTTCGGCCAGATGGCGCTTGAACAAGGCTGGTATGACCAGGCACGCGAGTATTTTGAGCAAGCGCTGGCCTTGGATGCTTCCAACCAAGAAGCCATAGACGGCCTTGCACGGGTTGATGAGATACTGAAGCGCAAAGCGTCTTGTGAACCCGCAAAGCCCGAAGTACCAGTGGCGAAGCCAGTACAACCAGAAAAGCCAGAAATTAAGAAACTGCTTGATTCTGCCCGAAAGGACTTTGAAGCGGGTCACTATGAGCAGGCCCGTGGCTATCTTGAGCAAGTGCTTGAGTTAGATCCTTCCAACCGAGAAGCCATGAGATTGCTTGCACAGGCTAATGAGATATCGAGCCGACGGAGTATTCCAGTAAGCTATGAGGAGAAAAAGGTGCGCCTTGAAGCTCAAGAAGAGAGGATTAAGGTCGCCAAGTTGGGACGTCGTTGGCTTGTTGGTATTGGCGCAGCTATAGCAGTCTTTGTATTACTTGTTGGATTCTTCAGTAGGGGTGACCTTGATAGTACGACCACGAGAAAACCGATGCCTACAGCAACGGCCAGGGCGACGCGCCCGCCGAAGCCAATAATACCCACACCTACTGCTTGTCAACCTACTACTACTTTGATGAGCAAGAGAGAGACTGCCAATGGGTACGATTGGTGGGCCGCTACAGAGGCGGATAGGATCGAGCTTTGTAAGTGGTGGGATGCCAATCAACGGAAGGTGATGGGCGGTCCAGCCAGATGGCGCTATGTGTTCGACGGCTTGAATGAGTTTTACCGAACCGACGAGCCTCTGATATTGCAGCAGAAGATTTCAGAGATTGCCGCTATGTTGAGTCTTTTGGCTAACCTTGAGTAGTCATGAGTTTGTTATTAAACTGTGATGCTGCTTCTGAGGCGGAAAAGAGGCTAAAATGACTCATGAGAATGGCCGTTTTTGTGTATGATAAGAGCCATTATCAAACACTATCTGAATTATCACAATGTCGTGATAATCTATCTCTGAGAAGCAGGAAACCACCCTTGGAAGGAGGAGAGAGAAAATGTCTAAATATACACCTTTGACAGAATGGTTGAAGAGACAACCTCAGGACGAGGTGACTCTTCACTTTGCTGATATTGAGAGAATTATCAGCGACAAATTGCCTAAAAGAGGTGCCCTGTACTTCAGATTTTGGGATAACACGCCAGGTGCTTCTCACAATGACGCTTGGCTTAATGCTGGTTGGAGAACGGTAGTAGTGGATATGCTGCAAGAAAAGGTAACTTTCCAGAGGCATGAGAAGCAGAAGCGGAAATGAGGCAATTATCCCGCACACGATGAACGTTGTAGAGATTCATCTGGTAGGGGCGTTGAAACGGAGATCAATGAGGTTGTCGAAGGCGCTATCATCCCCGCTATAACTGAACGGGTCGAGCTGCTGGAGGCTACCCGCCGCCCTTAACTATTGGGGACTGACGTTGGCCGGAGTGGACGGGCTGAAGGTCATCAAATAGTTCCCAATCACAGGTTCTCCCTCACTATCTTCGCCGCCTTCCTGGTCATGCCCTTCACGGCGGCCAACTCCTCGACCGATGCCTGGCGAATAGCATCAATAGAGCCGAAGTGCTTGAGCAGAGCCTGGCGGCGCTTGGGGCCGATGCCGGGGATTTCCTCCAGAATCGAGGCCAGGCCCTTTTTGGCTCGCAACTGGCGATGGTAGCCAAGGGCGAAGCGGTGCGCCTCGTCGCGGATGCGCTGCAGCAGGTACAATCCCTGCGAGTCGCGGGGCAGCACCAGGGGCTCCGAGCGGCCAGGGAGGAAAATCTCCTCCCGCTTTTTGGCCAGTCCCACGGCGGGCACTTCGTCCTTCAGGCCATGTTCCTCCAGGACCTCCAGGGTGGCGTTCAGTTGCCCCTTGCCGCCATCAATGATGATCAGGTCGGGTAAAATAGTCCAAACGTCGGCCTCTTTGAGCTTTGGACTTCCCCCAGCCCTTCCCTCGATGGCTCTCTTGAAGCGCCTCCGCAGCACTTCCTGCATCATCGCGTAATCATCCGCCCCCTCCACGGTGCGAATCCTGAAGCGGCGGTAATCGCTCTTGCGGGGTACGCCTTTTACGAAGACCACCATGCTGCCCGTGGCTGCCGTTCCCTGGATATTGGAGATGTCGTAGCCCTCGATGCGGGTCGGCGCTTCATCCAGGCCCAGGTGCTCTTGCAGTTGAGCCAGGGCTTCGACGCTCCGCCCCTCGTCAAGCAGCCACTGGGCCCGCAGGCTGGCCAGGGTCTCGGCGGCGTTCTCGGTGGCCATCCGCACCAGCTCCCTCTGCCGACCCCACTTGGGCACATGCAATTTCACCTTGCTGCCTCGTTTGCTCCTCAGCCAGGACTCGATGATCATGGCCTCCTCGACGTTGGTCGGCAAGATGATCTTCGTGGGCACGTAGGCCGCCTCGTCGTAGAACTGCTTGACGAAGGAGGCCACTATCTGAGCCTCGTCTTCCTCCGAGGCGCCATCCAGGATGAAGTATTCGCGGCCGATGAGTTTTCCCTGTCGGATGAAGAACACCTGAACGCAGGTGTCGTCGTTCTCGCGGGCCAGGGCGATAACGTCCTCATCTTTTCCCACTGCCAGGGCGATCTTCTGTTGCTTGGTCACTCTCTCCACGGCTTTGATCTGGTCGCGGAGGGCGGCGGCCCGTTCGAAGTCCAGCGCTTCGGCGGCGAAGGTCATCTGGGCTTGCAGATCGGCCACGATCTCCTCGGCCTTGCCCTCCAGGAACAGGCAGATACGCTTGATCAGGGCGCGGTACTCTTCCCTGGAGATGGCGCCGATGCAAGGCCCTGCGCAGCGGCCGATGTGATAGTAGAGGCAGGCCCGTTTGTCCTGGCCCGTGATCTCGCGTTTGCAGGTCAGATAGGGGAAGAGCTTGCGCAACATGTCCAGGGTTTGGTGGACGGCCCAGACTGCGGTGAAGGGGCCAAAGTAGCGGGCCCCGTCGCGTTCCATGCGGCGGGTGACGATGACGCGAGGGTAGTCCTCCTGCCAGGTGATCTTGATATAGGGATAGCGCTTGTCATCCTTGAGGCGGATGTTGTACTTGGGGCGGTGTTCTTTGATGAGGTTGCACTCCAGAATGAGAGCCTCTATCTCCGAGTCGGTGACGATGAAATCGAAATCGGCGATGTGGCATATCAGGCGGTGCAGCTTGAGGGAGTGGCTGGCCGAAGCCTGGAAGTAGGAGCGCACCCGATGCCTCAGGTTCACCGACTTGCCCACGTAGATCACCTCGCCCCCTTCGTCCTTCATCAGGTACACGCCGGGCTTGGTGGGAAGGGTTTGTAGTTTGTCTTTCAATAGCAGTTGATCCATCCGTGCATCCTTGTTGAATGGTGAATCAGCTATGGTGCCCCTTTACGGATGAGAGGCAGGTACACCTGCCAGGCGATAGCCCCCACGCGCTCCAACTGCAGGCTGTCCAGGGTGATCTCCAGGGTGAAAGGGTCGCCAGGGGTGGCACCTACTGCTGGTTTCAGGTGGAGGGTGTAGTTACCATTGACATCAGTGATGTCCGCCGCGAGCACCTGGCTGCCGTCGGCGAAGATGGCTGGTCTGCTCAGGGTGGCGGTGAGGGTGGTAGGTGCGGGGATGTTGCCGTACACCATGTCTACCGTCGCACCACGAGCTGGCAGCAGCAGCGGGCGGCCCGGTTCACGCCAGTTGAGCCAGGGGGTGGTAGGGGTGGCGGTAGGCGTGGGCGTTGGCGGTGCGGTAGAGTAGTATGCGTACTTCAGGTCGTAGTTGGGATAGCCGTCGTAGTAGCTGATGTGCGGATAGCCGTCTCTATCCAGGTCCAGGGAGGTGGATCCACCCCCCTCGCTGTACACGGTCTCAATGTGCCAGCCGGAGGCATTCTGGTAGGCGTACTTGAGGCCGCCGCCGCCGTAGCTGATGTGTGGATAGTTGTAACCATCCAGGGCCAGGGAGGTGAAGTAGCCGACTTCCCCCTCGCTGTCCAAGGTCTCGATGTGCCAGCCGGAGGCGTCCCGGTAGGCGTACTTCAGGTCGCTGACATCGCAGCCGTAGCGGCCACTTGACCCACAGTAGTAGTAACTGATGTGGGGATACCCGTCCCCATCCAGGGCCAGGGAAGTATGCAAGCCGACCTCCCGCTCACTGTCCACGGTTTCGATGTGCCAGCCAGAATCGTCTCGGTAAGCGTACCTCAGGTCGGCGTGGCCGCCGTGGTAGCTGATGTGCGGAGAACTGTTCCCATCCAGGGCCAGGGAAGTATGCGAGCCGCCCTCGCTGTCTACGGTCTCGATGTGCCAGCCAGAACCATCTTGGTAGGCGTACTTCAGGTCGAGGTTGGTCTCGTCATAGTAACTGATGTGCGGATAACCGTTCGCATCCAGGGCCAGGGAGCTATCTTCGCCGACACGCCCCTCGCTGTCCGCGGTCTCGATGTGCCAGCCGGAAGCGTCCTGGTAGGCGTACTTCAGGACATCGTAAGAGAGGCGGGGATAGTAACAGATGTGATCTAAGGCGTCCCCATACCATGAAAA
>JAUWOY010000022.1 GCA_030611885.1 Chloroflexota bacterium | reverse complement strand
AGTAGCCCTGAAAGGGCGTATCGAAACCACGTTTGGTCCACCGCTGGCGCGATTTTGCCGCCCCCTCGTGCGATCACTTGGTTTCGATACGACCTACGGTCTACTCAACCGGCGTGATCGCACTGGGGCTGAACGCTTACTGTTGGAATTCTAATCAGGGGTAGAAGGCCAATCGCATTGGCCTTTCCGAGCTGCTGCGAGCCCTGGGACGCCCAACACAGTTGGGCTGCTACCCCTTATATCAAGACTTCAGACCCTTGGGCAAGTTGCTGGAGCTGCCCGGCGGAAAAGCGAGATACTCCTCAGTGGCCGAGTCGAGGTCGCTGTAAACGCCTCTACGCTCAGGCGGCAGCAGGGCAGCCAATTGATACATCCCCTCCTCGGTCATCTTGCTCATGACCGTCCGCCCGAACCTTTTCTGTCCAGCGGAGAAGAGAAAGACCTGGCCGATAACTATCTTGATGGGAGTGCGGCGTAATCTCGACAGGTTAGCCCAAAAGTGCTCTCCCCCTGTGATGGCCATGGGCAGAATGGGGGCATTGGCGCGCAGGGCGATGAAGGTCATGCCATCGTGGCCCTTCTGCAATCGCCCGTGGCCACTCCTCGTGCCTTCGGGAGCCATGAGCAAGGCCTGGCCGCCAGCCAGCACCTCCAGGGAACGGCGGATGGCCTGGCGATCCACTTCACCCCGGCGCACGGGGAAGGCGCCGTAGAGCCTGACGATGATGCCCAGGATGGGATGCCAGAAGTTCTCGACTTTGGACATGATCACCAACTCGCGAGGCATCACCCCGCCAGCCAACGCCGGGTCGAGAAAGTTGGTGTGGGTGATCGCGAGGATCAACGGCCCCCCAGGGGGCACGTTCTCCAGGCCGACGACCTCCAACCTGAGGAGAATCTTGAACAGGATATGGAGGACAAAATTACAGAAGCGACGAGTCCACATTCTTCACCCTCAATAGCCCTCTCCCCCTAACCCCCTCTCCCAACCCTGGGAGAGGGGGAATTTGAGCTCCCCTCCCCTAAAGTTGGGGGAGGGGTTGGGGTGGGGGCATAGACGCCCCGATATTCAGGCGGAAGCAGCGCGGCGATACGATGCATGATCTCATCGGTGAGCTCGGCCACCTGTTGACGCCGCGCCTGGGGTTTGCTGGCCTGAGGCGGCGGGACAATGACTTCCCCGACGGTAAGGGTTAGCCGGGGACGGCGCAGCCGCTTCAAGTCCGACGGAACGGTTTCTGTGCCCGTGATGGCCACGGGCAGGATCGGCGCGCCGCTGCGCAAGGCCAGGTAGGCGACGCCCAGTCGCGCTTGCTCCAGAGCGCCGGTCAAGCTCATCCTGGCCTCAGGGGCCAGGGCCAGCACCTTGCCCTCAGCCAGCACTCGCAAAGCTCGCCGGATGACCTGGCGGTCGAACTGGTCGCGGTGCACGGGGATGGTGCCGTACAGCCGCAGCAACTGGCCGGTGACGGGAACGCGGTAGAGGTCCTCCAGGGCTATGCCCTCTACAAGCTGGGGCAGCAAAGCTAGCACGAGGGGGCCATCAAGGTACGCCAGGTGGTTGAAGGCAACCAGCAGGGGCCCACCCTGGGGGATGTTCTCCAAGCCCGTTACCTCCAGATGCGTAAAGAGCCTCAAAAGCAATCGCAGAAAAGAACGAGTAAAGCGCCGAAATATTGCTCGCCCCTTCCCATTTGAACTTTGGACTTTGGACTTTGGATTTTGAACCAACCCCTCCACCCTGGCCAAAACCTCGGCTATGCTCAACCCTGTAGTATCAATGACGATCGCATCGTCGGCGGGGCGAAGGGGAGCTGCCTTGCGCTCGCTGTCAATCTTGTCCCGCCGGCGCATGGCTGCCAAGACCTCCTCGTAGTCGGCCACTTCTCCCCTCTCCCGGACCTCCCGATGCCGGCGGCGGGCCCTCTCCTCAGCGGTGGCGCCGAGGTAGATCTTGAGATCCGCCTCAGGAAGAACCACGGTGCCAATGTCTCGCCCCATCATCACGATGTGTCCTCGTCGCCCAATTCGCCGCTGTTGATCCGTGAGAGCCTGGCGCACGCCGGGGTAGGCTGAGACGGGCGAGACGTTGGCGTCCACTTCCGGCCGGCGGATCTGCCAGGTAACGTCCTGGCCGTTGGCATAGACAGTGTACTGCCGCCCATCGTCAACAGTGGGCCGGGTGATGTTGATCTCGACCCTTTCGGCCAGAGCAGTGATGGCCTCCTCGTCGGCGATGTCAATCCCCTGCTCAAGAGCAACCCAGGTAACAGCCCGGTACATCGCCCCCGTGTCGAGGTAGAGATAGCCCAGCCGCCGGGCCAGGAGCTCCCCGATGGTGCTCTTGCCCGAGGCGGCAGGACCGTCAATGGCGATGATGGATGGTTTCACCCTTCAGTTCCCTCACTTCCTCCTCTGTCAAATACCGCCATTCCCCCACCAACAAATCCCCTAGCTCCAGCGGCCCAATTCGAACCCGGACCAACCGCCGCACCGGGTGGCCCACGGCGGCGCACATCCGCCGGATGTGGCGTTTCTTGCCCTCGTGGAGGATGATGCGCAGCCAGGCCCTGCCGCTGGGGGCCTCCTCCCAGCCGTGGCTCCGGGCCTCCGGACCTGGCCGCCCCAGCCGCTCGACGGCGTCGGCGCGCAGGGTTTGGCCGTCATGATCCACACCCCCCAGCATCCGCCACAGGGTCGCCCCTGTAGGTTCCCCCTCCACCAGGGCCAGGTATTCTTTCTCGTGCTCATAGCGGGGATGGGTGAGACGGTAGGTCAGCTCCCCGTCGTTGGTGAGGAGCAGGAGACCCTCGCTTTCGGCGTCCAGGCGGCCCGCCGGGTAGAGCCGCTTCCCAGCCGAGACCAAACCCAGTGCCGAAGGGCGGCCCCGGAAATCCAGGGTGTCGCTCAGGTAGCCCTGGGGCTTGTGGAGGAGGATGTAGACCTTCTCTTCCAGAGCGATGGGCCGTCCGTCCACCTCGATGGTATCCTGGGCCGGATCCACTTTGGTGCCCAGTTGAGTGACCACCTGGCCGTTGACCCGCACCCGCCCCTGTAGGATCAACGCCTCGCACTTGCGCCGCGAGGCGACCCCGGCGTGGGCAAGGACTTTTTGGAGACGCTCCATCAGCTTTCGTCCCGTTCCTCTTCGTCCAACGGCGGCAGCTCCGCTAAGTCCTGCAGGCCAAAATATTGCAAGAACTCGAAGGTAGTGCCGTAGACGATGGGGCGGCCGGCCTGGGGCAGGCGTCCCAGCGCCTCGATCAAGCCCTTACTAACCAGGTTGCGCAACACGCTGTCGCAATTGACGCCCCGCACAGCCTCGACGCCGGCCCGGGTGATGGGCTGCTGGTAGGCGACGATGGCCAGGGTCTCCAGCGCTGGAGCGGAGAGCCTGCTGGTCAGCTCCAAACCGAGGAAGCGCTCGATGTGAGGAGACGACTCGGGGGCAGTGATCATCTGCACCCACCCTTTTTTGCGCTGAAGACGCAGTCCCCGCTGCTCGTACTCCTCACTCAATTCCCGCAGCGCGTCCTCAATCGCCTTACAGTCTACACCGATGGCCGACGCCAAACGTTCAACAGCCACCGGCTCATCAGCCACGAAGAGCAGGCTTTCGATCAGGGACTTGATTTCCAAGCTCCCCTCCCCCAACTTTGGGGGAGGGGTTGGGGGCGGGGGCATACTAGACATCCTCGTAGGCCGCTGGCGGCTCTGGGGGATGAGGGGTTGGCTCTGGAACCACCGGCGGCTCTGGGGAAGAGAGGGTAGGTTCTGAGACCACCGGCTGCCCTATGGGATAGGGGGCATGTTTGATGCTGACCTTGACCTTGCGCAGCCTAAGTCCCATCTTGTCCTCGACGATTTCCCTGGTCACCTGGCAAACCTCCTCGGTCTTGGCCGGGACATTCACCTCTGGGCTGGTCTCCAGGCCGATCACCACCTCGACGCCGCGCCTCTTGCCCAAGACGTTCGGCTCGACAGAGATAACGCCCTCGAGCTGGCTGATGCTGTGCTCCACTCGGCGACTGACGGAATCCACGGTCAACTCCGCCTGGCCGCCGCTGATACTCCGCACCCTGATCGCTCTGGGACGCCGCCGCCTGACCTCAAGCCAGATCAGCACAACGCAGACGACATCTACCAGCAAGGCCAGGGCGACACCCACCACCAGCAGGGTGAGCGGAGGGACAAACGACAGGTTCATGTCCAGGTCCCACAGCCACTGCTGCAAGACATCGATCGTCGGCCGAGGCACGACCAGTACTGTGGTCATAACAATGATGGTCGCCAAGAGGAGCAAGATCACCACCACGCGATTAAATGTGTTCATTAGAGAACCTCCTTTTTTATTGTAGTTACGCGGAAACCCGCGCACCATCCAAGATTATACACCATCTTTCCTCCTTCGTCCAGCGGCGGCAGCGGCGCCAGCCACCAGAGCCAACAACGCCGCCAGGCTGATGGCGGCTCCCAGCTTGAAAGAGAGGGGATCGTAGATGAACTCCACTCTGTGCTGGCCCGCAGGCAGGTACACCGCCCGGAAGAGAAGGTCCGCTCGGTAGATAGGCACCTCCAGGCCGTCGGTCAGCGCGCGCCAGCCAGGATAGTAAGCGTCGGTCAGCACCAAATAGCCGTCCGCAGCCAGATCGGCAGAAATCACGATGCGCTCTGGCTCGTAGGACAGGAGCTCTACCTCGGCTCCACCGTCGTCCTGGGGGGACAGCACCTCGTGCCCGTCGGAAGCCAGGATGACTTCGTTTTCAGGTCGGAAGGAGGGATCTTTCATGACTGCTATGGCCGCCTCATCGTCCAGGACTTGCGCCCGATGGACGACGAAGGCTCGCGGCAGGCTGTCCAGGTTCTCGTAGACCTTCACATCGCCGCTGTGCACCAGCCGGAAGCGCCCCCCGGTGGAAACAACCAGGGGCCGAAAAGTGGCCGTCCTATCATCAATCAGGCTGCCACCGCGCAGGTGCAGCCGTCCAGCCGGGGCTAGATACTCAATAGAAATCTGCCTGAGGATCAGGGCCCCACCAAACTCCAGGCGAGCGAGGTAATCGTTCCCCTGGGGATCGTCGGGCCAGTGACGGCAAACTCTGGCCTGGTCATGCTGAACCACACCTGCGGTATATTCGCCCTCCGCCGTCTCAATCCCGGCCCGTAGGAGACGGCTTTGCACCGCCCCCAACTCGTCGGTGATCGTCACTTGAGCCACGGGCGCCCCGTTGGGCAGATCCCCCGCCCCCTCCAGATGAGAGACCAGGCCCAGGGAGGTAACAGCAAAGTCGGGCAGGTCCGTCACCTTCACTTGGGAGACCGCCCCAGCGCCCAAGACGGCCTCGTGACTCAGGTCGTAGTAGACACCGTCCACCCAGACATCGTGAACCTTGTCGGTGATGACGTATTTGACGTTGAGCAGGCTCAGAATCCGCGATGGCGGTATCTCTTTCAGACTCTCCCGCAATCGGCCATCAGGCGAAGGCTCGGACAGAAACAGGCTCTGCAGCTCGACGTAGCGCTTGAGGGGGAGCACCCCGCCGTCGTAGCCGTCCACGCTGGGGATTTTATAAACGAGGGGCAGGTTGGGGGCCAGGATTTCCTTCAGCTTGGTGGCCACCACGTAGTCATAGATAGCCTGAGGAGACAGTTGATCCCCGAAAATCTGCTGTATCTCCCCCAGATCGCCAGGGTCAAAAGTCAGGCCTGAGATGCTGAGGAAGCGATCCGTGGGCTGCCCATCGGCTAAAAGGTGGGCCGGAGCGGTGCGCAGGGAAGAGTAGGCTTCCGGGGCGGTAGGATGGTTGTAGGCCAGGCCGCGGCTGGCGGCGAAGAGCTCCCCGACGACGATCAGCGCCACCACCAGACGAAAAGCAGGTCGCGTCGCATGGGCCGATAGCCCTAGCCAGAGCAAGACCGCAGCCAGTAGAACCAGTGGCAGCCAAGCCAGGAGCGTGAACCGGGTGGGCAAGTCGAGGAAAGGGGAGATGAGAAGCAGGGGAGCAGCCAACACGCCGATGGCTATCAGCAGACGGCGGCGGACGAAGCGCGATAGTTCCCCAATTCCGTGACCGACCACCTCGGCCTTTGCCCGGAGGGAATAGCTCAGGAAGTCCGCCCCCAGCCCCGCCAGCATAGCCCCGCCGAAGGCGTAGAGATATAGCCAGCGAGCCGGCGCTCGGAAGAGGCCAAAGCCCGGCACCAGCTTGTACAGGACGAAGTAGAAGGGATTGTAGGCCCCCAGGCCCAGGAACAGACCCAGGGCCGTCAAGAAGATGAGGAACGGGCGAGCCGGATGGCGCCGCTGGAACAGGGCCCCGACGAGGGCCAGGGCCAGGGCGACGATGCCCAGGTAGGCAACGTACTCGCTGAAGACCTTCTCACCTCCGAAGGTCGGCAGCAGAGACAGGAGCAACAAGCGCGGCTTGAGGGAAAAAGAAGCGGCCTCGCGATAGGATAGCCCTCCGCCCCGCACAGAGAGCCGCGAGAGCTCCAAAGTCGGCAACAACTGAACCGCCGCCAGAGCCAGGCCGATGATCACAATCAAGAGATAAACCAGCAAGCTACGGCCAATTTCCCTTGCGAGCGCCGGTTGAGTAGCCGTAGGCGTATCGAAACCAAGCGAGCGGGCTTGTCCAGAAGACCCGCTTGGCTTCGATACGACTCTCCGCTGCACTGCGAGTCTACTCAGCCGGCGCTTCACCCACCTATTCCACAGAGCCGGAAAGATCGCATAGACTCCCAGAGCAAACAGGGTGATATACGACGATTGAGTATGGCCAGCCGTAAATTGCAGCCCCACCACCAATCCGGCCAGCAAGACATACAGCCACCCTTGACTCCGCTCGGCCTGGATTGCCAAATCCAGGCCAGACCGCCGGATCTGGCGATCCGGCGGGAGCGGGTTACTCAGCCACCCTTTCCGAGCCAGATCGAATAGCAAAAACAGCAGCGGCAGCCAGACGGAGCAATTCAACTGGTTGACGTGCTCCACCTGAGCACCGACGAAGCCGCTGAAGGCGAAAACCGCCGCCGCCAACCAGGCTCCCCATCGGCCCAGTCCCAGCGAGAGGCGAGCGTAGAGGTAGGCAAACAAGCCCGCCAGGAAAACGTGCAACACGATGGAATAGCTGATCATCTTGGGCACGGGCAACCAGTAGAGAAGAAAGTTCAGGGGATAGAAAAGCGCTGTCTGGGCGTTGGCCAGAAACGGCACGCCCAGGAAGAGATACGGATTCCACAAAGGCAGGCGGCCCTGGCGCACAACTTCAGCAGCGTAAGCCTTGTAGGGATAGAAATAGGTGAAGACGTCCAATCCCACCAGGATGAGATTGGTGAAGACGATCTTCCAGAAGAAGGCCAGCGTCAGGGCGAGCAAGGTCGCCACGGCAAGAAGGTCGCCTGCAACTTTAAACTTTAAACTTTCAACTTTAAAATTCACTTCTGATTCTCAATGCGGTAAACGGTGAGAGAGAGGCAGCCATCACGCCGGTGGGTCCAATAGACGCGGCGAAGCGTCAACCCCGCCTCGGCCAGAGCATCGCCTGCCTCTGCCGTCAATCTCCCCCTGGGGAAGACGACGTAGCGCTGGGCATCGTCTACCTGGCGTGCATCCTGGGCCAGCTCATCAGGCGAAGGGTACCAGCGGAGCACCAGGGGGAAGTCGAACATGTAGAATGAGTAATGCCAGCCCAGCCAGTGATGATAAAGGACAGAGCCAGCGGGAACACCATCTCGGAAATAGTCGGCTACAGCTTCGATGCCATCGTAGGCTCCGTGGTCCCCGCCGATGGGGTATTCGCTCCGCGCCGCCCTCAAGGCTGGCCCAGCCAATGTAGCCGCCAATAGGACGACAACCAAAAACACTCGCAGGAGCGGCCATTGAGGAGATAGTAGCCGGACCAGTACCCCGCTCGCCAGCCAGATGATCCGCGCCAGCAGGATCAGCAAAAGGGGAACCAAACCCAGGAGGTAGCGATCCCAGACGTTGAAGCTCAGCACCCAATGGCCCAGCAGGAAAAGGATGACAAAGGCCGACAAGACGACATCGAAGAAAGCTGCTGGCTCTCCCCCTTTTCCTCCCCCCCAATTTGGGGGGAAAAGAGGGGGGGCGAGATCATAGAGCAGGAGGCAGGGCAGGCCGACCAGCAATAGGATATTTAGAACAGGCGAAGCGGTTATGTAACGCAGGATCCCGGCCCAATCTCCAAGCCGTTCAGCCAACTGAGCGGGGTCTGCCCAGGCCAGGCCGCCGTAGCTGATGAGGCTCTGCTCGAAGTAGTTGGGCTGCAACCGCCAGCGCAGGGAATCCCACCAGGCCACGGGAGCCATCACGGCCAGGAAGCCTGAGGCGAAAAAGAGGCCCACCAGAAAC
This sequence comes from Chloroflexota bacterium, assembly GCA_030611885.1. Taxonomy (GTDB): domain Bacteria; phylum Chloroflexota; class Anaerolineae; order VGOG01; family VGOG01; genus JAUWOY01. Next base: position 40,709 of record JAUWOY010000022.1, on the reverse strand, counting down.
CAGGTTTTTGGAATCCTGTGTACCACAAATCCAGGCCATTGCGGACATTTTCGATACCCTGGCAAGCGTTGTGGAGCAAAAAAACCTGGTTTCTCTGCCATGAGGCGACGGGCGGCGATAACTACGACCAGAGGCACAAAGAGAAGGCCCTGCTGCTTGGTGGCCGAGGCTAGTCCCAACGCGAGCCCAGCCCATCCCAGGCTCCCTTGCACTGCCAAGCAGAGAGCAGCCAAAACCCAGGCCACCATCAGAGGATCGGTGAAGGCCGTAGGAGCAAAGAGGATATTGAAAGGGGAGAGCGCCATCAGGATTGCCGCTAATATGGCCACAGCTCGTCCGTAGAATCGCCGGGCCAGATAGTAGAGAAGGGCGATGCTGGCCACGCTAGCCAGTTCGCTGGGCAGACGGGCAGCCACCTCCGAGGGGCCGAAGAGTTTGAAGCACAGGGCCAGGGTGTAAATGAACAAGGGCGGTTTATCAACTGGGGAATGGATCAAGATCGGGTCGCGCCCGGTGGCAACTTGGAGAGCCCAGAAGCTGTAGAGCGCTTCGTCCTGATGGAAGCGGTTCGCGCCGATGGGAGCGAGCCGCAGGACCACCCCCACGACCATCAGCAACGCCAGACCCAACGCTGCCCAGTGGCCGCCAATCCAACCTCTCCTTCTCATGAAACGATCAATCAACAAACCGATATTTGATCAGGGTCCACAGGGCCGTGATGCCGTCCCGCCAGGTCAGCTTCTTGCCCTGGTGATATTCCCGTCCCTGGTAAGATATGGGCACCTCGTGGATGCGGTAGCCCCTTTTCAGCAGCTTGGCCGTGATCTCAGGTTCAAGCTCGAAGCGGCGCGAACGCAACGGGATAGACTTTATGACCTCAGCCCTGAAGGCTTTGTAGCAAGTCTCCATGTCGCTCAAGGCGGTGCCGTAGAGGGCGTTGGTGACCAGGGTGACAATCCTGTTGCCCAGGGCTTGCAGGAAGAACATGGTCTCTCCGGACACCATGAAGCGCGAGCCGTAAACCACCTCGGCTTGGCCTTCGAGAATGGGCTTGAGCAGCTTGTGGTAGTCGCGGGGATCGTACTCCAGGTCGGCATCCTGGATGATGATGAAATCACCGCAGGCGTGTTCGAGCCCCGTGCGCACTGCGGCCCCTTTGCCTTTGTTGGCCTGGTGATAGAAGACCTTGAGATCGCCCTTTTTCTCCTCTTCTCTCAATACATCCAGCGTGCCATCGGTGGAGCCATCGTCAACGACCACGATCTCCTTCTCCAAGTCAACAGCTCTGACCTGGGCCAGGATTTCCGGCAAGGTTTCCCGCTCGTTGTAAACGGGCATGATCACCGATAGTAGGGGCGAAGCGTCCCTAGAAGGTTGATTCATTTCACTGATCCCCTTGAATTCTTGCGTTTTTTGCATTGAGCCATCCAGGAGTTAGGCACCGGGATCACCATAGACACAACTCTGTAATCCCGTTTATATTGGGCACGGGATATAGTATATCAGATTTCGCCTCGTTTGGCAATCGGGTAGCAGGGGGTCATTACTGACCCCCCGCCCCCTAAGCCTGTCTTCGACCCCTGGCACTGTTCAGACTTCAGTGCCAGCTCTCCCTCTACTATAGTCAGTGTAGGCCGCAGGGCTTCGTCCAATAAGACTACATCAGCATCGCGGCCTGGGGCTAGCGCGCCCTTGTTGAGCCCCAGCACGTGGGCAGGCACGGCAGTGGCGGTCACCAATGCCGTCTCCAGAGGCAGTCCCACCTCTGCTACCAGGGTGCGTAGACCCACATCCATCAGCGCGACGCTTCCAGCCAGGCGGCCATCGAGGCCGCGACAGGCTCGCTGGTCGAGGATGACCTGCTTCCCGCCCCAGGTGTACTCGCCGGGTGGCAGGCCGGCAACAGGAGCAGCGTCGCTGATGAGGGCCACCCGGTCGGGGCCTTTGAGCTGCAACAACAGGGCCAGAGCTGCTGGATGGACATGCACTCCATCGGCGATGACTTGGGCTATGATCTGGTTAAAATGCCATATAGCACCGACAACACCCGGCTCTCGATGGTGAAAGCCGCGCATAGCATTGTAGGTGTGAGAGGCGTGCGCCAACCCCAACAGCACAGCTTCAGCAACTTGCTGGAAGGTGGCGTCCGAGTGACCGATAGAAGGTACGATTCCCCGCTCGATAAGGCAGGGGATAGCGTTCAGGGCCTCCCCCTCCTCAGGGGCCAGAGTCACCATCCTGACCTGTCCCTGGCTTGCTTCGCACAGTCGCTCGAACTCGCCCCATCGGAAGGGGCGAAAGAGGCGGGGATCCATCATACCCGGCTGTTGGGGCGAGAGATAGGGCCCCTCCACGTGCACACCCAGGATGCGAGCCCCTGGCGGTCGGGCGGCAATGATGATGGCCATCTCCGCCAGCAATTCAACCAATCGCTCAAAGGGCGCAGCGATAACCGTGGGCAGGAAAGCAGTGACACCGTAGTGGGGAAGTCGAGCGGCCATCTCCGCAATCTGGCCCTGCATGGCGTCCAAACCGTTAACACCGTGGATGTGCAGGTCAATGAGGCCTGGGATCACGTGGAGGCCTGTGGCGTCAATCAATTCGCCGTCCGTGGAAACCGACACCGACCCCGCTTCTCCCACGGCGGCGATTTTGTCGCCAGCAATGGTCACCACGCCCCGCTCAATGACCCGCTCCGGCGTGTAGACCTGTCCGTTGACGATGTGTTTCAACCTTCGAGATGGATGCACTGCTTCATTCATGCCACCAACTCCCCCACCTTTATATCACATCTCGAGAAAGGTGTCAAACTAAAGGGTGCCTTTCATGCCGAGGGATTTCGAAGCAGAAGTCCCATGTAGAAGGGGTAAAAAGGGCCTGAAGTGGGGTTGATGGAGTAGTGGAAGCCCATCGCTGGTCACAGGCAGCGAGTGGAAACGGGTATGCACCTTGACCGCTCGCCAGACCTGGCGCATAATGCAAGGCCAGGCGTAGGTGGAGAAGGCCGTGCCACGCTTGAGGTCGTAGCCCAGAATGGCGCGCCAAAGGCCGATGCGGCCCGCTTGCAGGGCCTCGGCAAAGGGCAGGTCGCCCAACACCTGCTGGCGCACGACGGCCTGGACCAGGCCATCGTGACGAGCCATCAGCCGGTTCAGGCTGTCGTGGCATCCCGACTGCGCCCGCTGAAATAGGGCGGCCTCGGAGGCAGCGCCGAGGCCACCCATCGTGTGATTGTGAATGTGCATTGGGCACCTCCTCGATATGAGATGCCCTATTTTCCCCCAAGTTCGTTAAAATTGGAAGCCTGAATCTTGGGGTTGATTTTCCCATCCCGTTCTGCTTCGAAAACCCCCTCTGCCACCTATTTGCTTCTTACCTTCCAATATGGTAGAATTAAGCTGGAAAGAAGCAAAAGGAGGCCTTATGTCCGAGAGAGTTCTCGAAATCCAATGGGAGCAGCTTCTGGAAATGGTGAGCCGCCTCCCAATCCAGCACAAGGAAATCCTGTGGCGCAAGCTGCGTCCGGATGTCGAAGCTTCCATTCTCCGGAAATTCGACCGTGCCCTGGCTGCCTCCTGGCAAGCGCATCAAGATCATACCGAAGAAGAGGTTATGGCCGATGCCCTTCAAACCATCGCCGAAATCCGCTCCTCTCGCAAAGCTGCGGGTGGTTCTTGACACCAACGTCCTGGTCAGCGGCAGCCTGGTTGGGGGAGGCCCATCCGGGCGAATCCTCCAAGCAGCCCGTCATAAGGAATTCCAAGTCCTAGTCTGCCCTGCCATTATCGCCGAATATCGGGAAGTGATGGCCCGCCCGCATATCCGGCGCAAATATCCCCTAACCACGCATGTGACGCCAGCGGTGATGGAGTTTCTGGAAGTGATAGCGGAGATGGTCTTCCCCACGCATATCGAATCGGTCATCGCCGATGATCCCGACGATGACATCTTGCTGGCCTGTGCCGTGGAAGGCCGGGCCAGCTTTATCGTCAGCGGCGATTCCCACCTGAAGGCGTTGGGCCGATGCCGAGGGGTAAAGATTGTGACCCCTCGAGAATTTGTCAGTCGCTTTCTATCAAACTCTCCTCCGTGAGGATGTCCTGCCCCTCTAGGAACAGGACGAAAAACCGCCATCACAAGCCCCTGCATAAAGCGCTTCTATCCGAGAAATAACACTCTTCCAATCATACTTGCGCACGGTCAGCTCCCGACACAAGTGCGATACTTTTTCTTTCACTGCCTCCTCCCCTAGCCGCGAGAGGAGGGCTGGTATCCTCTCTGCCAGGTCGTGCACCATCCCCTCGCCATGTCTCACCTCGGCCGTCTCGCCGATGGGGCACAGCCCTCCGGCCAGCTCGTCCAAAGCGGACGCCAGGCCGCCGAAGCGAGGGGCCACCGGCAGCACGCCGCAAGCCAGGGACTCCACGAAGACCAACGGGAAGGCCTCCCACACCAGGGAAGGGATGACGCTCAATTCGGCGCAGGGAAGAAGCCTGGCTAGCTCCCTGCGGGTCAGATAGCCGGTGAAGACAATGGCCCGACGGAGGTCGGCCTCCCGCGCCTTCCGCCGATAATCCTCCAGGTCGAGCGCATCGAAGAAGCTGAGGACAGGCTCCGCGAACTCGCCATCGGCCGCCGCCAGCACTCTCCGCGCGAGCTCCACGTCCCCTCTGTCCAGAGCTGCCGCGAAGAGCTCCAGGAGTTCCCTAGAGATGCCGTCTCCCACGATGAAAAGCCTGACCTCCGGCGAACGGGCCAGGATCTCGGGCATGGCCGCTATCAGGCAGTGGACGCCCTTCTCCAGGGAGAGCTGACCGAAGTAGATGACCACCTTCTCTTTGCTCCAGTCAATAAAGCCCAGCTTCTCCCGCAAGTCCTCATCCGGATAGTTGGAGGTGTACGAAGCCCTGATCTCCCGCAGCCTGGCGAAGAGCGCTTCCTCCGCCAGTCCCAGATCGGGAAGCGAGCAGGTGAGGTTCTGCATCTCCCTACTCTTCCCCGAATGTCCCACCCGCTGGGCCTCTTCTAGCAAGGCGGCGATGCTCCTCTCCCTCGCGGAAGGGGAAACGGGTCTGAAGAGCCCGGTGTCCACCCCGACGGGCACCTCCACTGACCTGGCCTCCGCGTCAAGGCAAATCGCCAGCACCCTCTCCCGCACATCTCGGTTCAGGACGATGATTTTGCCGGCCCCGCCAAGGCCCTGAACGGCGTAGGACCTGTAGCGCTCGTCCTTTTCCAGCACGTATTCAATGGTACTGCCGTGGATGGTAACTACGTAGGGCATCAGGAGGACGTGGTTGGCGTGCAACACCTCCAGCCTGTGCCGGCGAGTGATTTCCTGCACTTTGCGGGCCTGGTAGTTGATGTGATGCTCGATCTCCTCGTCCGACAGGGCGGTGAAGAGCTTGCCCTCAGGCCTCTCCGGGCGAGGGTAGGCCAGGGGCACGACGTCGCTCACGAGGGTGTGGGCGATGCACCTCGGCGACGCAGTGCGGCGAAAGAGAAACCTGACCCCATCCCCCCGGTGGAAATACGCCCTTCCCATTCATCGGAAGCTTCTCACCGCCTCGGCGAGGGCCTCGAAGATGTCGAAGACTCTGTTCAGTCTGGTCAGCTCGAATATCTTCAAGACCTCAGGCCTCAAACCACAGAGCCGAACGTCGCCCTCGCCGATCCTGACCCTCTTGAAGAGCGTCACAAAAGCCGACAGGCCGGAGCTGTCAATGAATTCCACCCCCGCCATGTCAATCACGTAACTCTGCTCCCCCTCCGCCAGGAGCTCGTCGAAGCGCTCTCTCAGTTGGGGGGACGTCTCGGCATCTATCTCCCCCTCCACGGCGACCACCACGACGCCGTTTTGTTTGGTGACGTCAATCTTCATGTCTGTTTTCCTCCTCCCAACACCGCCTTCACCCGCTCAATGATCTTGGAAGGGCTGAAGGGCTTGGTCATGAACTCGTTTACGCCCAGGCGAAGCCCCCGCTCCCGGTCGGCCTCCTGGCCCCTGGCGGTTAGCATGATGATATAGAGGTCGCCCATTTCGGGGTTCGCCCGCACCTCCTGGCAGACCTCGAAACCGGTCTTCTTGGGCATCATCACGTCCAGGAAAACCAGGTCTGGCTTCTCCTCCTGGATCTTGGCCAGCGCCTCCTCGCCATCGGTGGCAGTGATGGTCTTGTATCCCTGTTTCTTCAGCACGAAGGTCAAGGACCTGACAATGAAGGGCTCGTCGTCAACTACTAGAATCTTTTTAGCCATGTTTTCCTCCTCCAAATCCCAATCGGGACATGTCTAAGGTCTCCTCTAGCATCTTGGCCAGCCTCTTGCTCTCTCCGTTGATGATGGTCAGGAACTCGCGGCGGGTCTCCGGGTCCTCGTCCTCGTAGCCCAGCAATATCTCGGAGAAGGACATGATCGAGGCCAGTGGCGTCTTGAGGTCGTGGGACACTTGAGAGATGAACTCTAGCAGCTCGTTCTCCAGGCGCTTCCTCGCGCGGATATCGCGGGCGATGATCTGGCCCCCGATGGACTTGCCGTCCCTCTTGAGGTTGGTGATGGTTATCTCCAGAGGGACGCGCTCTCCCCACTTGTCCAGGAACTCAACCTCGTAGGTGCGCCTGGGATCCTCCGCACCTCGCCTCAGGACGGTCAGCATCTCCTCGTGGTATTCCGGGCACAGGAGCTCGGTGAAGGGCTTGCCCAGCACCTCCTCCCGCTTGTAGCCGGAGATGGCCTCGGCGGCTCGGTTGAAGAAGGTGAAGCGCCCGGCCAGGTCAACGTTGTAGATGGCGTCGCTGGCGTTCTCAAGCTGATAGGCAAGCTGCCGCTCCCTCTCCTTGATCTCCTCGAAGAGCTGCGCGTTGCGGATGGCCACCGCCGCCAGGGCAGCCACGGAGGAGAGGAGCTCCAGGTCGTGTTCGTCGAAGGCGTCCGGCTCGGTGCTCTCCACGTCGAGCACGCCGATGAGCTTCCCCTGCACCACCATCGGCACCGCCAGCTCCGATCTGCCCCCGCTCACCCCCTCGATGTATCGCTCGTCCTGGGTGACGTCGGGGACGATGAGGGGCTCCCTATGAGCCGCCACCCAGCCGGTGACGCCTTCCTGGCCGATTTTTATCCTCCTGTGCCGTATGTCCTCCCTGTAGCCCCAGGCGGTTTTACTGTACAATTCGCCTTTCCCGTCGTCTACCAAAAGGACAGTGCAGTTGGGATAATTGAGCACCTCACGAAGCCCCCTCATGATTTCCTCGAACAGGGCATCCAGGTCGAGGGCACGACTCAGGTTGCGGCTGAGTTGGTAGAGAACGGCCATCTCCTCCGCTCTCCTCCTCAGTTCCTCCGTCCTCTCCCTGACCTTCTTCTCCAACTCTCGCCGATACTCTTCTATATCGGTATCTCCTCTTTGCTCGTAGTGGCAACTTTAGTCGCTCTTTCCCGCCTAGAACGACTGAAGTCATCACTACGACTCCGCACTCCAGTCTCTTAACCCAAAATGCCCTTCACCTGCTCAAGTATCTGGGCTGGGGTATAGGGTTTAGTGACGTAACCATCGGCTCCAGCGGCCACGGCCCGCTCCCTGTCGGCCTCCTTGTCCTTGCCGGTCAGCATTATGACGCGGATCTCGCTCAGGGCAGGATCGCCTTTTATCTCCCGGCACACCTCGTAGCCGTCCTTCTTGGGCATGACGGCGTCCAGAAGGACCAGGGCGGGCTTCTCCTCTCGCGCCTTCCGCAGGGCCTCCTCGCCATCAGAGGCGGTGTGCACCTCGTAGCCTGCCTTTTCCAAAACGAAAACGAGGGCCTTGAGCAAAAAGCGGGAATCGTCTACTGCTAATATCCTCTCGCCAGCCATATCTCCTCCTATCTATCTTTGAGACCCTAAAGGTTTCAAAAGTTTACGGTCGTCGGTTATATTTTTCGGGAGACCGAGAGAAATCCTTGAGATTCCTGAGGCTCGCGTTAAACCTTTAGGGTCTGCTACAGCACTTTCATGATTATCACCGTGATGTCGTCGCGTTGCGCTAATCCGCCGCTGAATTCGCGCACCCGGCGGTAGATTTCGTCCAGCAGCTCCTGGGCTGGGAGATGGCCCTTCTCCTTCACCACGCGGTACAGCCTCTCCTCGCCGAATTGCTCCTCTCCCTGGTTCCTCGCTTCTGTCACCCCGTCCGTGTAGAGGATCAGAACGTCGCCAGGACGGAGCTCCATGGTGCGTTCCTCGTAGAACACGTCCTCCAAAACCCCCACCAGCATCCCGTCGGTGTCGAGGAAGGTGTATCCATTCTCAGGGGCCTCACAGGCACGCCACACGAAGGGCAAGTTGTGCCCTCCGTTGGCGTAGGTGAGGATTCGCGTCTCTTTGTCGTAGCTGGTGTAGAAGGCGGTGATGAAGAGCTCAGCCTGGCTGAGGTCCTCGTACATGGCGACGTTGGTGCTGGCCAGCACCTCGGCCGGGGACTTGCCCCGCGCGATCTCCGAGCGCAGGACGTTGCGGGTGATGGCCATCATCAGCGCGGAGCCCACGCTGTGGCCGGAGACGTCGGCCACGAGGAAGCTCACCTGGCCATCGGCGGAGAAGAAATCGTAGTAATCCCCTCCCACCGCGCTGGCGGGGACGCACCGCCCGGCCAACTCCAGCCCCTCCACCTGCGGTGGTTTCTCGGGCAGGAGGCTCATCTGGATGCGCTGGGCGATCTCCATCTCCCTCTTCACCCGTTCGGCCTCTTTCAGCTCCTCCACCAGTCGGCTGTTGTAGATGGCGATGGCGGCCTGGGTGCCGATGGCGGTCAAGAGCTTCAGGTCTTCGGAGGTGAACGTCTGGCCTGATTCCTTGTCCGCCATGTTGATGACGCCCAGCACCTTCTCTTCGGCCCGTTGGGTGGAGTACACCAGGGGGACGGAGATGAAGGGCGTCGCCTTGTAGCCCCGCCCCCTCCCTTCGGTCTCCTGCGTGGCCCACACCACCGGAATCGAGACGAAGGATTTCGTGTCGTAGTCCCTCCCCTTCCCCCGCCAATCGGGAGGGAGGTCGTCAATGTCATCCAACAGCAAGGGCTTGCCGGTTTGGGCCACTCGGCCGCTGATCCCCTCCCCCAGCCTCACGGCCACCGAGGCCGCCTCAGGGATCCCAACCCCCGTGGCGATGCGGAGCACTCCCTCTGTCTCGTCCAGAAGCATCACCGAGGCCTTTCGCACCCCGATGACCTGCACGGCCTTCTCCAGAACGAGCTTGCAGATCCGCTCCGTGTCGAAGACGGCCCCCAGCGCCCCGCTGACCTCGTAGAGGAGATTGATCTCCTCGTATTTATCCAGTATCTCCGCCGAGAGGCTGTCGAGCTCGAACCCGTCCGTGGCCCTCCGAGAGATGAGGTCGCCGAGGAAGGCGACGGTCCGGGGAGCTTGTTCGCCGCATCCCACCACCAAGCCTAGCCTGCCCTCGTAGACCTCGATGGGGGCGCAAGTTTGCCTCTCGAAATGTGGGCATGCCTCCACGGTGCATCGGGCGCTGCCATCCTCCACCGACTTGGGTTGAGTAGGCGAAGCCGTATCGAAACCGAGGCCTCCCTCCAGCAGGCAGCCGAATTCGGCCCGTCTCGCTTCGGCGATGACCTCGCCCTCCTCGTCCGCCACGAAGAGGGGAGAAGACGTGAGAGGCGAGAGGCCGCTCACAATTTGCTTTAATTCGTCTCTGTCCAGCAGTTCTGTCAACTTCATCGCACTCGCTACACCTCTATTCGCACTAGATTTAAGACTTCCGAAGTCTGGCAGACTTCGGAAGTCTGGTCATGCTCACACCAAATTCGGCACATCCAGGATCAAAACCACCTCCCCCCCGCCCAGGATGGTCGCTCCGGCCAGCCCCTTGATCTTGCCCAGGAAGCCCGGCAGCGACTTGATGACGATCTCCTCTTGTCCCACGAGGGAATCCACCAGCAGGCCGACCTTCTGCTGATCCCTCTCCACCACGCCCACGTAGTGGGAATCATTCCCGCCTTCTGGCACCTGGAGAAGCTCGCCGAGCCTGAGAAGGGGGATGGTCTCGTCGAGCATGATCACCGCCCCGCGCTGGATGGGCTTGATTTGATGAGGCTCAATGGCCACGGCGCGCTCGATGAAACTGGAGGGGATGGCGTAGGTCTCAGGGCCCACCTCCACCAGGAGGGCCTGGATGATGGCCAGGGTGAGGGGCAGCCTCAGCCTGAAGGTGCTGCCCTCCCCCGGGGTGGAGAGGATCTCCAGGGAGCCATGCAGCGACTCGACCGTCCTCCTGGCCACGTCCATGCCCACCCCCCGGCCGGAGACGCGAGTGACCTCTTCGGTCATTGAGAACCGGGGGTGACAGATGAGCATCAGGGTCTCCTGTTGGCTCATCCCTTCCACTTCTTCAGGAGTTACGAGCCCACAGGCCACCGCAGTCTCGGCGATCCTCTTGGGGTCCATCCCCCGCCCGTCGTCCGAGACCTCGATGATGACCTGATCGCGCTCCCCCCAGGCCGCCAGACGGATGGTGCCTACCGGCGGCTTGCCTGCCTTTTCCCTCTCATCAGGGGGATCTATGCCGTGGTCAACGGCGTTGCGCAGCAAGTGCACCAGCGGGTCGCCTATCTCCTCCAGGATGGCGCGGTCCAGCCCTATTTCCCGCCCCTCGACGATGAACTCCGCCTCCTTGCCCTCCTGCTTCAGCAAGTCCCGCACCATGCGGGGAAACCGGTTGAAGACCTGGGCCACGGGCACCAGCCGAGCATTGAGGACGGTGTCCCGCAGGTCGGCCAGGGTGCGACCGTGCTGCTCCAGCGCCTCCTTGAGGGCGGGGATGTCGTATTGGGCCTGGATGCGCGTGAGCCAACTGCGGTTGATGACCAACTCCTCCACCAGGGTCATGAGGGAATCCAGATGCCTGACGTTGATTCTCACCCACTGGGGAAGGGCCGGCGCTGGCCTGGGGCCCCCCACCTCGGCCGGGGCGGCAGCCAGCTCAGAGGCCGCCTCGGCCGGGGCGACAGGGGGGCTCGTCGGCTCCTGGTAGGCCTCCAATCTGTCCATTATGCTTGCCAGGGCCACACTACTCTCCCTGTCGGCAACGACGTCCTCCAGCATGGTCCCCAGGGCGTCCAAACATTCGAAGAGGAGATCGAAGAGCTCTGCTCGGACCTCCAACGTCCCCTGGCGCAGCTCGTCCAGGAGATCCTCCATGCTGTGGGCCAGGAGGGCCATGTTATCGTAGCCCATGGTGGCCGCCATCCCCTTGATGGTGTGGGCCAGGCGGAAGATCTCGTTCAGGGGCTCGACATCGGAGGGGTCCTTCTCCAATTGCAGAAGGGCCTGGTTGAGGGCCTGAAGGTTCTCCTGGACCTCCTCGATGAAGAGCTCCTTATACTGGGACATGTCAAACTCGGTCATGATCCCTCCCCGTAAGAATTCGCACGATCTCCTCTGGAATCTCGTCCAGGGGCAGCACTTTGTCCACGCAGCCGCTCTTGACCGCGGCGCGGGGCATCCCGTAGATGACGCTGGTGGCTTTGTCCTGGGCGATGGTGATCCCACCCTGCTCCTTGATGGCCTTAAACCCATCGGTCCCGTCGGAGCCCATCCCTGTGAGGATCACTCCGATGCTCCCTGCTCCGTAGGCCTCGGCCACAGAGGACGTGGTCACGTCGGCGGCTGAACGCAACCCCTTCACGCGCGGCGATTGGTCCAGGCGTATGATCTCCCGGCTCGCCCGCTTCTCGACCAGCATGTGGTGGTCGCCGGGGGCCACGTAGGCCCACCCAGGGAGGACGACGTCTCCCTCTTCGGCCTCCTTGACCGCCAGAGGGCCGTGCTCGTTCAGCCGCTCAGCAACAGGGTGCCTTGGGCAGCAATGGTCCCGGCCGCGATAGAGCGGACCACACCGATGATCAATCCCAGGGCAACGAAGGCGCCCCAAACGACGACCAGGATATTGAGCAGACGGGCCCTTCTCGCCAGGTCCTCGTCCTCGATTTGAGTTGAGATCAGTCGTTCAAACATTTCACACCTCCTTCATACTTAATCAGCACGCCGGTCTTTGACGTAGGTGCTCCCTGGCTGGCTCTTGGCGTAAGCCTTCATCGCCGCCAGGATCTCCCCCACCTGGGCGTAGCTGAGGAATTCCCTTCTCTCATTGGTGGCTACGGCAGCGGAAAGGGTCATCAGCGGCCAGTGCCGCATGACGCCCTGGCGGTCTCCTGCCTCGATGCAGCCCCGCTCGCGGTCCTCAGCGGAGTAGTAGTCCGCGATGCCAGCGTCGAACCGCTCGATGACACTGCGGCAAAGGGCGTCCACTTCCTGGGGGGCGGTGACCGCGATGAAATCGTCGCCCCCGATGTGGCCGACGAAGAACTCGCCGCCCTGCTCCTCGATCGCCTGACGAATGATCTGAGCCAGGAAGAGGATGACTTCGTCCCCTTTGGCTACGCCGTAATGATCGTTGTAGGGCTTGAAATGGTCGATGTCGAGGTAACAGACGGCCATCTTCTCCTTTTCCGCAATGCGCCTCTCGATATGCTTCCGGATCAGCGGGGCGGCAGGCAGTCCGGTGAGGGGTTGAAATTGGCCACCACGCCGCAGCAGGGCTTCCACCGTGGCCAGCAGCTCCTCAGGATGAAAGGGCTTGGTCAGATAGGCGTCGGCACCGAGCTTCAGCCCCTCCACCTTATCCGACGTGGTGTCCAGCGAGGTCAGCATCAGAACGGGGATATGCTGAGTGAAGGCATCGTCCTTCAAGCGCCGACACACTTCAGTCCCATCCATCCTCGGCATGACCCGATCCAGGACGATCAGGTCCGGGTTTTCTGAGGCTATTTTAGCCAGCGCCTCCAGGCCATCCTCGGCCTCAGCCGTCTCGTATCCCCCCTCTCGCAAGACAGCGGCGGCCATGACTCGATGCAGCCGACTGTCGTCAACCACTAATATCTTGGTCATCGTTCCCTCACCTTTTCATGTAGATGTGCTCCCGCCAGTCAAGGGGCTTGAAGAGCTTGCTGGCAAAGGGCAACAAAATCTCCGTCTTGTCAGTGACCAGGTATCTCCCCTCGTTCAGCGCCTCGTGAAAGATGGCAAAGAGCCTCTCCTGCTGCTGGCGAGAGAAGTAAATCAGCACATTGCGGCAGAGGATCAGATCCAGATGACGGGGAGGCGGGTCAGCTAACAGGTCGTGCTGCTCAAACTGGACCAGAGTTTTGATCTCAGGCTGGAGAGAGTATTCCCGATCAGAGAAGGGGATGAAGTATCGTTTTCCCCGGCTCTCCCTCTCTTGGATCAGCGGCTTCAGCACCTTCTCTCGCAGCGCCTCGAAGGTGGTTCTGTCGCGCAAGAAATAGGAGAGGTTGATGGTCAGGGCCTCAAAGAGCTTCTCGTACTCCTCGTCGTCCAGGAGCCGCGCGTATTCTCGATAGGACTCGACCCCTCTCGCCCGCAGGCGGACGGCGAGGCGGCGCTTCAGAAAGTTGACCTTATACTGGCGGCAATCGAGGCCTCTCTCTCGTTTGATCCTCTCCAAAAGGGTGCAGAATTCCTGGTCTTCGTTCATCGCCTGACCTTTCGCCTGATAAGCGAATTAACACGATTCGGTTCTCTGTCAATCGTGGCCTTTCGACAACATCCGCTTGGTGCGGGTTGGTCTTGACGAAAGGGCCATACCGTGCTAAAATTGTTGTAGTTGTCAAAGGAGAGCCGCAATGCACAAAAATAAACAACTGATCATCATCTGCCTGCTCGCCCTGGTCGTGACCCAGGTGAGTATCCCTGAGGCCGGCGCTGCCGCGCCCGGCACCCGGGTGAGGATAGAGCCTGCGGACCTGGAGACGGGCCTGAATGAGACCTTCGTCGTACAAGTGATGATCGAGGAGGCTGGCGATCTGGGAGCCTTCCAGTTCGATTTGACCTACGATCCATCCATCGTGCAGGTGACGGAAGCGACCCTGGGCGACTTCCTGGGGAGCACGGGACGCTCCATGGTTCCAATCGGGCCTGAAGTGAACAACGCGGAAGGAAGGGTTATCTTGGGGGCCATCAGTCTCGGGAGCGCGGCTGGGCCCAGCGGCACGGGCGTCTTAGCCACCATCACCTGTATCGCCCATGGGGAGGGCAGCACCGCCCTGGAGTTGCGGGAGGTGCAGGTGTTGGACACGGCGGTCAGTGCCCAGCGGGTCACGGTGGAAGGCGGCCAGGTAGTGGTGGGGGACGCAGAGGCGCCGACGCCCGCAGCCACACCCATCCCTGTGCCGACGAGTACACCCGAAGCAGCGGACACGCCCCCCGCGACCCCGCTTCCCTCGCCGACCCCGCTGGCCACCCCAGCGGCAACAGGCCCTTCGGGCGGAGTTGTGCTCGGTCTGATACTGGCCGCTCTGGCGGTAGCGATCCTGGCTGTCTTTATCCTCAGCCGCAGGCCAGGAGGCTGATCGAGAAGGCCGCAGCCTCACGAGAAATTCACGCAAGATTCACGCTATTTTCACCCACAAAGCCCTCAGGCTGTGTTACACTTAGAGCGGCCCAATTGCCGCTCTATTCCGTGCTTTGCTCTCGCAGCACGGTTCTTACTTCTTCCCTATCCTAACCCTATTCTCTTCTTTGTTCTTGACAAGAGCGAGAGCATTTGATATAATAGATGTACAAGGCAAAAGTTTCTTTTCAACTGCATAAGGTCCGATAAAGGTAAACCCATCGAAAGGTGGGGACGCAAAGCCACGGGTCTACGTTAGCAGATGACAGGTTCAGCTAATAGGACAGCCGAGTTGCCGAAGATAGAGCCTGAAAAGCGTGCTGTCCGAGCAAATTACAGTGACAGCACGCTTTTTGTTTACACGAGCAAATCTTTCACGGGTCAAGACCAACGAGGTAAAAGGAGAAATCGCAATGAAGGCAGAGCACTTTCTTTCAAGTAAAAGGCTGGCGGCTGTTTTCGCCTGCCTGGTTCTCTGCACGGGATTGTCTTCGCTGCCCAGCGTCCTGGCTGTCCCTCCTGCAACCTCCACTTTGGACGCGGTGCCACCGGCGACGGCAACGCCCAACCCCAACGAAATCAGGTTGACCGAGGAGGATAACGGCCGCCTGGCTGAAATCGGCGAGGATCAAACCCTGGTCATCAGCCTGGAGAGCAATCCATCCACTGACCACTCACGGGAAGCGGCAGAGATAGGCGCATACTATCGCGTCCGTACAACGACCCTTGATGATGGAACAAGCATTGATGAAATCGTAATCAGTAGCCCGCCGACGCCTCCGCCTGGTTATAAGCGGCCTGTAGCCAAAATACCTGACAAAGGTGTTAAACTCTTGGCTATTAACGTTTTACCCAATGTACCTGCTTTTAATTGGTCTTTTGGATGTTCTGCGACTTCTGCTGCCATGATCGCCGGATACTATGACAGAACAGGATATGCAAACATGTACGCTGGGCCAACAAATGGTGGTGTGATGCCAATGGATAATAGTTCTTGGCCAGATTGGCATGATGGAAGCGCTTGGAGGCATCAATGTCCATTAAGTGCAACACATAATGGTCTTGATGGACGCACCACTTATGGTCACATTGATGATTATTGGGTTTCGTATGGTAGTCCTGGACCCGATCCGTGGGATGGCAATTGGACAGAACACGCGTATGGTGACTGTACTGGCGATTTCATGAAAACTAATCAATGGATAAATCCTTCATACGGATTTAATACTGACGGCTCAACAGTTTTTTATAATTACACCAATGGAGCCCCATTGCCTTGGGACGATATGGAATATTTTGGTATTGACATATACGATGGAGGCTATGGGGTTAAGCTTTTTTACGAGTCCAGGGGTTATACAGTTACTGACATGTATAATCAATATATAATAGAGTATGGTGCTACTTATGGATTTACGTATGATCAATACAAGGCCGAAATAGATGCTGGGCGACCAGTTATGATTCACGTCGCAGGTCATACTATGGTTGGCTTTGGATATGATGATTCTGCTAACCTAATGTATATACATGACACCTGGGACTACAATACCTACACTATGACCTGGGGTGGTAGATACCCTGATCCTGTCTCTGGAATGCAACATTATGGTGTCACAATTGTTCAGTTAGCAGCCGGGGCAACGGGAGCCGACCTGGCGATCAGCAAGACTGACGATCCGGACCCGGTCATCCCCGGCATTCCCCTTACCTACACCATCGCCGTCACCAACACTGGCCCACTTGCCGCTACCGGCGTGGTCGTCACAGACACTTTGCCGCTGACCGTGACCTTTGCCTCCGCATCCGCCAGCCAGGGCGCGTGCAGTGGCACCGACATCATCACCTGCGATTTGGGTACCATCAACAACGGCGGCAGTGCCACGGTGACCATCGTCGTTACTCCCACGGCAAGCGGAACCTTTACCAACTCCGCCTGTGTGGCCAGCGGCGTCGCCGACCCCAATACCGCCAACAACAGCGCCACGGCTAGCACCACGGCGTGTTACGACTTCAGTGGCAATGGTGTTGTAGACATTGCAGATATCCAGTTGGTGGCCAGCCACTGGCGCTGCAAGTGTGGGGATACTTGCTACAACCCACTCTACGACCTCAATGGCGATTGTGACATTGACGTCGTGGATATCATGCTCGTAGTAGCTCACTGGGAAGAGACTTGCCCGTGAGGGAACGGCCTGAAGCGCGAATCACGCGGAACGACATGAAAGGCGCAAAAAGCCTTCGCAGCCTTTGCTCCTCACGCCCTGGCTAAGCCGCAGTTTCATGCCAAATTCACGCCATTTCCACGCCACTTTCACCCACAAAACCCGCCGATGTGCTACACTTAGGGCAACGCTGGATTGCCCGCTGCTGCGGGCTTCCCTCCCTCGAAAATCCACACCCAAAGGAGACATCACGATGAGTATGAGACACTTTCTTTCAGGCAGAAGATTGGCAGCCGTTTTGACCTGCCTGGTTCTTGGCGCGAGCTTGTTTTCGCTTCCCAGTGTCCTGGCTGTCCCGCCTGCAACCTCCACTTTGGACGCGGCGCCACCGGCGACGGCAGCGCCCAATCCCAACGAAATCAGGTTGACTGGGGAGGATAACGGCCGCCCGGCCGAACTCGGCGAGGATCAAGTCCTGGTCATCAGCCTGGAGAGCAATCCGTCCACTGGCTACTCATGGGAGGTGGCGGCGATAAACGAGGACGTACTGCATCAGGTGGGGGAGACCGAATTCGAGCAGCTATCACCCCTGCTTGGCGCTCCAGAGAAGCAAATCCTGCGCTTCAAGTCCATAGGCGCGGGCCAGAGCACTCTCAAACTGGTCTATCGTCGCTCCTGGGAAAAGGGCGTGAAACCAGCCAGGGAATTCTCCGTCCAGGTGACTGGGCTGCCAGCCATCACGCCGGAGAAAGGACTGACGAAACCCGCTGAGGAAGAGTTTGCGCACCTGGAACTCCCCCAGCGGCGGCCCCCTGTTGAGCCCAAGACTCCCGGAGAAGCCAAACTGCAAGGAGAGCTCGGCGCCTGGGCCAACATCATGACCGAGGACTTTGAGGGAGGTTTCCCAGGGGCAACATGGACTCTCGATGGGGATCCGACCTGGGATGATACATCCTACAGGGCCCATTCTGGCAGTTGGAGCGGTTATTGCGCCGATGGCGGTTCAAACCGCGTAGATCCACCTGGCCCATACGTCAATAATATGAATGCTTGGATGGTCTACGGGCCGTTTGACCTTAGTAATGCTACCGACGCCGAACTGCTGTTTTACCATTGGACAAAGACTGAGGGTGGAGGGTATGACAAGTTTTGGATCGTGGCCTGGGACGGCATTGACGAGTACTGGTGGGGTCATTCGTGGAGTGGTGATTGGGCAACGCAATGCGGCGGCTGGTGTGAGTATAACTTCGATTTGACTAATGTCGGCGATCTAGGCAACCTCTGCGGTCAACCAGAGGTGTGGGTCGCCTTCGTCTTCCAAAGTGATTGGAGTGTCACCTATGAAGGGACTTACGTAGACGACATCGTCCTCCGTAAAGTGACGGGGCAACCTACCACCCCCACAACCACACCTACATCCACGCAGGGCACTCCCTCGTCGCTCCCAGCCGCTTTTGACTGGCGAACTCAGGGAGGAGTCACCCCCGTTAAGAATCAGGGGGGCTGTGGCAGTTGTTGGGCCTTTGGTACGATGGGCCCGTTGGAGGCCAATATCAAAATCAAAGATGGAGTTGAAAAGGACCTCTCAGAGCAATACCTCGTTTCCTGCAACACAGATGGCTGGGACTGCGGTGGCGGTTGGTGGGCCCACGATTATCATCAGTGGAAGAAACCGCCCAGTGAGTCCGAGGCCGGAGCAGTGCTTGAGGCAGAGTTTCCTTATCAGGCTGCGGATGTGCCTTGCTGCGGCCCCTGCCCGTTTAACCATCCTTACCAGATTGATTCCTGGCACTTTGTAGGCAGCCAATATAGTGTCCCATCCGTCGAGGCCATAAAACAAGCCATTTATGACCATGGGCCCGTTTCGGCTGCCGTCTGCGTAAACTCCGCTTTTCAAGGCTATTCCGGCGGTGTTTTTACTGGCCCTGAGTGTACGAGCATAAACCACGCCGTCGTCCTGGTCGGTTGGAATGACGCAGATGGGGCATGGATCCTGAGAAACTCCTGGAGCTCATGGTGGGGCGAAAGCGGCTATATGCGCATCGGCTATGGAATCTCCCAGGTGGGATATTCTGCCAACTACGTTAACTATGGCTCTGCCGGCCCCACCCCAACGCCTACTAACACAGCAACACCCACCAGCACGCCAACGTCCACCAGCACGCCAACGTCCACCAGCACACCAACGCCTACCAGCACGCCAACACCCACTAGCACGCCCTGTGTCCTCTTTGGTGACTTGACTGGCGATGGTGTTGTAGATGTCGAGGACATCCAGCGGATAGCCAGCCACTGGAATTGCCAACTTGGCGATGGTTGCTATGTTGACGCCTACGATATGGATAACGATGGCGACATAGACGTCGTGGATATCATGCTCGTCGCCTCACACTGGGGAGACCACTGTTAGCAAAAGAAGTAAAACGTGAAGACGTGAAACGTGAACAGAGCACACTTCGTAAAAAGCGACGCCAGCCTCAAGTCATACCTTGGGCTGGCGTCACTTTTTGTGGTGCATTGTATCAGGCAGCGGTGCTCAAGCAGGCCGATAAGCCGAGTTCTGTTCCCTCCCGGCCGCGAGCCGATTGAGGGCGGCGATCATCTATCTAGGGCGACGGTTGCCCGCCGCCTCCAGCGGCCTACCCGAGGGATTTGAGACGAGCAGCCCCTGGCCTGGGAGGGTCTCCCCTCCCAGGCCAACCCTCTGCTTGGCCTTGCTCCCGGTGGGGTTTGCCTAGCCGGCCCGGTCACCCGGACCGCTGGTGAGCCTTTACCTCACCTTTTCACCCTTACCGTTACGGCGGTATGTTTCTGTGGCACTGTCCATCGGGTCGCCCCGCCTGGGTGTTACCCAGCACCGTGCTCTGTGGAGCTCGGACTTTCCTCGGACAGCTTATGAGAAAACGCTGCCCGCGATCGCCTGGCCTGCTCAAGCACCGATTTAACTATAACATATACGAGGCTCGTTGTCAAGTATTTGACAAAATGTTCTCTCTGGATTATCATTCGGATAACAATAACCACGGAGGATGATTATGGCTAAAACTATCGCTGTAGCGGGCAAGGGGGGGACAGGCAAGACGACCGTCACCGCCCTGCTGATCAAATATCTGGTGGAGAATCGTTCGGGCGCAGTATTGGCCATTGACGCCGATCCCAGCACCAACCTGAACCTGACCCTGGGAGTGCCGCTTTACGAGACCGTGGGCGACATCCGCGAGGAGACATTGCAGGCAGTGCAGAGCGGCAGCTCGCTGGGGGGCATGAGCAAGCCCGACTATCTCGACCTCAGGATCCAGCAGTCTCTGGTAGAGGAGCGCGACTTCGACCTCCTGGCCATGGGCCGCCCTGAGGGCCCCGGCTGCTACTGCGCGGCCAATAACATGCTGCGTATCTCCATTGATCGCCTCTCCAAATCCTACGATTACGTGGTCATAGACAACGAGGCCGGCCTGGAGCACCTCAGCCGCCGCACCACCCGCGACGTAGACCTCCTGCTCACCGTCTCCGATCCCACCATGCGGGGCATCATCGCCGCCGGCAGGGCAGCCAGGCTCATTGGAGAGCTAAAGACCAGGGTGGGAGACATCCAGCTCATCGTGAACCGAGTGCGTGGTGATGGGTCAGGCGAATTGAAGCTAACGCCAGAGTTGGAGCAGGCCATCGCCGAAAACGGGCTCAAGCTGGTCGGCCTGATCCCAGAGGATCGCACGGTGGGCGAATACGATGCCAAGGGCTTGCCCCTGATCGAACTGCCCCCTGAGTCTCCGGCTCGACAAGCCGTAGAGGAGATCATCAGGTCGTTGGATGGGCTGTGAGGAACGAGTTAATGAGGAATGAGTCAACGAGGAATGAGTTAACGAGGGGTGAGTTGTGATGAAGGAAGCTATGCTCTACGAAAAGCTGGAAGACGATCGCGTGCGGTGCAATCTCTGCGCCCATCGCTGTCTGATCAAAGAGGGGAAGCGAGGGGTCTGTCTGGTGCGGGAGAACCGCGATGGCACCCTCTACACCCTGGTCTACGGGCGGAGCATCTCGCAGGCCGTGGACCCGGTGGAGAAGAAGCCGCTGTTCAACTTCTACCCTGGCACCACCGCTTTCTCGGTAGCCACTGTGGGCTGTAACTTTCGCTGCGCTTTCTGCCAGAACTGGGAGATCTCCCAGGTGGTGCGAGACGAGCATCTGATCATGGGGCGGGAAGCCACCCCGCAGCAACTGGTGGCCGCCGCCAAGCGCTACGGCTGCCGCAGCATCGCCTACACCTATACCGAGCCCACCATCTTCACCGAGTATGCCTACGATACTGCTAAGCTGGCCCACCAGGCGGGGATAGCCAACATCTACGTCACCAATGGCTACATGACCGAAGAGATGCTGGAGGCCTTCGACCCCTATCTGGACGCCGCCAACGTTGACCTCAAGGCCTGGAGCGACGAGTTCTATCGCCAGTACTGCGGGGCACGCTTGCAGCCCGTATTGGACAACCTCAGGAAAATGAAGGAGTTGGGCATCTGGGTGGAGGTGACGACGCTGGTCATCCCCACGCTGAACGACTCCGACGATGAACTCAGGCAGATCGCCGAGTTCATCGCCCAGGAGCTGGGAGTTGAAACGCCGTGGCACATCAGCCGCTTCCACCCCAGCTATAAGCTCACAAACAAGCCCCGCACCCCCATAACCACCCTCAACCGGGCGCACGAGATCGGGCTGGCAGCGGGCCTGCGCTACGTCTACGAGGGCAACGTGCCCGGCAGCGAGGGCGAGAGCACCTTCTGCTACAACTGTGGCAAGCTGCTCATCGGCCGCTACGGCTATCGGACCATGGAATATCACATCAAGGACTCGAAATGCGCCTACTGCGGGGTCGAGATAGACGGCGTGGGCCTGTGAGGCCGCAAGTGTCCAGACCCTTAGGGTTTGGAAAACCCTAAGGGTCTCAATAGCGGGCTATTGGGTAGCTACTCGCCAGGAGCGGGAGATGGCTGAGGAGCTAATCAAGCGTCCTCAACTGATCGTTCGTCCTGAGCTTTTCGAGGAGGAGTTCGAGCTCTTCAGGAGGAGGCTTTCCGGCGCTTTGGTGCGGTACGTGGAACCCGGCAGCCCAGCCGATGAAGCGGGGTTGAAAGAAGGGGACCTCATCACCGCCGTGGACGGCCGGGAAGTGGACAGGGATCACCCCCTGGACGAGCTCATCCGCCGCTACGAACCAGGCGACACTGTGCAGATCACCTACTGGCGGGGCGACCAGGAGCACGAGGTAAGGGTGCGTTTGGGCGAGCACCCCGACGAAAAGGGCAGGGCTTACCAGGGGATACGCTTCATGCCCTTGTTCATGGAATTCTTCGAGAAGCCGGAAGATTAGAGGAAAGCCTGCCTGTTAGTCGCTGTCTGCCGCGAAGTGGAAACGCCGCTGGAAGCGTCGCAGCAGGCGAAGCAGGGGAGCGCCAAACAACAGGATCAGCACCGCGTTGCCGCCAGCACGGCCCAGGTCCCACCAGAAGGATGTAGTAAAGTAGAACGTGGCGTAACGATGCAGGGTCGAGGAGCCCCCGCTGGCTTCAGCCGGCGGCACGATGTACGGCCAGAACCATAGGTTCATGACGGCCCCGAATATCAGACCCCAAACAGCGCCGAAGATGGCCAGGAGCGCGATCTCAGCCCGTGGCCAACGGCGGAGGCGGGGCAGCCAGCCGGCACTCAATCCCATCCAGCCCAGGGCAAACATCTGGTAGGGCATCCAGGGCCCTACCCCTCCAGTGATCAGCGCCGAGACGAATAGGCTCAGGACGCCGAGGAGGAATCCGAAGTCGCCACCGTAGACGTAGCCGCACAGGATGGGCAAGAATAACACGGCGGAAAATCCAGTGGGGCCAGGCACGAAGCGCAGCACAGCGTTGATGGCCGACAAGATACCCAGCAGAGCAACCGTCTTCGAATCCAGCCTCTGGTTCTCCAGGTCGGCCAGGACGACTAGCAGGCCCAGGGTGATGAGCAGCAGAAAGACGAGGGGGGCATCCCCGGCGTGGGCCGCCGCGCTCAACCCCGCCTGCTGGGGCGAAACGATGATAGGATAGATAAACGCCCCCAGGCCTAGCAAGGTCACCAGGAGGATAGGAGCGCGACTCAGGGTACGTCTGGCTCTCATAGCGATCGAACCCCCGCGGTTTCGACTGAGCTCAACCCAAGTTCAATCACATCCGCAACTGTCAGGAACCGCGGATCGCGTAGCAGTTTGTTGATCTGCGGGGCGAAGACCAACGAGTCCGTCATCACCTCGCGGGTCGAACCGTCAACGACGACCTCGCCATCGCCCAATAGCACGATGCGATCCCCAACCTGGGCCACCAACTCCACGTCGTGGGTAGAGAGCACAGTGGTCCGACCGCGCTTTTGTTGCTCCCGAAGGAACCCGGCTAGGGCGCGTTTCTGGAGGTAGTCCATGCCCCGCGTGGGTTCGTCTAGGAGGAGCACCTGGGGTTCGGCGGCGATGATGGCTGCCAGGGCCACGCGCTGCCGCTCGCCAGTGCTCAAGTCGCGGGGATAGGAGTCAGCCAGCGATTCCAAATCCAACCTGCGCAGCACGTCCAGCGGCGCCCCCAGGGGCAAGCCGTGACTACGCCTGGTGAAGATCACCTCTTCGCGCACCGTGTCGGCGAAGAGCAGGGCATTGGGGTCTTGCGGCACGTAGCCCACCTGACGGGCAATGTCCTGCGTCTCGCGATGCCGTATACCCTCTCCGAAGAGCTTGACACGCCCCTCCTGGGGCCGCAGTAGACCCACCAGATTCTTCAGCAGCGTCGTCTTCCCCGAGCCATTGCGCCCCATCAAGGCCACGATCTCGCCGGCGCAGATGGTCAAGTCAATGCCGCGCAGGGCTTCCTGCCCATCGTAGGCGAACCATACGCCTTGTAATTCGATGACGGGGGACCCGGAGCGAATCGAGGGGGGGGGACTCCCCTCAGTTGCTTGCAGCCCCACGGACTTTTCCACCCCTCTGACAAACTCCCGCCCTTCTTTGATGGTCAACGGCAGCGGCTCCCAGCCCAGCGTTTTTCCCAAGACCACCAGGGGCGGCGCCAGCTCTGCACGGGCCATGACCTCCCTCGGCGCGCCGTACAGCGGTGGCCCGCCATCGCCGGGCAGATACAGCACCTGATCGGCATATTGGAGCACCCGCTCCAGGCGATGCTCAGCCAGGACGATAGTCAACCCCAGGTCCTGATTGAGCTTCTGGAGGTGAGTGAGCACCTCCTCGGCCGCCTGGGGATCCAACTGCGAGGTCGGCTCGTCGAGGACCAGGATTTCGGGCTGCAGGGTCAGCGCTGCGCCGATGGCCACCCTTTGGCGCTCCCCGCCGGATAGCGTGCTGATCCGCCGGCCCCGCAGGGGAGCGATGCTCAACTGGTCGAGCACCTCCTCCACCCGGCGGCGCATGACGATCTCCGGCAGCCCCATGTTCTCCATGGCAAAGGCGAGCTCGCCCTCCACCCCATCCACCACGAACTGAGCCTCAGGGTCCTGGAAGACGAAGCCGACGCAATCGCTCATGCCCTGGGGACCGAGGGACACCGGGTCGCGGCCAGCCGCCCGGATGCGCCCCCGCACCGTCCCGCCCGTGAAATGGGGCACCAGGCCGTTCAGGCATCGCAGCAGGGTTGATTTCCCGCTGCCCGACGGCCCCACTACCAGGGTGAAGGAGCCCCTCGGAATAGAGAGATTCAATCCCTCGAAGACGGGGACCTTCACATCAGGATAGATGTAGGTGACGTTCGTGAATTCGATGATGGCGGATCGCAGGTCGCTCACGGTAGACTCCTAACGATAGCCAGCGACAAGGGCGGGAACGACGACGGGCAACAGGGCCAGGCCCACGAGCGGTTCGAAGGGCGGCCAGGTCACGCGGGGGTAAATGGGATAGACCAACACCTCCGGTGACAACACCAGCAAACCCAGGAATATGACCAAGACCGCCCCTGAGGCCAAACTCGTTAGGGTGTCCCGACGACGCCATAACTCGCGCCTGTAGCGCGTGCGACCGGCTCCTCGTCCCATGCGATGCAGGGTAAGAAATAGCAGGGCCAGCCCGGCGGCGAGCAGGGCCAGCGCCGGCCAACGGCCCAGCGGCGAATAGCTATAGCCGAACAGCCCGATGCAGCAAGCCAACGTCGCAACACTCAGGGCCAGCTTGTGGAGCCGCGACGAAGCCTGGGCCGGCGAGGCGACCCGGCTGAACCCCCGAGCCTCCATGGCCTCCGCCAGTTGGATGGCTCGCTCCAGCCCGCTGGTGACCAGAGGTACGAACAGCGGCAGCAGGTCCCGCAAGCCTCTGAAACGATGGCCGCGCACGGCCTGGGCCTCGCGGATGTCTTTCAGACCGGCCGCGGTGTGGGGCACAAAGGTCATGGCGATGGAGGTCACCACGCCTGCCTGGTACAGAGAGGGCGGCAAAAGCCGCAGTAGTCGGTAGTGATCCACAAGGGCGTTGAAGGTGGCGAAGACGAGGAGTAACGTCACCAGTGCCAGGCCGCTGGTGGCCCCAAAGACCGCCGCCTCCAGGGTGATGCGCCCACCGATCACGGGCCAACGGCGCGGCAGGCTGAACAGGATCGTCGTACCGTAGTGGGCCGTCAGCGCATCGAAGACGAAAGTGGTCCCCCACAAGAGCAACCCGGCCCGCAGGAAGAGTCCCCAACTGGCAGCCAGGGGGGACCGCGTGCCCAGAGCAATGTAGACGACGGCTATCGTCAAAAGCAAAATCAATAGGTAAAGCGGGTTGCGGGTGGCTAGAGCGGGCACAACAGCCGCCGCCAGCCACAAGAGCCACGTCAGCGGGTGATACATCATCAACTCCTCTAACGCATACGGACCAAGATAATAGCTGCCAAGAGACCGATCACCATGATGGAGAAGATGAAGTATTTAAACAGCCGATCCACCTCCCCAGGTGTAGATGATCTCTCGACAAGTTTGACATTGGCTATTGCTGGGTTTTGACCGGCATCCTCCGCTCGAACCTCATCGGTTGCCGAAGGCGCGGATGTAGCCGTCGAGGTTGCCGTCCCCGTAGGGGTCACAGATAGGTCTCGAGATAGCGTCGCTGAGGGTGTTGCCATCACCTCCACAGCCTTCAGCTCTGGAGACGGGGCATCAGTGGTTAACGTGGGGGAAGACGTTGGCGTCCCCGTTGGTCTCTCCGGCGTAGGCGTTGCTGTGGACGTAGGTGATGACGTTGGCGTGGGCGTGCTCACCGTAGGCGTCGCCGTGAATGTAGGCATGGATGTCGAGGTGGGCATGCCCGCTGGCGTCTCTGTTGGCCTCTCCGGCGTAGGCGTTGCCGTGTGTGTAGGTGCGGTTGTCGGCGTGGGTGTGCTCGTCGGCATTTGCGGCCTAGACGTGGATGTAGGGATGGATGTCGGAGTAGGTGCGCTCGTCGGCGTCTCCGTCGGCCTTTGTGGAGTAGGCGTCGCTGTGAATGTAGGCGTGGATGTCGGGATAGGCGTGTTGGTCGGCGTCTCCGTCGGCGGCACACAGATCTCATTGAAGGTTATGTCAGGGGGCGAGTCGGCCTGGCCGGTACCCCAGGCCCATCCTTCCACGTCGCCATCGCTGACGTAGTGGGCAGCCGCGCCAAGTTGCGAATACTTCCAATTGTTACCGTCAAGATAGAAGTAGGCCCAATAGATCCAGCCACCATCTCCTGTTGGGTGGCAGCCCAGGCAATTGCTACTCGGGCAGCCCTGACCATTTATCTGACAGACCGCGCCGCCACCATAGCCGGTCACGACCTCGTACCCGGCTCGCAGAAGGACATCCATGCCCGTGATCTCCGCCTCCTCAAAGGTCACGCAGGTGGTCTCGACTCGCCCGTCGCCGAAATCTACGACCAGGCCGACCCGCTGGGGGCTATCGGCGTGCATGACGCCCACATCACCGATGGCCCACAGCACGAGCGCGATCAACACGCCCAGAAGGCAGAATCGCGTTTTGCGTACACGCATCGCTTACTCCTACATTAAGGTCAACTTAAGAGAGCGATCCAGACTTCGGAGGTTTTCAGACGCGATTTCGCCAGCAAACCAACTGCATAATCAAGGTGGCTTTGCCAGCAGAGGCATCGCCGGAAACCTCCGAAGTCTTAAGTTGACACTTGCTTACTCCTAAGGCATAGCGTCCTTCAGGACCAGCGGCAGGTGGATGAAGACCCTCTGCCGGCGGAGGGGCTGAATCCGGCCCAGCAGGGCCGGCACGGCCTGATAGCTCGCCAGGCGGTTGTCGCCGGGGAAGGCATCTTGGTAACGGAAGGCGCCGCTGGGATTCTGTAGCTCCAGCAGGCGATCCACCGGCGAGCGCAGCGTGAGCGTGATGGCCGTAGTCTCGGTGAAGTGCCTCGTCCACGTCGGGCCATCCACCATCTGCCCAGCGGCCGTCAGGCCTTGAATGGCATAAGCCGTCGAGTTGGTGTCTGTGTCTGTACCGTAGGGCGAAGGCGTGGTGTACGGGAAGCCGCCATCGCTGTTCTGGAGCGACCGCAGGTATTGGGTGGCGCTGATGACGCCGGTCGAATCCGGGGCCACGCCCGCAGCCGTCAGCGCCTGCAATGCCAGCCCCGTAGTGTTGCTATCGGTGCCCCACCCAGTTGCGAATTCCCAGCCGCCGTTGGGCTGCTGCTGCGCCAGAAGCCAATCAGTGGCAGCTTGAGGGATGGGGGCGCGGACGGCGTCGAGGGCCAGGAGCGCCCAGCCCTGATCCGTCACCGAAGCACCGTATTGGCCGCTGGTCGTGTAGGTCTGGGTGAGCTGACCAACCAGGTCTGCGCCGCCGAAGGCCGTCGGGTCCCGTTCCCCGGCCACGACGCCGAGGATCAGCTTGCCCGTGGCCGCCGTGCTGACCGTGTAGGTCAGCACCTGGGTCTCCAGGTAATCGAGGGGAGACAGGCCGCTGGTCTCTACGGAGTCGGGGTTCACCCCATCGGCGGCGAAGGCGAAGGCCGCATCGAGGGTGGAGCCCGGATCGGAGCCCCCCGCAAATCCAGGGAATCCACCGTCGGCGTTCTGCTGGGTCCGTATCCAGTCCAGGGCCTTGTGGGCCGCAACCCCTCGGCCCAGGAGCGGGAAGGACCTGCCGACCAGGGCCGGGATCGCCTGGGCCGTGGCCTGCAGATCGCTGGGGCCAAAGAAGCCAGCAAAGCCACCCTCAGGGCTCTGCAGTGCCAGCAGGGCATCAATGGGCGTGGTATCGCTCACCGTCCATGTGGCGCTCAGCGGGTTCTGACCAACGGCGATGAGCCCCTGCACGCCGAAGCTGGTGGAGCTGGCGCTGGTATGGCCGGTGAAGCCAGGGAAGCCACCGTCGGCGGTTTGCACGCTGTGCAGGTAGTTTGTAGCACTAAGCACCGTGGTCGAGGTCAGGGGCTCGCCAGCGGCGATAAGAGCTTGCAGCGACAAAGCCGTGCTGTCCACCTCGATGTCAAACCCCGGCGAGAAGGCCCAACCGCCTTCGGTGCTTTGGGTTGACTTAAGCTGAAGAGTGGCACTGATGGACACGGTCTCCTTGACCGCCCGCAAAGCCAGCATCGAGAGCGCCTGGTCCCAGTTGGAGCTACCGTACTGGTCAGTCGTCGGCTCGTAGTAGCTCTCGATCCTGGCGATGAGGTCCTGGCCCGCGAAGTCGCAGGCGTCTTCATCGGCGGCGATGACGCCCAGGGCCATCTTGCCGGCCGCGGCAGCGCTCTGATCGGTGTAGGTTACCACCTGGCTGGCCAGGTAATCCAATGGGGAAAGGCCAGCCTCGTTTCGCCAGGAAGCAGGATCGGCGTTGGCGGCAGCGCCGGCCAGAATCGCATCCAGGGTTGGCCCAGGGTCGCTCTCGCCCGCAGGTCCCGCATAGCCGAAACCGCCGTCGGTCCCCTGCTGTCGTCTTAACCAGCCCACCGCGCTGTAGGCGGCCGTCTCTGGCGCTGCTAAATCTATCGGCGCCTGGAAATCGCCCCAGTGCCAACCGCTGACGTCGCCATCGTCAAGCTGAACCTCGTTGGCGCCAGTCGTGGCGCTCTCCCATCGGCCGCCCTCAAGCAGCCAAAAGCTCCAGAACGAGCTTGAGCAGAAGCAGTCGTCGGCCGGGCAGCCCTCGTCCTCAATGCGACACACCGCCGCACCGCCGAAGCCGGTGACGACGTCGAGCCCGGTCCCCAGAAGGGCATCCAGCCCAGAGATGACATCGTCGGCGAAGGTCACGCGCCGGGTGATGAGGCGGCCATCGCCGAACTGGACGACGACGGTCACATGGTTCGTGGGCGTTTCGGTCTCTACAGCCGTGGCATCGGCGGCGCCCAGGAGCAAGCCGCCCAACAGTAGAGCTATCAAGCTCACAAAGGTTAGTACTTTATAGGTTTTCACTGAATTGCCTCCCTTTCATTTCATTAACTTGTAGACACAGCCCTTTGACCTCAGGCCGCGTGCGTAATATTCGTCGAATAAAAATCCCCTTGTCTGCTTCGACAAGGGGACTGTTCATCGTACTCGGTTCATGATATTCCCGCCCCCTTTCTCGCGAAGGTTTCTGGAACCGTGGAGAGGCAGGTATCCTGGCTTCCTGGCCAATAACCAATATCTAATAGCTATTGATACCAGCTATTGGAGATTAGATATTGGTTATTGGCCAGATTACAGTTGCGGGACAGCGCCGGACTCACACCGGACTTCCCCTTTTCAGCCTGGCCTTTCGGCCCAGGTCACCTCTACCGGTCAGTATTCAGTTTTCCAGGTCATAGTATACCACAACTCGGCTATCTTGGCAAGGTGACAAAGCGTGTCAATCGGCGCACGTCCGCTGAACCACTGACCCCACTGAAACCTTTGAGACCACTGAAGCCCTTTCAGTGTGATCACTCTCCTCAGTGCCTCAGTGATTCTGTTCCTCCACCGCCCCAATCTCCTCCTCCGGCAACCCATACAACTCATACACCAGCGCGTCAATCTGCCGGTCGGTCGCCTCTATCTGCCGCTGGTAGAGCTCCTTATCGGCGGGGATGGTGGCGGCGGCCAGCTTCTTGTGCAAGCCCAACATGCGCTCTACCAGCGCCACCATCTTGTCGTGGCGGGCGACGTCCGCCGGGTCGTCGAAGTTGATGGTGCGGATGGGTATCTTCAGTAGAGGTTGTTTATCAACTTGGAGTTGATCGCCCTGCTTCTTACCCTTTTTGTCTAGCCAAAAGTAGATAACACGCGAGTTTAGTAATCCGAGCAAGTACTTCAAATTGACATCTTTTGGTTTGAGGATGTAAAATGTCTGTGATACATAACACGGGAAATCAGTATAGGTGAATTGAGGTCTAGCTGTTTTTCGAAGCGATATGATCTTCTCGCCAACAAAAAACTTCTCATCTCTAGCGTAAGTTACGTGCAACCGGGGGCAGATTCGTCTCCAAAGTCGAAGTCGTGAACTTTCTTGCGGGGCAGAATCGGTGGGCGAACACGCCATGTCCCAGCCAGGCGGAGTTCTACCCCTGGATAGGCCCCGGTCTCATCGAACCTTACCAACAAGTCCTCGGTCTCGGATACTACCCAGGCACTGGTGTTGGCTCCCACTCGCACCATGGCCTTGACCCGTGTCAGGGCATCATCGAAGCGTCGGTTGCTGCGTGATACCCGCTCATCTAGCCATACCGCAGCCCAACGCACGAAGTTGGCCGCGAAGAGGGAGAATTGCTCTCGAAGCAAGATGCCACCTCGTGAACGCATCTTCAGTGGATGCATTTTGAAGACTACGTTGGTCTCTTTGATGCCGGCCTCTATGGTTTGACGGCCATTGTAGAAGTCAAACCAGGCTGGTAGGGTGAGCGTCTGACCGTCATCGCGGTAGGCGATGAGGGCGCTGTGCTTCAGCCCATCGGGAGTGTGGAAACGCTCCAAGGCCACAGTCAGTGGGTACGGGCAATTGCTGATGCGCTGCTCGCCCCAGGCGGTCATCTCTGCGTTCTTGCCCACTCGAGTCCATCTGGTATGGGGTTGCACCATGGCCTTGAGCCTGGCTGCCACCTGGGCGTTGCGGGCCTTGGTGTAGATGATGTAGCCCATCTCGGCCAACCAGGTGATGTTGGGGCCGGTGCCGAACCCTGCATCTATGCGCAGGATGATGATCACGGGATCGGGATTGCTCTCGTTGTCGGCTTGCAGTCGTGCCAGATGTTCAGTCAGTTTAGCGTGTTCGGCCTGGAAGTGTTCCAGTCGCTTCCGATGGGTCACTGCAGCCCGCTGCGCTTGTTGTAGGTACTGAAGTGCTTTCTCGAGCTTTTTCTGCGCAGCCCCCAAACGGCGACGTGCCTTGGCCAACTGACTGTGAGGCTTTGCCTTCCGATCCTGGGCACGGCAGATGGCTTCCAGCGCGGCCACCTCGGCTTCCAGTCGAGCAATATCTTCAGGCACTGTGTCTAGCTGAGCCGTGAGAGCCTTCTGCTTGTCCAATTGAGCTGCCAGCCAACCCTGGCGTTGGGACAAGGTCTTTTCCAATTCTTGTAGCCGCTGTTCCACCAATTCCGTCCGTCGCCGTGGACGCACACCCAGACGGTCTTCAGCAGCGAGCACCATCTTCTGCAGGCGTGGCAGCGATACGGTATTGCGCGGATGGTGGAAGCCCACCAGGAACAAACGGCCATAGGTAGGCGAAGCCAAGGTCGCCAAAGCCGCATCGTATCCCAGTCCAACCTCGTCGCTTTGCCAGCCGAACTCTGCATCGGGGAAGGTGGTGCTGGTATCGCTGACACGCCGAGGGGCCAGGTCCAGATCGATGATCGAGGGGCTGTTTCGTTGACGAAGCAAACACACCTCTTGGTCAACGAAGGGTTGGGAAACCTCGTCCAACACCTGGACAATCGCTTCCACCGTTTCTTGGTCGCAGGAAGCAAGAGTGCGGCTTACGCCGGTGTAGTGGGCCAAAGAAACCAGACCCCAGGCTCGAATAGCAGCCCAATCATGAGCCAGAGGATGAGGCCCCTCGTTCAAGTCCTTCAAGTGGGTGATGCCTGTGAGGATGCCCATCAAGAAGGTCAACACTTTGGCCTGAGGAGCGTGGACGACGCCCTTCTGGGGGATGGGCACCTGGCTCAGCTTCTGGATCAGGCCAATCTCGTGGGCGAAGTCGCCCCAAGGCACCATCAGCGCATGCTGGGTATACACGCCTTGTGGCAATTCTGCCATCCGGCTCAGCCTATGGCTCACTGCGGCGCGGGCGATGTCCAAGGGCGACTGCGACCAGGGTGGTCTATCCAGGGCATTAACCGTCTCCTGGAACAGCCAGATTCCACCCACCCGCACAGCCGGGACAACAACTGGATTGAAGATCACTGTGGACGGGGCGTCCCAGGCAGCTCTCCAGACTTCCAGCATGGCCCCATTCATGGACAGTGAAATACGAGCATTGGCCCCCAGTTGGCGAAGCACAGGGGATACAAGCTGCTGATCCCTGTTCCCCGTCCCGGCTGACAAGCCGGGAAGCCATTGGACATTGTTGATCGCTTGTGTTGTACTCATGGCAAGCCCTCCTTGCTTTGTCAGAGTTTCTATGGACTTGCCAATTGTACCACAAGCGGGAGAACTTTGTAGTTGGTAAAGTTCAGTTTTCGGACTTTGGAAACGATTCTTCGTTACGTTGCACGTAACTTACGATAGGATGAGCGAATCCAGCAAAGGCACCTACGCCCTGGTCTTGAGGTTGGAGCGCAGCGAAGAGATCACCGTCGGCAAGCTGGGCACGTTTACCTTTCCCGCTGGCTACTACCTCTACGTGGGCAGCGCGCTGGGGCCTGGGGGCTTGGAGGCGCGCCTGGCCCGCCACCGCCGCCGCGCCAAGAAGTTCCACTGGCACATAGACTACCTGCTGGAGCACGCCCAACTGGTGGATGTCTGGAGCGCAGCCTCGACGGACAAATTGGAGTGCCTCTGGGCTCAGGCCGCCCGGCAGCTCCCCGGCAGCGAGACACCTGTCCCTGGCTTCGGTTCCTCCGACTGCCGCTGCCTTTCACACCTGATCCGCCTGGCCAGTACACCATCCTATGAGGAATTCACCGCCAGGCTTCTGATGGTCAATGTGCGCAATAGTTAGGAGGGAAACGATTGAGCAGCTACATAGATAACCGAACAGAGCAGCTATGGCGAAAGGAGATCGTCCGCGTCGGTCGCCTCCTCCACGAGAAGGGGTATGTAGCCGCCACCGACGGCAACGTCTCGGTGCGCCTGAGCAAGAACCGCATCCTGTCCACTCCCAGCGGCTTCAGCAAAGGCTTCCTCGCCCCTGAGCAGTTGGTCGTAACCGACCTGGAGGGCAGGAAGATCCCTTCTTATGAGCCCGCCAGTCGTGACCCTTCGGGCAGAGCCTCAGGGCGAAGCCTGAAGCCGACTTCGGAATTACCGATGCACCTGGAGGTCTATCGGCAGCGGCCCGACGTCGCCGCCGTTATCCACGCCCATCCCCCCATCTGCGTCGCCCTGAGCATCGCCGGCATCTCCCTGGCCAAGTGCCTCCTGCCCGAAGTGGTCGTCACCCTGGGCCTGATCCCCACCGCCGAATACGCTACTCCCTCCAGCGCCGAGGGGCCTGGAGCGATCAGGGACCTCATCGCCAACCACGATGCCCTGATCATCCAACGGCACGGCACATTGACCGTGGGCCAGGACCCTTTTGATGCTTACCTCAAGCTGGAGAAGATGGAGCACCTGGCCTACGTCACCTTGATCCTGCGCCAGTTGGGCCGGGAGACCCCTTTGCCTCCCGCCGAAGTCGCCAAACTGCTGCGGATGAGGAGGGAGAAAGGACTGGCCGTGGAGGGGGAGGAAGAGGATTTCTGCGCCAGTTGTGGCGTCTGCGACCTGGCTGTTGATCGCTCCCCCTCCGAGCCCACTTCTGAGTACAACGAAGAAGAACTGGTGAGACTGGTCACTCGCGAGGTATTGAAGGAATTGGGCAAACTGGGAGCTTGACCATTCTCGCTTTTTCGAGTAGAATAAGAGCAGCTCAGATGCCCCCATCGTCTAGAGGCCTAGGACACCACCCTTTCAAGGTGGCGACAGGGATTCGAATTCCCTTGGGGGTACTATTCATATCCATGACGCACGAAAGAGTTCTCAGCTTCCCTCTAATCAAGTAGCCTCGGCGCAATCTTCCGAATCACAAATCGCCAAACCTTGAGCTCCCGCATCTCGATCTGACGCAGCAACTCCGCCCGCTGGCCCGCCGTCATCGAAGATGATAAGACCGACTATTGCACAGATGCTCGATATATGCTATAATGGAGTTGCCTCATGGTCATGCCCGACAGAGCAAAAGCGGATCTATTGAGTCGTACCCCCAAAGTCATTACTGAAGAGCTTCAATGGCGTGGACAGGATAACTACCGTCGCAGGCTAGAGGCTAGAGTATTGGCCCCTGAGCTAAACGAGGCGCTCAAGTTGGTTGGTTTTGTTGGCCGTACCAACTACGGCTTTGCATTACTCTTTAAAAATCATCCCATTCGCAAACTCAATAAACACCATAAACACCGGAATTCCAACGGCAAGCTCGTTTTTGGGATGCACAAACACACATGGGACGAAGTTAACAGAGACAAAGACAGCTACATTCCGAATGATATCGATCCGAATGGCGATATTGACGACATCTTCTTAGCTTTCCTGGAAGAAGAAAACATAGAGCTCCGTGAGCCCTACCAAAGGGTCTTGAGGGCCTTGTAGGAAGGGACAAATGCGACCCCAATGCGAAAAGGCAATCGCTGAATACCTTGCTTGCCTGAAACAGAACTTCATAGTCGTGCCTGATGGCCCTGAATGCTTGCTTGTCACACCATTCACTCGGATGGATGGTGAATATATTGAGCTTCGAGTCATTGAAAAGCCCTCTGGGGAAGTAGTAATAACAGATGATTGCAGCACCTCAGATTATCTGTTCTTGAATGGCCTTACCCTGGAAGGGAACGATGATCTCATCAAGGAAGCTGGTTACATAGCCTCCACACATCAAGTAGATCTCATTTCTTCAGAGCTAGTAGTAGCGGCACCGGAATCCCAGATAGGAGATGGACTCCACAGGCTCATATCTGCCACATTGGCGATTGGTGACCTCATCTACAAAAAGCGTCACCGAGCCATAAGCACGTTCAATGATGAAGTTGAGAAATTCCTCCTCAGTCATGACATTCTGCCTGCAAACAACTATGAGGTACAGGGCCGATCATCTATCCACAACGTCACCTTCTATATTAACTCCAGATTCAATTGGCTAGTAGAACCCCTGTCGGTTCTCTCGGTGCAGACAGCTAGTAATCGGGGGAAAATGATCGCCTACCAATGGATGGACATCAAGAATGCAGGGCACCGCTACACCAATACCGTCATATTAGATGACAGCAGGGGACAATGGGACAACTTCTGGGTCCGAGAGGATCTAGCCAAGCCTGTTTTTGACTACTCTGATATGGTGTTTCGGTGGAGTGAAATTGATCTGCTTCCTAAAAGTCTCTCCGCTGTGCAGTAGGCTCACTCCTGTCCATAACCGGGGCATCCAATGACCACCCATGACGTGACCGCCCCCATCCACCGCCTCAGCACCAAAGCCAAACGCGCCGGCATCATAGCCGCCACCCGCTCCCTGCTCCGAACCGCTGAGCGCGAGGGATGCCGCGCGGATTAGGAGGCATCGTATATGGTACTGTCAGGGGAGAGGAAGATCGTTTTCGAGATTAACCGCTCAGGCATTAAGGGATATCTCAGTGGACAAAGTGAGAATCACTTCAGAATTTGACCGGACGGCGGACTTTATCCTCTATAAGGGTGACTGTCTTGATTTGCTTCCTCGGATTCCTGATGGGTTTGTCAAGCTGGTCGTCACCTCACCGCCGTATAATCTGGGCAAATCGTATGAAACTCGCCTTGAACTCGATGAATACCTGGCCCAACAACGCATGGCCATTGAGGAGTGCGTGCGAGTGCTGGACGATCGGGGAAGTATCTGCTGGCAGGTCGGCAATTATGTTGATAGCGGCGAGATTGTCCCCCTGGACATTGTTTTATATCCAACCTTCGCCTCGTTAGGGTTACACTTGCGCAACCGTATTGTGTGGCACTTTGGACATGGCTTGCATGCCTCGAAGCGGTTTTCTGGCCGATACGAAGTCATCCTGTGGTTTACCAAAAGCAACGAGTACACCTTCAATCTGGATGCTGTTCGTGTGCCCCAGAAGTATCCGAAGAAAAAGTATTTCAAGGGGCCGAAGAAAGGACAGTTTTCGGGCAACCCTCTGGGCAAGAATCCCAGCGACGTTTGGGAGATTCCTAATGTGAAAGCGAACCATGTGGAAAAAACCATCCACCCTTGCCAGTTTCCAGTCGAATTGATTGAGCGCCTGGTGCTTTCGATGACTGATGAGGGAGATTGGGTATTGGACCCATTCATTGGTGTGGGGACGACCGCTATTGCGGCCTTAATGCACAACCGAAAAGCCATCGGTGCGGATATTGTTCCTGAGTACGTGGAAGTTGCGAAAGAGCGCATCCGTTTGGCAGAGGAAGGAAAACTACGCATCCGGCCGATGACCAGGCCAGTTTATGACCCTGACGCACCTGAGGCAAGCGTGCCGCCACAGGTTGTACAACTGGGGACTGTCCCACCTCAGCTCACATTTCTCGAACAGCATCAACAATACATCATTCAGGAGTAAAAATGAGAATCGCTAAGAAACACTCGCACCTGAATGGTGAGGAGTGGCTCCTCGTTCACGAGAAGGACACATACCGGGAGCTTTTGGACGTTATCAAAGCCATTGATGCTGAAAAATGCCGCACGAAAGTCAGCAAAGAGAAGCAGATGAAAGGGAGGCTCCTCTTTAGTCCGAAGGACCTAAATGCCGAGTTCGACAGTCGCCTGTCAAGCCTCGGGTGGGAGTCCAAGCGGTATAGCTACTATATAGCCCACAACTACGATCAGACGGAAGTCATGATCAACCTGTCGCTTGAAGAACAGAAACAGTACCTCTTGGATCAAGGCGCAGAGGTAATTTTCTCCTACAACCAGACCGACCACGTTAAGGATACTATCGCCATCGAAGTACAGTTTGGTAAGTATGCCTTCGTTGCCTACGACCTCTTCGTCAAGCACCTCCTTTTCTACACTGGTCGAATCATCAACGTGGGCATCGAGATCCTACCGACGAAGGCAATGCAGAGGGAAATGTCAAGCGGCATCGCATACTACGAGGGTGAAGTCTATAACATACTCAGACATGGAAGAAACAATCCTCCCGTCCCGCTGCTTATTATTGGCGTGGAGCCTAAGTAATTCTCTCTGTGCTATGCACGCTTCCTCCCTTGGGCACTATTTGACAAAACACCGGACTTGTGCTATCTTATCTTCCAAGATATCAAAAGCGACGATTGGGAATAGTAAGTGCGGGGCGATGATCACAGCGAGCTAGAGAAGGTGAAAGCTAGCATCAGAGCCTGCGCTGAACCCGCCCAGGAGCTGCGAGCGAAAAGGCGATCGCGAAAGGCGCGAAAGCCGCTAAGCTTGGCCGGATTCCTCCCGTTATCGTAAGGAGCGGTATTGAGTAAGATCTTATTCTGTACCGATCGAGTGGGCTGTGGCAAGCCAACTAAGGTGGTACCACGAGGCATGAACACCTCGTCCTTAGAGGACGGGGTGTTTTTGGTTGGATGTTGGAGATTAGGAGATTGGAAATTGGAAATTGGAGGTTGGAGATTTGAGGCCTGGCGGCTTTCCAACTTCCAACTTCCACTTCCCAAAAAGGAGGAGAAACATGTCAAAGAAAATCACACCGCGCAGTAAGGACTATTCCCGCTGGTACACGGACGTCGTCCAGCGGGCGGAGATGGCCGACTACGCCCCGGTCAAGGGCTGCATGGTCATCCGACCCTATGGCTACGCCCTCTGGGAGAACATCAAAGAGGGCCTGGACCGCCGCTTCAAGGCCACCGGCCACGTGAACGCTTACTTCCCTCTATTCATTCCCGAGAGTTTCATCAAGAAGGAAGCCGAGCACGTGGCGGGGTTCGCCCCCGAGCTGGCCGTGGTGACTCACGGCGGCGGCAAGAAGCTGGAAGAGCCGCTCGTCGTGCGCCCTACCTCGGAGACGGTCATCGGCCACATGTACTCCCAGTGGGTGCGCTCCTATCGGGACTTGCCCCTTCTCATCAACCAGTGGTGCAACGTGGTGCGCTGGGAGAAGCGTCCCCGGTTGTTCCTGCGCACTACCGAGTTCCTCTGGCAGGAGGGACACACCGCCCACGCCACTTCCGAGGAAGCGGAAGAAGAGACCCTGCGCATGCTGGAAGTATACCGCGACTTCGCCGAGACCGACGCTGCCATTCCCGTCATCGCCGGACGCAAGAGCCAGTCGGAGAAGTTCGCCGGGGGGGATGCCAGTTACACCATTGAGGCCATGATGGGCAACAAGTGGGCCTTGCAGTCCGGCACCTCCCACTTCCTGGGTCAGAACTTCGCCAGGGCTTTCGACATCAAATACCTGGACCGGAACAACGAGCTCCAGTACTGCTGGACCACGAGCTGGGGGGTCAGCACCCGCATGGTGGGAGCGGTGATCATGGTTCACGGCGACGACCAGGGCCTGATCCTGCCGCCCAAGATAGCTCCCATCCAGGTTGTAATTATCCCCATCTGGAGGGACGAGGAGGGGAAAGAAGAGGTACTGAAGGCGGTCGAAGACATCACGGCAGCCCTCGGCGAGCAGGTGCGTTATAAGGTAGACGACCGAGAGGAATACTCCCCTGGCTGGAAGTTCAACGAGTGGGAGCTGCGGGGCGTGCCTCTGCGCCTGGAAATCGGGCCTAGAGATGTGGCTAAGGGGCAAGTTACCCTGGCCCGTCGGGAAGGGGGCAAGAAAATCGCCGTTCCTCAGGAGGGCCTGACCCAGCGCCTCGACGACCTCCTCGAAGACGTCCAGCAGAGCCTGTTCCGACGAGCCAAGAGCTTCCTCGACGAAAACTCCTTTGAAGTGGATGATTATGGTGAGTTCAAGCGGATCATCGGGGGGGACGGCGGTTTTGTCTACGCCTACTGGTGCGGCTCTGATGAGTGCGAAACGGCCATCAAAGAGGAGACCAAAGCCACCATCCGCTGCATCCCCTTCAGCCAGAAGGGGGAGGCAGGCCGCTGCATTCGCTGCGGTGAGGAGGCCAGGGAACAAGCGGTCTTCGCCAGGGCCTACTAGAGAGCAATAAGGAACAAGAAACGAGTAATGAGGAAACTCATTACTCGTTTCTCATCACTCATCACTTTTTTCGTTCCCTTCGGCTCAGCTCAGGACAGGTTCAGGCAAGGGGCCAACTACCATGAATATCGTCGGACTCATCTTCAAAGCAAGCTACCAGTTGAGCCGCCACCGCATAGGCCCCCTGCGGCTGAACCTCGTGCCGCTGGTCTTGGCCCTGGCCAGCGGTTTGCTCTGGTGGAAAGTTGGCGGCCTGACGGGCGAGCAGGCCATTTTGATCATCGTCCTCTGTTTGATCCTCGTCTTGGTTACGCTCCTGGCCAAGCGGCAGAGTTTCATCATCTTTCGCAGGAGCGAGGGAGCGCTTCTCCCATCTCCGGATTGCCCTGAACTAGCTCCCGATGAGAAAGCCGCCGTCCGAGCCACCGGCCTGTTCGAGGTGCGAGGCGAGCGGCGCTATTTCGTGGAGGCTACCGCCGACTTTGCCACCATGGAAACCAGGGAGCACATCGTGATGGTCAGGATGCTTGATTCACGCTTTTTGGTGGGCGCGCCCAAGGGCGACGTCGGCTGGTGGTACATCTTCTTCAAGCCGCACACACTCAGGGGAATCGAGGTAGGCGAAGTCTGCTTTGGCCTGAGATCTCGCCCGGCCATCAAGCTAATCACGACTTCAGAAGGAAAGGTCGAGCCTGTTTATCTCTCTTTCGATGATCTCCTTCAGATGCAACGAGTCTTGGAGGACTTGTGCCGCGACGCCAAGATCAAGCCCCAGTCAGTTCCTCGCTGACTTGTTCCTCGTTACCTCGTTCGGCCGCTTGAGTGAAGATGTTGGGCTGGCGGCAGAACTCCTTCCCCGCTGGGAACCTTGTATCTACTGATGAGCCTCCTGATCGGCCCTCATCTGGGCGGCAAGCTCGGCCTTCTTATCCCCCACCTGACGCGCCTTCTCCCGCTCCGCGGCCGTCGTGTACTCGTACACGTTGTAAACCTGCAGCGAGTAACCAGCCATCTTGCTCTGATCAGGCTTATGTTTCCAGAAGTATACCTCCACGTCGAAGGAATCTGTCTCGTCCGGGTCCAGGTATGCGACGTCGTCCCGCCAGACGCCGATGGTCTCGCCAGCCACGTCGTACATCGCCACGCATGCTGTAACATGGCTCAATCGGCGATCATATTGGTTGCGGACGTCCCCCGTGACGTGGAAGGCATCCCAGTTGTCGAAGAAGTCGTTGATGTTGGAAACCTCCATCGGTAGGGGGGTGTAGGCCGGGGCATCCCATGCCAGACGCAGCTCGTAGTGATCCCAGGAGGAGGCCGGCAGGTTGGAATAGACGACTACGAAGGGCGAGCTCATCTCTGGCGCGAGGTGGTGGATGCAAGCAAACGTCCATCCCTCGTCCACCACGGCGCCTTCTGCGTCGTAGAAGGTGGCGTGTATTTCGACCCAGCCGACGCTGACACTTAAGGCATTAGCGACCTCCCCGACCAAGTAGGTAAGGGTGGAACCATCGTAGGGGGTGAAGGCGGTGCTGTTGGTGACATAGACGTCCATGCCGGGAGGCAGCGTGGGGGTGGGTGAAGGGGTTACCGTTGGCGTCGCGGTCGGCGTCAAGGTTGGAGTGCGTGTGGCTGGGGAAGTTGTCGTCGGCGTCGCGGTCGGAGTCGAAGTTGGAGTGCGTATGGCTGGGGAAGTTGTCGTCGGCGTCGTGGTCGGAGTCGAAGTTGGAGTGCCCGTGGTTAGAGGGGTCGCCGTTGGCGTCGTGGTCGGAGTCGAAGTTGGAGTTCGCGTGGTTGGCGGGGGTGCCGTTTGTGTTGGTGTTTGTTTTGGTGTCGGCGTTGGTGTAGAA
>JAUWOY010000108.1 GCA_030611885.1 Chloroflexota bacterium | reverse complement strand
AAATCCAGCGCCGGCCGAGTAGGAGCGTAGCGACGTATCGAGGCCAAGCGGGTTGTCGGTAGACCCGCTCGCATCCTGGGTTTCGATACGACCTGAAGGTCTACTCAACCGGCGGATGCTCGCTATGCCCCCTTTCCCCCCCAAGTATTGAGAAGATACTAGCCGACGATGAGGGTATGAGGTCTGCTCGGTAGTGAAGGAAAGGAGGTCGTCGATGGCCAGTGAGGCAGTGTTGACGCGGACGAGAGCAGAGGATATTGAGGGGCTGCGGGCGTTGATCAGCCAGGTGATCCTGGAGGAGCGGGAGAGAATTGTTCCTGTGAGTATTCTGCAGGACGTGGAGAAGATCAAGCGTTCTCCTGTGGGGGCGGTCATCCGCATGGAGGGGGCCATCCTGCACCTGCAGGAAGACGTGGCCGAGTTGAAGCGCACTACGGCCACCAAGGAGGAACTGCGCAGCTTGCAGCAGGTGATGGAGGCCCGCTTTGGGGAGATGGACAAGCGTTTCCAGCAGATCAATGTGCGGATAAACAGCACCTTTGGCATCCTGATCACCCTTATTATCGCCATCCTGATCAAGCTGTTTCTGGGATAGCGGCCCAATCACCAGCGGCTGGTGAAGTGATTCTCGCCAAGAACTATTCGCCACGAACCCTTCACTTCACTTCGACGAGCTCAGTACAAGCGACAAGCTCAGTACAAGCATGCGGGAGATGGCGAAGTACCCGCAGGAGTTCGAGCAACTCCTGGTCCACACCGGCCAGCACTACGGCAACGGGACGTTGCTACACAACATGTCGAAGGTGTTCTTCGAGCACCTGGAGCTGCCCCAACCGAACATCTACCTGGGCGTGGGCAGGGGTGCCCTTCGACAGGCTCAGAATAAACGTAGTCGAAGGAAGGGGATTGGGCTCACCTATCCCTGGATCGAGGCGCAGGTTAAAACAACAAGGAAAACGGAATGACTGATAATCCATCTTCGGTAAGTGTAGTGCCTGTGACTATCATCCGCCCCTCGCGGGGTTGGATCTCGCTGAACTTGCGCGACCTGTGGGAGTATCGGGAACTGCTCTACTTTCTCACCTGGCGCGACGTCAAGGTGCGTTACAAGCAGACGGTGCTGGGCGCAGCCTGGGCCATCATCCAGCCCTTTTTTACCATGGTGGTGTTCAGCGTGTTCTTTGGCAAACTGGCCAAGATGCCGTCAGATAACATCCCGTATCCCATCTTCAGCTACGCCGCCCTGGTGCCCTGGACCTTCTTCGCCAACGGGCTGAGCCAGTCGTCCAGCAGTCTGGTGGCAAGCGCCAATTTGATCAAGAAGGTCTATTTCCCGCGCCTGGTAGTGCCTATCTCCAGTGTGATCTCCGGGGCGGTGGATTTCGTGCTGGCCTTCGTCGTCCTGCTGGGCATGATGCTCTACTTCAGCATCGTGCCCACGTGGAATATAGTTTGGCTGCCGCTCCTGTTGCTGCTGGCGCTGGTGACCTCTCTGGGGGTCGGTTTGTGGCTCACAGCGATGAACGTGCAGTTCCGCGACGTGCGTTATGCGGTGCCTTTC
The DNA here is from genome assembly GCA_030611885.1 of Chloroflexota bacterium. Lineage (GTDB taxonomy): Bacteria > Chloroflexota > Anaerolineae > VGOG01 > VGOG01 > JAUWOY01. The sequence continues at coordinate 525 of JAUWOY010000108.1, read as the reverse complement.
CTGGTGCAGGCCTGGATGTTTGCCACGCCCATCGCTTATCCCAGCAGCCTGCTCGATGAGCCCTGGCGTACTTTGTATGGTATCAATCCTATGGCCGGTGTAGTTGAGGGCTTCCGCTGGGCACTGCTGGGGACGGAGACTACGCCCGGACCGATCATCTTAGTTTCCGCGTTGGTGGCCGTGGGGTTGCTGGTCAGTGGTGCTTTCTACTTCCGTCGCATGGAGAAGACATTCGCGGATGTGGTGTAACCGATGAGTGATGTTGCCATTCGAGTCGAGGACCTGAGCAAACAATACCGCATCGGCGGCCCGCAGGCACGCTACAAAACGATCCGCGAATCGCTGACCGAGGCGGTGCAGAACCGAGACAGGGAGACAAGGGGATGGGGAGACAAGGAGCAAGGCGGGGTTTCTCCTTGTCACCCCCTCTCCCCCTCTCCTTGTCTCTATATCCCGCATCACCGAGCCGACCGAGGGCTATGCCGAGATCCACGGGCGGGTGGGTTCGCTGCTGGAGGTGGGCAC
>JAUWOY010000037.1 GCA_030611885.1 Chloroflexota bacterium | reverse complement strand
CGTAGCGTATCGAGACCAAGGCGCGGCCCATGCAATGTGAGATGCACTGCAAAAGCCGCTCGCGTGGCCTCGATACGGTCTTCCCAGACCTACTCGGCCGACGCTCGCTCCCTTATCTTAATGACATTGACTCATCACTCTATCGCAGGGTGGCGAAGATAGATGGGGGCCAGAGTGGCGACGTCGTCCACTTCGCCCCTTTCCAGACGCTGCCAGCCCAACTCTGCCAGATACCCCGCCCGGCGCAGGGAATAGGCCGGCGAGGCCACTACTGCCTTTGCGCCCAGACGCTCTCGCAGCAGTTCAGCAGCCTGGGCGTCTATCTCGCCGCAGAAAAAGGTACGGGTTGCGATTTCAGCGCACAGCTCATCAAACGTTGTCAGGCGATAGTCGCCCTGCCTTCGCCACTGCCCCCGCCTCCGCCGATAAAAAGCGGCAGCGACTCGCCTCCGACCGGCTCGCAGCACAGCGCACACTGGGCCTCGCTTGCGGCTCTGGGCATAGACCAGGGCATCCAGCGTCGGTATCCCTATGAGCGGTATGTCCAGGGTCAGGGCCAGGCCCTTGGCCACGCCCAGCCCGATGCGCAACCCGGTGAAGGAGCCGGGGCCCAAAGCTACAGCTATCCCCCTTAATTCCGAAGGTGAGACCCGTTGTCGCTCCAACATGCGCACCAGAGCAGGCATCAGTTCCACCGTGTGGCCGTTGGCCGAGCGCCACGTCTCTTCGGCCAGCACCCGCTCCCCGTCGTACAGCGCGAGACTGGGCATTCGCGTCGCTGTGTCAATGGCTAAAAGCAATGCACTTCTCCTTTAGATTCCAAACGCCCTCCGCTTGAATTCCCGCAGCAGTTCCTCATAACGCTTTCCCACCGCTTTCATCAGCAGGCCGCGCTTGGTCTCGACGATGTAGCGCAGTTCGATCCACAGGTGCTCAGCAGGTAGAGCCTCTGGCACCCGGTCGGCCCATTCGACGACGCAGACTCCTTCGCCGTAGAAGTACTCGTCAAGGCCCAGAGTCAGGACTTCTTTTGCTTCCTCCAGGCGGTACAGGTCTATGTGATAAAGCGGCAGCCTGGCTCGCTCTGGCCTGTACTCGTTGATCAAGGTGAAACTGGGGCTAGTGATAGGCCCTTCGATTCCCAGGCCCTGCCCGATGCCCTGAGCCAGGCAGGTTTTCCCCGCGCCCAATTCGCCCGCCAGGCAGATCACGTCGCCACCTTGCAAGAGCTCCCCCAACCTGGCGCCAAATCGCCGCGTCTGAGCCTCGCTGTGGCTGATGAAGTCCAAGCTGTGTTCGTCCAATATCGGAGCCACCTTGTACACCCCGCTGTCTGAAGTTACCCTAATTGTACAACGTTTGTCCATTCTCGACAAGCGGGCTGGCTAAAAACCGAAAAATGTGGTATCATTAGCTCACTGAGATCAAGAGAAAGGGAGGATTTTGAATGAGGAACATCTGCGTCATCGGAGTTGGCTACGTTGGATTGATCACCGGGACCTGCCTGGCCGATCTGGGCAATCACGTGATCTGTCTCAACCGGGACAAATCGAAGTGCGACAACCTCAAGAAGGGCATCATGCCCATCTATGAGCCTGGGCTGGAGGAGATCGTGCGGCGCAACTATGCAGCCGGGCGACTGGATTTCACCACCTCTTACGACGAAGCTCTGGAGGATGTCGAGTACGTGTTCGTCGCGGTGGGCACTCCGTCCGGGGCTGAGGGCGAAGCCGATTTGGCCCACGTCAACCAGGCGGCGGAGGGCATAGCCAGGCGTCTGCGCCAGCCCACCACCATCATCAACAAGAGCACCGTGCCCATCGGCACCGGCGACTGGGTGGCGGACATCGTCAGGGAGAACATGCCCGACCAGGATATCGAGTTCTCGGTGGTCTCCAACCCTGAGTTCCTGCGGGAAGGCTCGGCCGTCTACGACTTCATGAACCCTGACCGCATCATCCTGGGCTCGACGAACCCGGCGGGGGCGCATCGGGTGGCCGAATTGTACTATCCCCTGCAAGCTCCGATCATCATCACCGACCTGCGCACAGCAGAGATGATCAAATACGCCTCCAACGCCTTTTTGGCCACCAAGATCTCGTTCATCAACGAGATAGCCAACATCTGCGAGGCGCTGGGAGCTGACGTGACGGAAGTGGCCCGCGGCATGGGCATGGATCAGCGCATCGGGCCGCAGTTTCTGGGGGCAGGTGTGGGCTGGGGAGGGAGTTGCTTTCCCAAGGACGTGAAAGCCCTGGCCCACATGGCGTCCACCCACGGGGCTCACCCCCAGTTGCTGCGGGCGGTGATGGAGATCAACTACGATCAGCGCAAACGGGTGATCCAGAAGCTGCGGGACATTCTGGGCAGCTTCCGGGGAAAGACCATCGGCATCCTGGGCCTGGCCTTCAAGCCCAACACTGACGACATGCGGGATGCGCCTTCCATCGAGATCATCCACATGCTCCAGCACGAGGGGGCGCAGATCAAGGCCTACGATCCGCAGGCCGTGGAGACAGCCAGGCGGATACTGACCGGCGTCGAATATTGCGAGAACCCGTACGCCGTGGCAGAGGATGCGGATGCCCTGATCCTCATGACCGAGTGGAACGAGTTCAAGCAGTTGGACATGATGCGGATCAAGGAGACGATGCGCCAGCCGATTCTCTTGGATGGCCGCAACATCTACGATACCAGGAGGATGAAGGAGATGGGCTTCATCTATCGCGGCATGGGGCGCGGCTACAACGAGGCGGTATGATAGCTCCGAGTCTTTTCTCCGTGGGGGTGGACATCATTGAGATCGAGCGCATCCAGGCCGTCTTGCGGCGGCACGGCGAGCGTTTCCTCCAGCGGATTTACACCCCAGCGGAGCAGGCCTATTGCCGAGGGCGCGTGCCGGAGTTGGCGGTCCGTTTCGCCGCCAAAGAGGCGGTCTCCAAAGCCCTGGGCACGGGGCTGCGGGGCATCGCCTGGCGGGAGATGGAGATCCTCGGTGATGAGCGGGGCAAGCCGCTGGTTTATCTGCACGGGCGGGCTAAGGCGCGGGCTGAGGAGTTGGGCCTGTCTGAGTTCGCCGTCAGCCTCTCCCATTCGCGGGATTACGCCGTGGCCTTCGTGATGGCGGCTGGGAGAGCCACGGATTAGCGGAAAAACGCGGATCGGGACCAACATCATTAATAAGTTAAGCAGAGGCGGCTCCCCCGCCGCCGGATTGCCAGCAAGGTCGCGGGCGTGGGAGCCCGCTCTGCTTGTCCATAAAAATGGAGGAATGTAAGAAATGAAAAAGAAAGGACGAGTTTTCTCAGGTGCGCGGCCCACGGGTCGCCAGCATCTGGGCAATTACCTGGGCGCTATCAAAAATTATGTGGCCCTGCAGGATGAGTATGACTGCGTCTACTGCGTGGTTGACCTACACGCCCTGACCACTCTGGAGGATACCGAGTACCTCAGGGAGCACACCTACGAGATGGTGTTGGACTGGCTGGCCGCAGGGATGGACCCGGAGGACACTATCGTCTTCGTCCAGTCCCACGTGCCCCAGGTGACGGAGTTGCACACCATCCTCTCTATGGTCACGCCGATGGGCTGGCTGGCCAGGCTTCCCACCTTCAAAGAGAAGGTCCGCCAGCAGCCCGACAACGTGAACTATGGCCTGCTGGGATACCCGGTGCTGATGGCCGCCGACATCACCCTTTACAGGGCCGACACAGTGCCCGTGGGCGATGACCAGGCTCCCCACCTGGAATTCACCCGCGAGATCGTGCGCCGCTTCAATTACCACTTCGGGGATATCCTCATCGAGCCCCAGATGAAACTGACCGACGTCCCCCGCGTGCTTGGCACCGACGGAGTCAACAAGATGAGCAAGTCCCTGAACAACCACATCGAGTTGGCCGCCTCGCCCGAGGAGATCATGAAGCGGGTGATGACCATGGTCACCGACCCCGCTCGTCAATATCGCACCGACCCCGGCCATCCTGAGATCTGCAACGTCTACCATTTGCACAAGCATTTCCTGCCCGATCCCCAGGCCATCGTCCAAATCGAGGCCGACTGCCGCAGCGCGTCCATCGGCTGCGTGGAGCACAAAAAGTGGTTCGCCCGAGACCTGGCCGACTACTTCGCTCCCTTCCGCGCCCGTCGGGCAGAGCTGGCCGCTGACCCCGACCACGTCTGGGACGTGCTGGCCGACGGCGCTGCTCGTGCTCGCGTCATCGCTGCCGAGACCCTGGCCGAGGTGAAGGATAAGGTTGGTCTTCCGTAAGGAGAGAGGTCCCCGATGAAGCGATTGAGCAACTGCCTGACCGTGCTGGGCATCTGGGTGCTGGCCTCGCTATTGGCCATAGCCTACATTGGCAGCCATCCCTATCTTGGTTTAGGGATCGCCATTCTGGGCGGGATAGCCTTTGGGGTCGCCGCCTTCCTGAGCTATGAGGCGGAGCAACGTGGGGATAAAGACTGACATTTACGGGTCTTTGGGAATTGGCATGAGCAGCGGGCCGGAGTCCCCAACTTGTTGGGGTTTGCCGCGCCGCACCCCCAACGAGTTGGGGACTCCGATACTGTGACCCTGCGAAATCCCAAAGAGCCACATTTACAAGCAAAGACTGGAGGGCGGATGTTGGTAGCCGGCAGGTTAGTAATTGCAGCCATAGCGTTGTCACTCATCTGGCCCTCGGCGGCTGCGGCTGAGGAACCCACCCCTGCCGCCAGCGCGGTGATCGTGGAGTGGACGACCGAGAGCGAGGTTGACCTGGCAGGCTTCAACCTCTACCGCAGCGAAAGCCCCGCTGGCCCTTACGTGAAAGTGAACACCGCCCTCATTCCTGGTGCACTCGATCCCCTCCTGGGCGGCAAATACGCCTACACCGACACCAACGTGGTGGCCGGCCGCACCTACTACTACAAGCTGGAGGACGTAGAGCTGGACGGCACCACCACCCTGCACGGGCCGATAGAGGTAGTGGCGGAGGCGAGCAGCCCCTCTGCCTTCGCCAACCTCGCAGCCTGGTGGCTCCTGGCCGTGCTGATCGCCGTCCTGGCCCTGGGCGGTGCGCTCCTATCGCGGTGGCGTGGTCGTATAGGGCGGTGATTTTCGGGCGCGATTGGCCTTGACAATTCTGCACTTTATGGGGTATAATAGCTGAAGAGTGCGCTGTTAAGCAATCTACTCAATCGCATCGGCCATTTGACCGAGAGGGAGGTTTTCCACATGAGAATCTTGGTACACAAATATAAGCTGCTGCTCAAAGTGCTGACCACGATAGTCTTTCTTGCAGCTTTTGTCATGGTAACGCCACTAGCAAATGCAGATACAGCCACTCATCTGGTTATCAGTGAGATTCAAACAGCTGGTGGAGACGCCGATGATGAGTTCATAGAACTTTATAACCCCACTAACTCGGCTATTCTGATCGAGGATTGGTCAATTCAATTCAGGATAGCTAGTACTGGTACATTCTACAAGAAGAACTTCGTGACTGGCAACTCTGTACCTGCTTACGGGTTCTTTCTCATCGCGCATTCAGGTTATGATGGAACACCGACTGCTGATATGACGCATAGCACTTTCTCAATGGCTCCAGGAGGGGGCAGTGTTTTTCTTGTGAACAACCAAACCCAACTTACTTCTTGTGAAGCCGCCTCTATCGTTGATAAGGTAGCCTATGGAACTGGGACATACCTTTGCCCTGAAGGTACCGCGGCTTCTGCACCTGCTGCTAATGGCAGCATTGAGCGCAAACCTGGCGCTGCACAGTCAGATAAGGGCAACGGTGAGGATACCGACAATAACAGCGCTGATTTCGATACGAGAGCGACCTCGGAGCCACAGAATACCTCAAGTTCCACCGAACAGCCCCCCACCTCCGTCACCCTCTCCTCCTTCACCGTCCGCTCACCCACTTCCCAAGCCACCTTCTTCCGCTGGCAATGGTTGGCGCTGGCGGGTGCGGTTGTAGCGTTTGGTGGGGTCGCTGTGGCGAGGGGATCGCTTAGGCGATAGAAGGGAGATGACGAAGCGAGAAAGGGCATTCTATCCACTATGAAGATAAAGCCGATTCCTACATTCACCTCTGAAGAAGAGGAGCGAGAATTCTGGGCTAACCACGACGCTACAGATTTCATTGACTTCTCTGAAGCCAGGCGGGCGCTTATGCCTAACCTCAGACCCACTCTGAAAACGGTCTCAATTCGACTCCCAGAGTCTCTCCTTGAGTCAATTAGAGTTCTAGCCCACAAGAGAGACGTACCATATCAATCTTTGATGAAGATGCTTTTGGCGGAGGGGCTTGAGCGGGAGCTATACGTACAGAGGGAACAGTGAGATAGGCATGGGGAATAACACCCCAAGTGGCGTCCTGTGGCCAGCAAATGGGAAGAGAAAAGTGAAATGCAAACCTATCGGATAGAAACCATTATCTCGCAGAACCGCGTACTCACCATTCGCGGTGTGCCTTTCCGCGCTGGCGAGAAGGTAGAAGTCATCATTTTCAGCTATCCCCGTAAACGGGAAAGGGCAGAACGCTATCCTCTACGCGGCAAACCGATTCGCTACCTTGCTCCGTTTGATAGCGTTGCTGAAAACGACTGGAACGTGTGGATTGGAAGTTGATTTCCTAAAGAGGCGTAACGATTCCGCCAACGGCGTGAAGCTACAGCGTTCCCCGTCATTCGGAAATCAAAGACAGCCTCTGCGAACTGATCCGAAGACAGCTTGGGCTCATAGGCAGTTACCATGAAACCGAACTTCGAGTGGGATGAAGAGAAAGCCAGAACGAGTCTCCAGAAGCATAAGGTTGGTTTTGATGAAGCCACAACGGTCTTCAGTGATTCTTTTTCGATCACGATACCTGACCCCGATCATTCTGTAGACGAGGAACGCTATATTGACATCGGTACTTCTGACAGGGGGCGCGTACTGGTAGTGGTCTACACTGAGCGTGGGGCGAACATACGGATCATCAGTTGTCGTAAGGCAACGCCAGCGGAACGGAGGCGCTACGAAGAAGACAATGACTAAGATAGAGCGGACAAAGGACGACAATATGCGTGCTGAATACGATTTTGCGAGTGGGGTGCGCGGCAAGCATTACCGAGCTATGCAGGCTGGGTACACGGTTACCATTCACAAGGCAGACGGCACTACCCTCATTGAGGAGGTGAAGCCTGTAGAAGGCGCGGTCATTCTACAGCCAGATGTGCGGGAGTACTTCCCTGACTCGGAGGCGGTGAACAAAGCCCTGCGCTGTTTGATTCCGCTGCTGCCCCAAAAAGCATAGAGCAAATGGGAGTGGCTTGGGACAGGGCTAGCACTTGGTCGGGATGCTGCGGCACATCCGCTTATCCGCTCAAATCCGTTGCCTGCTTTTAACCAGTTTTTAACCTTGCTGTTACCTGATGTTAACCTGGGGATGATATAATCAGGAGGAGAGAGAACAAATCATGGATTATCTGGAAAGGTGCTACGAGAAAGACCCTTCGATTGTTCATCGGAATATTGCTGGCGAAGCGATTCTGGTGCCGATTCGCCGAAACGTGGCGGATATGGAAAGCATTTACACGCTGGATGAGGTGGGTGCTTTTATCTGGGAATTGCTCAATGGCCAACGGACGGTTGGTGACATCAAGGCAGCTATCTTGGACGAGTACGACGTAGCGCCTGAGGTAGCCGAGGCGGACCTGGTGGAGTTTTTGCAGCAGCTTCAGGCCATCGGTGCAATAAAGGCGGTTTAGGAATGGAATGCTTTCATCTACCGGTAATTGACCTGCCGGAATTTAACGATAGACTTCGGCAGCAGCGCAATCCCATTCAGGGTGGAATGGAGATCACGCACCGGTGCAACCTGCGTTGTGTGCATTGCTATTGCCGGAGGGATGCCAATGACCGAGCAGCTCGAGATGCCGAGTTGAGCTACGACGAAATCTGCAGGATTGTAGATCAGATAGTCCAGGAGGGCTGCCTCTATTTTCAGCTCACGGGCGGGGAACCGCTATTACGTAGAGATTTTGTAGACATTTACGACTACTGCCGGGACAAGGGGTTGTTGGTTATACTCTTTACCAATGGGACACTGATCACCAGGCGTTTAGCGGATCATCTAGCAAAGAGACCTCCTCTTTCTGTCGAAGTTAGCCTCTATGGGGCAACCAAGGAAGTCTACGAGAGCGTCACAGGGATACCAGGCTCATACGAGAAATGCCTTAATGGTATTAAGCTCTTGGTGGATCGCGGTATTAAGTTGAAGCTGAAGAGCCCTATGATGACCCTAAACGTGACTGAGTTGGATGCCCTCAAGCAGTTGGCCGCCGGCCTGGAGGTGGACTTCTACTTCGATGTTCTGCTCCATCCCCGGTTGAGCGGGATGGATGATCCGTATGGTCCTTATCAATATGCCCTACCTCTCAATGAGATATTGCGGCTGGAAATGAACGAGGAGAAACGCTTGGTCGCCTGGAAGGCTTACTTGGATCAGCGGGAAGGGATGCCTCGTGCGAAGACGTTGTATACATGCGGAGCCGGGTTGTATTCATTCTTTATTGACGTAGCTGGCAATCTGGTAATGTGTATTGAGTCTCGCTGGCCAAGCTACGACCTACGACAGGGAAGCTTCAAAGAGGGCTGGCACGATTTCCTGGCCGATGTTCGAAGTTGGCCCGAACCGGAGGACAGCGTGTGCGCTGACTGCCCCATCTTCCTTCTTTGCAAGCAGTGCCCTGGGCGTTCACAGTTGGAGTACGGTTCCGATGTTCAGAGCAGGCGGGTAGAATGGATTTGTGATTTGGCGCATATGCGAGCAGAAGCGTTCAGGGAGAAGGGGATTATCTAAACACGCTGTAGTGCTGAGCATATTCTCTATCCAGCGCTAGCGGTTCGTTGCCCATGTGCCTGGGCAAACTAAAACTCTCAGAAAGGAGAAAGTCCGATGAAAAAGGAGTACAAGAAGCCACAGGTTGTCGAGGTCAAGCTGATTGTGCAGAATCCAATTATGGGTAACTGCGACGACCTTAACGAGGCAAGCCCAAAGTTGGATTGTAACGCAACGGGAGCATCTTGTCCGTGGCCATAGGGCCCGGACAGCAAGTGTCAGGAGACCCCCATTCAAGCAAGAAAGCGTAAAGGCTGTTCTTCACTCAAGCTGAACAGCTTGCATTGGTCATGACTGATGCTCAGCCGATTGGTCAATATTGCGTTGCCTATGGAGCAAGGTGTTACTTCGGTATGCTTGATAGTTGGTGCACGAGTAGCACGCCTATGAGGATCAAGCAGCTAAGTGCACGGCCAGACTGCTTGGATTCTTGTTCAATTCTGAATAGATAGGCTATGGCGAGGGATTCGGAACCAGCCAGGGAACTTAGGCTGAATATCGGTGATATCATAGTGTCCATCGTCAGCGACAGGGGATTCATCATCAAGGAGCTCCGTGCCCCTTTCGTGACGAGCAAGCGACCAGACGTGGTTGGTTATGTACGCCATGATCTTGGAAGCGATGTCTTCGCTGGACAGCTCACGGACAAGGTGATGTCCGGAGGCCACTTCGGCTGGGACCTATACAGATGGCATGGCAGCTATGTGGTTCTCTACGAGGGCCCCGAGACGAGTACGCCCGAAGCCGTCTGGGTCCTGGGCTCCGATTCTGCCCCCTTTGAGTTACATATGCGTTCGCAGCCAAGCGATTGGCAGCCTCACTCCAGCGGCTACTACTTCCTTAAAGTGCCGATAATGCAGGTATTGCCGGAACGACACGGCGTGATGTTGCACGCTTGTGGAGTTGCTGATGGTGAGCGGGGCATGCTGTTTGTCGGACCATCCGGAGCAGGTAAGACCACAATAGCACGCTTATGGAGCAACTTAGGAAAAGCCAGGGTATTAAATGATGAATATTGCATTGTTCGCGTCGTAAAAGGACAACTCTGGCTCTACGCGACCCCATGGGTAGGAAGCGGGGGATTCTGTTCTTTTGGCAGAGTTCCATTAGAGGGAGTATTCTTCATTGAGCATGGGAAAGAAACCGAACGTGTTGCTGTGAGTGAGATAGAAGCCATCTCTCGATTGATGTCACAGGCCTTTCTGCCCTTGTGGGACAAGACCAAAGTGCAACTTGTATTGGATACGTGTGTTGATCTGGTTCAATCGGTTTCCTGTTATCGCTTGCCTTTTGTGCCTGACGAGGGTGTGGTGCAGCTCTTGCGGAAAGTGTAGATTGCGTAGTCATGGGATGGCGGTCTATGTCACAGCGAGAATCTAGCAAGAGAACTGAAAGGCGAATAGAAAATCGCCAGGATCCAATACGTTGTAACGGCCCAGACTTTGTTACCTTAAGCAGACAGATATTGAGCGGCGGATCGTGCTTGCGCTTCGAGGCCAAGGGCCATAGCATGTATCCATTCATCCAGGATGGCGACATTATCGTGGTGGAGCCGACCGAGTTCTCGCATCTGTGCCTTGGGGAGATCGTACTGTATCATGTTTCTGACAAGGCCATACTTGCCCACAGAATGGTGGGAAGGATGCAGCGGGCTGGTATTGACTACTTATTAGCTCGAGGGGATGCGATTTGGGGCCTTGATGGCCCGGTCAGCCCGACCCAAATTCTGGGGCGGATTACAGCCCTAGAGCGATGTGGCTGTCTCATCCGCGTGGATGGTATGGGCAGTCGGTGGCTGGGGCTTGTGTATAGTAACGGGCATGTATTGTATCGTCGTGCCGATGTAGCCTGCAGGCGACTGGCGGCTAGGGGGAAAGCCGCTCTTCGCCGCATTGTCAGGCGAATCACTCAATGGTAAGAAGGGGAGACGAATGATGAGAAGATCACAGTTTATCGCAACGTTGATAGCACTTGTCTTGTTGATCTCGACCGCGAAGGTCCTTCCGCCTCGTGTGTCGGCTTCCACCTCATTAGCTGGCGATCACACTGAGTCGGCATCGGGTATTGAGCTTGTGAAGTCAGGTGATGAGAGCATCGTGCTTCAATTGGTGACCCGCGGTTATCGCATGTCAGAGAAGTCTGTTGATGGCCGTCGGTATGATGTACTGAGCGTTGAGGGCTATGGATCGAGTTCGGAATTGGGCAAGCCCCAGGTGCCTGCGCAGGGAGCTCTCGTAGGTATTCCGCTGGGGGCAGAGTTTGAACTTCGGGTGGTAGATAGGGAGTACAGCGCGCTACCAGGAGAGTACCGGCTGAGCCCTGTGCCTCAGCTCGTCAGGGACGATGGAGTTGTGTTTGGTTCTCAGGAGGTGGGGTTGGATGCTGTGCTTCCTGAGGTCAGAGTGGCGTTCATTGAGGATAAGACGGTTTATACGACCGATGCGTTCTATCCGCAAGAGATCGCAGAGGTGGATTCGTCGGGATTCATCAGGAATCAACGGTTCATTCCCGTGCAATTCTACCCGTTCCAGTACAACCCGGTTTCAGGGCAGATCAGGTTCTATAAAGAGATCACGGTTGAGATCCAGCTCTCCTATCCTGAGGGAAGAAGCTTAGGTCAAGCTGAGACCGCTGGGGTTTTTGAGTCAGTGCTGGAAGCAACGCTTTTGAACTACGAGTCATCCAGGCATTGGCGAGGGAAGGGGATCGAACGAGGTGAACCGAAGATGACTGTTCAGTGGGATGAACCATCGTACAAGGTTCTGGTGGACGAGGATGGGATGTATCAGTTGACCAGGGCGGAACTGGAGGGGGCGGGCATACCGGTGAATACGATAGACCCACAAACATTCAAGCTATACAATCAGGGTCGGGAAGTGGCGACCCGTGTGTTGGAGACCGAGGGAGTACTAGACAGTCTGCTGTTTTACGGGCAGAAGATGACCACGAAGTACACGGACGTGAATGTGTATTGGTTGACCTACGGGGGAGCGGTTGGAAGTCACATGTTGAATAGAAGCGCTGCGCCGTCAGGTTTTCCGGTGCGTTCATACTACACGGACACGGTGCATCTGGAAGAGGACCACGAGTACTTCTCACACGTCCCGTGGGCGGACGGCGCGGATCACTGGTGGTGGGCATATACTCGATACCCCACACCGGATCCATCTCTAACCGTAAGCACAACTTTGAATAGCATCTTCACAACGGAAAGTTATAGTGGGACGTTGAATGTTAAGATGCATGGCTATACCACTAGAAGCGCCAACCCGGACCACTGTATCAAGACCTACCTCAACAACAATCAGGTTGATCAGGTTACGTGGGATGGCCAGGTCGAGCAAAGTCGTGAGGTGGCTTTTTCCTCTGACCTCTTGGATGGGGGGATAAACGAGATCAGGGTAGAAGGTTGTGCCACTGAGGCCTCCCGTGACATAGTATTGCACAACTGGTTTGAAGTTAAGTACCGGGACATGTTCGTTGCAGAGGGCAATGAGTTTGTGTTTGAGCATCAAGAAGCCGGGTGGCAATACGAAGTGGATGGATTCACTGAGGACACTCCGGAGCTCTACGATGTGTACGATGTGACGGATCCGATCACCGTCAGTTATCTGACAGACTTCGTGGTGGAGCCGGGTGGGCTGAGTTATGTGGTTAAGTTCGACGATGGGGCAGCGGAAGTGGGGACGAAGTATTGGTTATTGACGTCTAGCCAGTACAAGAGCCCGCTTGACTTGTTCGGGGATGCCTCTTCGGATCTGGTGGATCCAGGCAACGGGGCCGATTACATCATCATCACCCACAGCGACTTCTATGACGATGTGCTTCCCCTGGATGCCCGCCGTGCTGGGCAAGGCCCTCGCACCCTGGTAGTTGATGTACAAGATGTCTACGACGAGTTCAGCTACGGTGTTTTTGACCCCCAGGCCATTCATGACTTTCTGGCTTATGCCTACGATTACTGGACTGAACCCCCGCCCAGCTATGTCTTGCTGGTGGGGGATGGCAACTACGATTGCAAGAATAACCTGGGTAGTAGCCCTGCCAATTACATTCCTCCTTACCTAGCCTTTGTCGACACAGGTACAGATGGCATAGGTGAAACGGCCAGCGATAATCTTTACGTCACCATCCATGGGGACGACAGTGTGCCTGATATACACATTGGGCGTTTGCCCCTGAACTCCAGTGCCGAAGCCAGTACGGTCATCAATAAAATCCTTAACTATGAGCAGGATCCTCCTGGTGGTGACTGGAATCAGACAGCACTTTTCGTGGCCGACAACATTCCTGACAGCGCTGGTGATTTTGTAGCCCTATCCAATGATATCGTTGACAATTATCTGTCTGTCCCCTACACGGACGGCAAGGTCTACCTAAATGACTATTGCGGTCCTCCAACGTCCAACCCTTGCCCTGCCGCCACTGCCGCCATCATCGAGGCCGTCAATGACGGACGGCTTCTCGTGAACTATATTGGCCACGGGGGAACTTCCCTTTGGGCGAAGGAAGTTGTACTCCGTGCCGATGCAATCAGGAATGACATTGACTACCTGACTAACGCATCAGAGCTACCAATGATGTTGTCTATGACATGCTCAACTGGATACTTTCACGATCCTGATAAACCTTGCCTAGACGAACAATTGGTCCGTGCCGAGGACAAGGGAGCTATAGCCAGTTGGTCGCCTACAGGGCTTGGCATGGCCCTCGGCCACCACTACCTCGACCAAGGCTTCTTCACCGCCGTGTTCAGCGACACCATCAGTGAGATCGGACAGGCGACGTATCGGGGCAAACTGAAACTCTATACCGAGACCGGCGGCGAGACCAGTGCCTTCCGCGATCTCATGGACACTTACGTCCTCTTCGGCGACCCGTTCATGAAGCTGAATCTGCCGGCGTGCGATGCGGCGGACTTCGACAAGGATCGCCAGATCACGGTGGTGGACATCACGCAGGTGGCCATCCGCTGGGCTAGCGAGTGGGGCGACGAGAACTATGACCGCAAGTACGACCTGGACAATGACGGCGAGATCACGGTGGTAGACATCATGAAGGTAGCCGCCCAATGGGGGAATACTTGTGGAGCGCCTTAACCCTATTCCTCTGCTGGCCGCCCTTCTCCTGGCCTGGATAGCGTTCATCTCGCTGTTTGCCCCTCTCGACGGGAGTACGCCCCTGGCCTCAGTTGAGGCGCAAAATGCCACTTTGCAAAATCCCACCGTGCGGATAGAACCCGCTCAGTCGGTTGTAGATGTGAGCGAGACTTTCACCGTGACGGTGATGATTGACCAGGCCAGCAGCCTGAACAGCTTCCAGTTCGATCTGTTCTTCGTCACCACGACGGTGACGGTGGACAGTGTGACCCTGGGTGATTTCCCGGGCAGCACGGGGCGGAAGATCGTTCCCGCTGGCCCTACCATAAATAACCAGGCGGGGAAGGTCACTTTCGGAGTGGTGACCTTCGGCAGCGATCCAGGCCCTGATGGGACAGGCGATCTGGCCCTCATCACCCTCACCGCCCAGGGCGTAGGCATCAGCCCACTGGACCTGGAGAGGGTGCTGGTAGTAGACACGGGAGGTCACTCGCAGACACCCACCGTCGAGGACGGCCTGGTGGTGGCAGGTGGCGCGCCCACGCCGACGCCTACGTCTACCGCGACCAGTACGCCCACTGGAACCACTACCCCCACCCCGACGACTACCACTACAACCACGATCACGCCAGAGCCAGCGATCGTCGTCCATCCAACCAGTGCGCCAGTCGGAGAGACGTTCACTTTCACCGGCTCTCACTTCACGCCCGATGGCCTCGTAGAAGCATGGTTCGCCGATCCCGATCAAGCACATCATTCCCTTGATTCTTTCTACGCCGATTCGTCCGGGGGATTCACCCGCCAGCACAACTGGGAAGCGTACTGGCAGGCGGGCGTTTACAGCTACATAGCCATTGACATCACGGAGGCACTCTCGACCTCGGTGGAGTTTGAGATGACCGAGCCTGGGTCCCAAACGCCAACTAGCACGCCAACGGCTACCGCTACCACAGCCACTCCGACTGCCACGCCAACCTCGTTTAGCCGTAAAATCTACTTGCCTCTGGTGCTGAAAGGCTGGTAAACGATGAAGGGTCTCTTCATAAGAAACCAGGTTTTTCCACTTCAGACGTTTTGGATGCAAAAGGGGCCAAAAACCTGGTTTCTGACTATCATCATCTTCCTGGCCCTCGCCCTCCTTCCCACGCTGGCCCTGGCCGCTCCCCTGCTTCCCACCGACGAGACGAACCCGATCCAGCAAGGCCCCACAGTGCGCATAGAACCCGCCGAGTCGGTGGTGGGGGTGGGCCAGACTTTCACTGTCTCGGTGATGATTGACCAGGCCGACGATTTAGGCGGCTTCGAGTTCACTCTGCTCTTCGTTCCCACGACGGTGACGGTGGACAGTGTGACCGTGGGCGATTTCCCAGCCAGCACGGGACGGGAGCGCATCTCCATCGGCCCCACCAGCGATAACCAGGCGGGCAGGGTCAGTTTCGGAGCGGTGACCGTCCCCCCCGACGTGCCAGGGGCCAGCGGGACGGGCGTACTGGCTACCATCACTCTCACTGCCCAGGGTTTCGGCGAAAGCCCCCTCGACTTGCAAGGCGTCGTGGTGCTGGACACGCACGCCGAGCGCGAAACGTCCATCGTCGAGGACGGGGTGGTCCGAGCGGGATTCGTCGTCTACCTGCCCCTGGTAATGAAAGAATGGTAAAAGATGAAGGCGGTGAAGTTTGATGGGCTCCGGGATAAGCTGGAAAAGGCAGACCTCAAGTCTTGGCTCATCATCTTCCTGACCATCACCCTCCTGCCCGCGCTGGTGATGGCCGCGCCTTTGCTTGCCCCCCAAGATTGGGGGGAGAGGGGGGCAGCGGCCCAGCAGGATCCCACGGTGCGCATAGAGCCCGTCCAATCAACGGTGTCGGTGGGTGAGAGCTTCACCGTCTCGGTGATGATTGATAATGCTAGCGACCTGGGCAGCTTCCAGTTCAAGCTGTTCTACACCCCCACCATCGTCACCATAGGCGACGTGACCCTGGGCGACTTCCTGGAGAACGCACAGCGGACGTTCTACCCCGTCGGCCCCAACATAGACAATGAAGCTGGGAAGGTAACTTTCGGGGCTTGGAGCTATACGGGGGGACCTGGGCCAGACGGGACGGGAGAGCTTGCCGTCATCAGTCTCACCGCCCAGGGCGCAGGGGAGAGCTACCTCGATCTCCAGGGTATCCACATGTCGGACACGCTCGGCCAGTCCCAGGTAGCCAGCGACGAGGATGGCTCGGTCGTAGTGGGGGCCGCGCCGACCTCGACCCCTACAGCGACGTCTACCCCCACTCCCACCTCGACCCCCACCGATACGCCCACCCAGACTCCCACCAACACCCCGACGGCTACACCCACCGCCACGCCGACGGCTACCGGGACAGCGATGGCAACGCCTACTCCCACAGCCACCAGCACCCCGACCGAGACGCCCATCTCAACCAGCACACCTACGCCGACGGCGACCAGCACGGCCACGGCGACCCCGACTGCGACCGGTACCGCCGCCCCTACGGCCACCTCGACCAGCACCGCCACCAGCACACCCACGGCGACACCGAGCTCAACGGCGACGGCCACAGCTACGCCCACGGCGACGGGCGCTCCCACCGGCACGCCCACGGCGACACCCAGCGTGACGGCCACTCCCACAGTGACCGCGACGCCAACGGTAACTGCGACGCCGACGGTGACGCCGACGCCTTCGGCCACGCCAAAGTCAGCGATCACTGTCTACCCAACGGAGGGCTACGTCGGACAGGGTTTCACCTTCACAGGCTCGGATTTCACGTCCAACGGCCTGATACACGAAGGTTTCACCGATCCCAATCAGGTATACCACTACACTGCTTCCTTCTTCGCCGATCTTTCTGGAGGATTTGTGCGGAGCATCGCCTCGAAGTGGGATTGGCTGGTGGGAGTTTATACCTACACCGCTTTTGATTCCACTGCGAACTATAGCATCGCCGTGCAGTTCACGATCTCCGAGCCTCCGCCGGTCTCTTCACCCACCCCCACGTCGGAGCCAGTGATCATCGTCTCTCCAAGCAAAGCGCCAATTGGAGACTGGTTCGCATTCATTGGCTCTCATTTCACCCCCCATGGCCTGATAGAGACCTGGTTCGCCGATCCGAGCCGGGCCCCGCACGAGCTCAATCACTTTTGGGCCGATTCGTCCGGGAGGTTCATCCGCAAGTATAACTGGGCAGGAGACTGGCCTACAGGCACTTACACCTACCTGGCCTTTGATTCCACCAAGTCCTTCTGGGCCTCTGTGGAGTTTGAGATGGCCGACTCTCTAACGTATGAAGTCTACCTGCCGATCGTCGTGAAGAACTACTGAGAGATTGCTAGTGTCATTGCGAGGAGCGGTTTTTGCGACGAAGCAATCCCCAACTCGCAACGGAGGAGATTGCTTCGCTCCCTGCGGTCGCTACTAAGAAACAAACGGTTGTGTGCAAAACCCGGGGAGCGAGCGCTGATTGAGTAGCAGAGCGTATCGAAATCAAGCGAGCGGCTCTCCGGGTAACCCACTTGGCCTCGATACGTCGCTTCGCTCCTACTCGGCCGGCGCTGACGGGTTTCTTACACAATGAGTAGCGTGGCCGCGCTATGGAGTAGCTCGCAATGACACAGACTGAGAATAGCACCATGCTTGCATCCCAGCAAAACGTCGTCAGCGATCTGATACGAGAGGAGATGGCTCAAGGCACCCCGTTTCGCTTCCGCGTTATCAGCGGGAGCATGGCCCCTCTCATCGCGGCTGGGGACGAGATCGTGGTCGAGCAAGCCGTCGCGGACAGATTGCGCCGGGGCGACATCGTCCTCTACACAGTGGGCGGCGCTTTTCATACCCACCGCCTGCTGGCCAGGCGCAGGCGCGGGGGCGCGACCCTCCTGGTGACTAAAGGCGACGCTTCCCTCAATCCCGATCAGCCCTGGAGGGAGGAGCAGCTTTTGGGGAAGGTGGTGGCGATAAAGAGAGGGGAGCGAACGATTGACCTGGAGGGTGGAAAGTGGAGGGCGATGAACCGCCTGCTCGGCGTCCTCGCGGTCCTGCAGGTGGCCGCCTTCCGAGCGGCTCGCCGGGTGAAAGTGGCCATCATCGGGCGATGTCCTGAGCTTGTCGAAGGGAACAGGAGGACTCGGTGGGCGCCTCTGGTGGCCAGGGCCGTCTCCGCTCCCTCTCGCTGGCTGGTCAGGCTGGCTGGATGATGAAGTATCTACACCTGGGCTTTGGCCATTTTCCTCGTAGTGGCGACTTCAGTCGCTCCCCACGGAGTCAGAGCGACTAAAGTCGCTACTACGAACCGCTTATGAGGAAATAAGAGGTCATGAAAAGGAATGGCGCAATCTCGATTCTGATAGCCGTGATCATCCTGCTCGATGTGAGCCGTGCACTGGCCGCCGTGACCCTGGCTTCGTTCACTGCTGCGGGCGGCGATGGCCAGGTTCTCCTGGAGTGGGAGACGGCCAGTGAGATAAACAACATCGGCTTCAACCTCTGGCGCAGCACCAGCGAGACGGACAGCTACGCCAAGCTCAACAACTCGCTCATCCCCAGCCAGGCGATGGGGTCTGTGATAGGAGCCCATTATTATTACACCGATAGCGATGTGAGCAACGGCGCTACTTATTACTACAAGCTGGAGAGCGTGGCCACCGACGGCTCCAGCGAGGTCCACGGCCCCATCTTGGCCATTCCGGGGGAGCAGCCGACGGCCACCCCAACGGCCACCTTCACCTCTCAGTGGACGGCCACACCGACAGCCACCGCAACTGCCACGGCCACACTCACTCCGCCGCCCACGGCCACGAGGACCCCAACGGCGATGGCTACCGCTACACCACCTGCTTTGCCAACGGCCACCAGCCTCCCAACATCCTATCCCCCTTTGCCAACGGCCACCAGCCCGCCGAGGCCGACGAGCACACCGACCTCGACCCCGGCAGCGACTTTCACTCAGACGCCAATGGGAATGAGCCTCCCCACCAGTACACCTGCCACCACGGAGATCAGCTCTCCCACGAGCACTGCGACAGCGACAAAAGTCGCCACCGTAACCCTTTCGCCCACACCGCCCTCCGACGGGACCCAGACGAGCGGTTCGCCAGAAAGCGAAGCGACGCTCACCATCGAAGCCTCGGTCGAGCCGCTCATGACACCGTCGCCAACCAGTCCCCTGACCTTGATGCCCACGGTTCCTGCGGCCACCCCCCAGCCACCGATGGCAACCGTAACCCCGACCGCCTTGAGCCTGCCCTCAGGTACGCCAGCGCCGGCTGCTACCCCAGTGGCGTTGCCGATCTCCCGTGGCCCTGTGGGTTTGGGCCACCTCTGGCTGGTTGGCATCTTGCTCATTGCCCTGGGAGCAGGGGCGGCATGGCTGGCCTATTCGTTCATCAGAGGGGGGCGCTAGTGATTTGGGTCTGGCTAAAATGAATTGGGCGCCAAGGTCGGACAGGCTGTCAGCGGATTCAGGGAGCAGATTGAACGGATTCAGGCCCAGATCAGACGGGATTTCTCCCGTCAGATGGGTGATCCATCCGTTCAATCCGTTCCAGAAATTCGTTGACAGCATTTTCGTCAAAATTTCCAAGATGATGAAGAATCGGCTGATCATCCCCCTTCTTTTCCTGCTGGCGCTGCCTCTCTGGGCCTGTGCGCCAGATAAGCTCCCCTCCTCTGGCAAAGCCAAGATTTACGTCGAGGAAGAGGGGATATACCGCCTGACCAACTCTGCTCTGCGGGAGGTGGGGCTGGACCTCAAGGGCGTTGATCCGGCCACGGTCCAACTCACCCATCGAGGCCAGGAGGTGCCGATTTGGATCGTCGAGGCCGATGACCCGGCTATCGAGTTCTACGGCACGGCCAACGAGAGCAGCTACAGCCGCGCCAACGTCTATTGGCTGACCATCGGCCAGGCGGGGACGGCGACGGTCAGAGACCTTGCCGAACCGGAGGCGACCGCTGCGTTTCCCTCCTCCTTCGAGACCACCCTCCATCGCGAGGAGGATTCCCTGTATTGGTCCAAGGCTCCGCAGGGAACTGACCGCTGGTACTGGCAATCGCTCATCGCTCCCACCCCAGCTACTTTCACCTTTGCCCTGCACCACCTGGCTGACGACGACGGCATTCTCAGAGTTGCGCTGCTGGGCGGCACCTCCGACCCCGCCGAGCCAGATCACCACATCCTCATCCACCTCAACGACCACCTCGTCGCCGACGCCGCCTGGGACGGCCAGGAGACGCATCTCGTCGAGGCGGCCACATCGCATCTGATCGAGGGGGAGAACATCCTCGTCCTCGAAGCGCCTGGCGACACAGGGGCCAAGGCCGAGGTCGCCCTCCTCGATTGGTACGAGATCGGCTATCAGCGCGGCTTCGTCGCCGAGGACGACCAACTCCAGTTCGAGGGGCAGGCGGGGGCCTACCGGATCGTCGGATTCAGCCAGCCCGACGTGGGCATCTTCGACATCACCGGTCCGACCGACGCCGTGCGCCTGAGCGGCTATGCTGTCGAACCTGAGGGCAACGCCTACGCCATCTCTTTCTCCGATGAAACCGCTGGCCAGCGAAGGTACCTGGCGGTGGGGCCAAGGGCCATCAAAGAGCCCACGCGTATCGCCCGCCCCCCTGCCCCCCCAAAGTTGGGGGGACCGGGGGGCGACCACGCCAACCTTCGCGCCAGCGATAATCAGGCCGATTACATCGTCGTCACTCACCCAGACTTTCGGGAGAGCCTCGAGCCCCTGGTCGAATGGCGAGAGAGCGGCGGGCTGGAGGTCAAAGTGGTGACCATCGAACAGGTCTACGATGAGTTCAGCTATGGGCTGGCCGACCCCACCGCCATCCGCGACTTTCTGCGCTACGCTCACCAGCGTTGGGCCAAGCCGACTCCGCGCTACGTCCTCCTGGTCGGCGATGCCAGCTACGACTATCGGGACAACCTCCAGGCGTCCAACAAAAACCTGCTCCCAACCTATCTGGTGCAGACCCACTTCGTCGGCGAGACGGCCAGCGACAACTGGTTTGTTGACTTCGACGGCGACTCCTTGCCTGAGATGGCCATCGGCCGCCTGCCGGTCAGCAGCGCGGCGGAGGCCAAAATCGTCGTGGACAAGATAGTTGACTACGAGCGCGACCCGACGCCGGGCGAATGGCGCCGGCGGGTGCTCTTCGTAGCCGACGATGATCAGCCCGCCTTCGAAGCCACCTCCGACGACCTCATTGAGAGCAGCCTTCCCCCCGATTACCAGGCGACCAGGGTCTATCTAAGCGCGTTTGCCGATCCTGGCGAAAGCACCGCCCGGATCATCGCGGAGTTCAACCAGGGCGCGGCCATCGTCAACTACGTGGGCCACGCTGCTTTGAACGTCTGGGCGAAGGAAGCGGTGTTCAGCTCCACGGACATCGCCGCCCTCCGCAACGGGTCCAAGCTGCCCTTCGTCGTGACCATGACTTGTCTCGACGGCTACTTCCACCATCCGCAGGCCAACTGTTTGGCCGAAGAGCTGCTTCTGGCGGAGGGCAAGGGTGCGCTGGCCGCCTTTGCCCCCACCAGCGAACTGTTGCCCGACGAGCAAGATGCCCTGGTCAAGGCCCTGTTCGAGGCCCTCTTCGCCAGTGATGCCCCCACCCTCGGCGAGGCCGTCATGCGGGCCAAGCGGAACCTGCCCGATAGTGGTCGCGGTTACGAGGACCTCATCGAGACCTACACCCTCCTCGGCGATCCCGCGCTGCGGTTAGCTCAACCTTAATTTGCAAATGGGCTTACTTTGTGCTATCATATTGCTGGGAGGTGAGAGCGATGGAAGAGGAATTTGTGAGAGATGAACTCGACGAGTGGGTTGCCGAGCACATGGACGAGTTTGTGAGGAAGTACAGGGGCAACTACTTGGTCATCGTCGGCAAGGAGGTCATCGCAGCGACGAAGGATAGGGCAATCGCCTGGAAGGAAGCGGGGAAAAAGATTCCTGCACAGATACCCTATGTGATGTATATTCCCAAGAAAACAGAGGAGAATCTGTTGCTATGAGGCAGGTATTTGCCTACCGAAATTTTGCGGGAACTTTCATGCCTATCCTCCGAGTCCGGCTGAGTTTTGGGGAAAGAAGTGCTTATGCTGATGCCTATGTGGATTCGGGGGCCTCGTTCAGCATTTTTGCTGGCGAGATGGCGGAAGAGTTAGGCATAAACCTGTACGATGGTCAGCTCGTCTACGTGATGGTCGGGAGCGGTGCGGAAATCCCCGTTTACCTTTTCCGCTTGATTCTGGGTATAGGACGGGAAGAACTCTCGGCAACCATCGGCTTCTCCGAAGAGTTGGGCGTGGGGTTCAACCTGCTGGGCAGAAAGGACGTCTTCGACCAGTTGAAATTCTGCTTTCGCGACGGGGAGAAGAAACTGCTGGTGATCTCTGAGGGGTAGAAAAAGGTAATAAAGTAGCAAGTCATTTAGATCAACAGGGACCTGAAAGGACTTTTACAATCCCTTCAGGTCCCTGTTTTTGTCTCCTTCACGTCTGTAACCGGATTTCAACTTGTTTGTTACCTGGTATTAACCTTGACATGCTATAATATTATCATCAGCACCATGGAGAGAGGTGGACTAGATGACGTTATTCGAAGGCGCGGGAAAAATGACAGTATGGCTCGGCCAAAAGAGACGCAAGAGCTTGATGGCGATAATCATCGTTGCCCTGTTCTTGCTCAACTTGAATGGCACCTTGGCCGCCGGATCAGCCTCTATCGGCGACTACGTGTGGGACGATCAGGACGGCGACGGGAAACAGGGTAGCGAATTCGACGTGGGCATCAACGGTGTGGTGGTCGAACTCTATAAGGACGGTGTTTGGCAAGAGAACTTCACAACACAAAACCATCCTGACGCGGGCGATCCTGGTTGGTACCTCTTCGACAACCTGGATGCGGGTAACTACGTCGTCAAGGTAGCGGACAGCAACTTCGAATCAGGGGGAACGCTCTACGACTACGCTCTCACCACCGATAACAATCCCCTGTCGGTGCACCTGGCGGAAGGAGAAGCATACAGCGGAGCTGATTTCGGCTACGAGGCCCTGGCATCCCCCGCTGGCCCAGCCGAGCCCACTGCCGTTAGCCTATCCTCGTTTATGGTTTCCTCGGCGAGCCAGGAGGCGTCCCGCTGGCCAGGGTTGGCGGTTTTGGCGACGCTGGCTGCGGGCGGCACCCTGTGGATAAGGCGACGGTGAAGAAGGGTGTGGCTAAAACTTGTGGTAGTGACGACTTTAGTCGTTCCAAGCGACTGAAGTCGCTACTACAGATTTTAGCCAGTTTAAACGGAGGCGTTGGAGATGAGGCGAATTCTGGTTACTCAAAGTGATAGGGCAGCCACCCACGGGATGACCAACGTTTTGAGGGATCAGGGCTTCGAGGTCGAAAACGTCTACAACACCGAGGAGGCTCTGCGAAAGGTTGCCAGCGAATCCTGGGACCTGGTCATCCTGGACATCAGAACGCCTCAGAGAGATAGTTTTGAAGCCTG
Source organism: Chloroflexota bacterium (assembly GCA_030611885.1). GTDB lineage: Bacteria > Chloroflexota > Anaerolineae > VGOG01 > VGOG01 > JAUWOY01. The sequence goes on along the minus strand of JAUWOY010000037.1, from coordinate 8,726 downwards.
TCAGTACGTTCGGGAGCACACCACTATCCCCGTAGTCATCCTCGCGACGCAGGGGCGGGATGAGCACGTCGTGAAAGGGCTAAACGCCGGCGCTGACGACTACCTCGTCAAGCCCATCAGCGCCAAGGTTTTCCTGGCCCGAGTTTATGCTCTCCTGAGGCGCGCCGGTCGGATGAGGGAACAAGCGCAAAACGGCATGCTGAAGTATGGTGACTTGATCGTAGACCTCGATCGCTGCCAAGCATCAGTTCAGGGCGAGCCAGTAAAGCTGACGGCCAGTGAATTCCGCCTTTTAAGTTGCCTGGCCAGGAATCCTGGGCGCGTGTTGAGCAGCCGCAGCCTGGTGCGAGAGGTTCAGGGTTACGATTGTAGCCCCCAGGAGGCTCAGCGGATCATTAAGGTCCACGTCCACAACCTGCGGAAGAAGATGGGGCTTGATTGTAAGAAGCCTCCCCACATCCTGAACGTGCGTGGGTTCGGCTACATATTTGAGAGGAGGACTGGCCCGCGGGAGGAAAACGTTAACCAAATCTTAACCTAGTCCTAACCCAATCTTCTCTACTTGCTATTGACATGGGCGGGTTAATTTGGTATAATATAACTGCACAAGACAAAGGTTCCTTTTCAATCGCATAAGGTCCGATAAAGGCAAACCCATCGAAAGATGGGGGCGCAAAGCTACGGGTCTACGTTAGCAAGTGGCGAATCGCCATAAACTAATAGGATGGCCGGGCTGCCGAAGACAGATTTCACAAAGCGTGCTGTTCGGAAGCAGGTCGGCCGACAGCACGCTTTTTTTGTTCGGAAAAATGAGAACCTAAAGGGAAGGAGATAGAGATGAGTAGGATGATGCGCTTTGGCGAAGATTTGAGCGTTCGGTGCGGATGGGGGGAATACCCTCTGGTAGATAGTTTGGACATTCCGGGGAACGGCCGGGGCGCGAAATCCAGGGTGAAGGTCTTGCGCCTGGTGACGACTCCCGTCGAGGGGTGCGAGCTATTGAGAAAGCTGAGGAGCGATCCTTCGACCAGCGATGTTCCTATCATTATCCTGACACGTTAGAGATTCAGAAGTCCAGCACTTTCACACGAAAAGACAAAGGTCCGATAAGGGCAAACCCATCGAAAGATGGGGGCGCAAAGCTACGGGTCTACGTTAGCAAGTGGCGAATCGCCACAAGCTAATAAGATGGCCGGGCTGCCGAAGACAGATTTCACAAAGCGTGCTGTTCGGAAGCAGGTCGGCCGACAGCACGCTTTTTTTGTTAGCGGGGGGAGATGTCAGGAGGTGCGTGATGGATGAGAAGAAAAGCAAGGCTTTACCGGCTATGTTACTGGTGATCTCGATCTTCTTGATCACAGCGACCTACGGCGCGCCCTTGAGTGCAGATGAGGGATCACCTCTGGCTGATGCACCCTACGTGCCTGGTAGGATCATGGTCAAGTTCAAAGAGGGCCTCAGCCCAGCCAGCCTAGTCCAGGTACATGCTCGCCATAACGCTGTAGTCGAGGAGGAAATCCCCCAGATCGGGGTCCAGATACTGAGCGTTCCCCCGAGCGAGATCGAGGCCAAGATCGCTGCTTATAAGGCGGATCCAAGGGTGGAGTATGCCGAACCCGACTACATCTCCCAGCCCACCTACGAACCCAACGATCCCTATTATGGCGACGGCACCCAGTGGGGCCCGCAGAAGATTTCGGCTCCTCAGGCTTGGGATCTCTCCAAAGGCGATTCCAACGTCGTCGTTGCCGTCATAGACTGGGGCGTTGATCTCCAGCATCCAGATTTGCAGGCCAAAATGTGGACGAACGTGGACGAGACTCCGGATAACGGGATTGATGATGATGGTAACGGCTACATTGATGACGTGTATGGCTGGGACTTTGCCAATGACGACAACGATCCCCAGGATGATTACGGGCATGGCAGTCACGTGGGAGGCATAATAGCAGCGGCCACGGACAACGGGGTGGGCATCGCCGGAGTGGCCTTCAACAGCAGCATCATGGCCGTGAAGGTAGGAGATGGCACCACGGGCACGGCGCGGTATAGCGACATCGCTTACAGCCTCATGTATGCCGCCGATAACGGGGCGAAGGTAATCAACCTGAGCCTGGGGGGTTATGCCTACTCCTCGTTCCTGGGGGGCGCGGTGAACTACGCCTGGGATGCGGGCTGCGTGCTGGTTGGTGCGGTGGGCAACAATAATCTCAGCGATCCCTTCTACCCGGCCGCTTACGACAATGTGATCGGGGTATCGGGCACCGACCAGAACGATGCTAAAGCGTCCTGGTCCAACTATGGGGCGCAGGTCGCGGTGGCAGCGCCGGGGGTGAGCATCTACAGCACCTACTGGAACGGCGGCTCCACCTATGCCTACATGAGCGGCACCTCGATGTCGGCCCCCCACGTGGCTGGGCTGGCGGCGTTGCTTTTTGCGCAGGACGGCACCAGGACCAATGCCACAGTGCGGTCTCTTATAGAGGGCAGCGCGGATGATCTGGGCGATGCGGGCTGGGATCAGTACTACGGCTACGGGCGGATAAATGCCTACCAAGCCCTTATGGCAGCGTCTGCGGTGATAGATCCCGCAAACGGTGGCTCTCTGCAGAGCGCTGAAGGCGGGGATCTCAGTTTGGACTTCCCGCCCGGCGCGGTGACGAGCTCAACGACTGTCGTCCATACGCCCAAGGCCTCGCCCCCCAATCCTCCCAGCGATTTGAATTTCGCTATTATGCCTATGCCCTGCACTCTTAGGGGTATTGATGCTGAGGGAAACCAAGTGACCGGGTTTGACACGCCCCACACCCTGACCCTCCGGTACCAGGACTCGGATTGGCAGGACGCGGGTATAGAAGACGAAAGCACCCTCAACCTTTACTACTGGAATGGCAGCCAGTGGGAAGGCGTCCTGCCGTGCGCTGGCTGTTCCCTGGATATCGTCAACAACGAACTGGTGGCCGTTCTGGATCACTTCAGCGAGTTCGGTCTCATGGGCGAAGAGGCCGCCCCCACCAGAGTTTCTGTCTCCTCCTTTGTGGCCCGCTCGGGCGGGGCCGCGCCGGCACCCGATGGAGCCACCGCCTTGGGGTGGCTGGTGCTCATTGGCCTGACGTTGATAGCGTTTGGTACAAATAGCCCCGCCCGGGCGAGGCTGTGGAAACGGTAGCTGAAGTTGATAACATGAGAAAACAAGCGCGGCGGGCTTCATCATGATGAGGCTCGCCGCTTTTGTGCATATGGAGAGCGGAGGAAAGTTTCGATAGCATCACCTCGTTTGCCAGACCACTCCTTATGCTCCCAGCAAGTTTGCATGGAGGGCGAAACCGATGTATAATAGTAGCACATCGTTGGCCGGGGAGACTGAAGGGGGAACCAGGTGGAAAGTAAAGGTGTAGAAGGAGAGGCGCTGTCGAGTCCCAAGGAGGCCAGCACCTCTCTGTTAACTCGGAAAGCTGAGAAACCTACCGCGAGGGCCAGGTTGAAGGGCGCGGCCAATTGGATTGCGGAGCACGAGCTGTGGTTGTTGGCCCCCGCTGTTCCACCTCTTATGTTCCCCGAGATCTTGCCCATGACTGCGGTGGTTGCCGGGTTGCTGCTGATTCTCGTACTATGGTGTGTGCGTTGGGCCGCTAGAGGCCATGTCACAGTGCACACCCCCATGGACTTTCCCATTCTGGGGCTGGTCGTCATGTTGCCTGTTAGTTTATATGCCTCGGTAGATCTGCAGCTGAGCTTTCCCAAACTGACAGGGATCATCTTGAGTGTGGCAACCTTTTACAGCATTGTCAATACCGTGCAGACCAGGAAGGCTATCCGGCTAATGACTGGCCTGCTTCTCCTGAGTGGGGTGGGGGTCTCGGTTTTGAGCCTGGTAGGCACGGACTGGGCAGCCAAGTTCCCCACCCTTGCCCCCGTCTACAAGCGCCTGCCCCAACTGATCCGTGGCGTGACACGATCACCAGGAGGCGGTTTTCACCCCAACGAGGTAGGGGGCACGCTGATCCTCTTTATCCCTCTGACTCTCTCTCTGCTCCTAGCAACGGCGAGAACATTGGCAGAACAAGGAAAATTGACACATAATCAAAGCATCTCGGATACTTTGAACCCGAGTTCTGGTGCTAGTTTTGGGAGCATAATCTATTCCAGATGGCTTCTCATTATCGGCCTCAGTTTGATCCTATTGATAACCGTTCTTACCTTCGTCCTGACTCAATCCCGGAGCGCTTTCTTTGGGCTGGGCGTGGCTCTGATTGCCTTGGGTGCCATCAGAAAACACTGGCTGCGTCTCATCTTCGGCCTTGCCTTGGCAATAAGCATCATAATCCTCTGGCACCTTGGTATCGAGAGAGTGGGGCATTTTCTACTCGACGTAGGCGAAGAGACGGTGGCAGTAGGCACCCTCACCTTTGCTGGCCGGATGGAGGTGTGGCAACGGGCCATCTACATGATCCAGGATTTCCCTTACACCGGCATTGGCTTTAACACCTTTGATCCTGTAGCGAATGTGATGTACCCCTTCTTCCTCATCGGCCCCGAGGCGCGCGTGATCCATGCCCACAATAACTTCCTGCAGGTTGGCGTAGATTTGGGGATACCGGGATTAGTCGCCTACCTAAGCCTCTTGACCACTTTTACTTTGATGGCGTGGAGGGTCCATCGTTATTCTAACGACAGAGTATTGCAGGCCTCAGCTGTGGGACTTCTTTGCGGCATGTTGGCTCACCAGGTGTATGGCCTGACCGATGCCATTACCTTAGGAGCCAAGCCTGGGATCTTCCTATGGGCCATGATGGGCTTGATGGTGGCCCTAGACGCTCATGTCTTGCCTCACCGGGGATAGGCCATGACTACGAAAAGGGGAATCGTCAGGTTCAGTGTAGATCGAGCGCGTCTCTGGGGAGGAACGGCGCTCAGCGTCTTGTTCTTGGTCCTGGCGTTCCGAGGCATTGATTTTGCCGAGTTATGGGACACCCTCGCTCAGGTGAACTACGGGCTAGTCCTGGTGGCAGTGGGCACTATCATCGCTACATCCATGGCTAAGACGGCCCGGTGGCAACTCCTGTTTTACCCCCACCACCGCCAACGGAGATATGGCAAACTCTTGGCCATCCTCTTCATCGGACAGATGGTCAACATCGTTATCCCGGCCCGGCTGGGGGAATTGGCCCGGGCCTATCTCGTGGGCGAGATCGAAGGGGAGAACAAGGCCCTGGCCCTGGGCACCATCGCCGTCGAGAAAGCAGTGGATCTGCTCATGATCTTTTTTCTGTTCGCTGGTCTTTTGCTGACGATGGCTGTTCCTCGCTGGGTTCAGGAACCGGGCGTAGGGGTGGCCATGGTCACCCTTGTCCTTTTGGGGACTCTCGTCCTGTCAGCTCACTGTAAGGAGCGCCTGCTCTCGGCTTTTGGTCGTCTCCTAGGGATACTGCCGGAATTGCCTCAGGCCCGTCTGATGGAGCACCTGGAGGCGGCTCTGGACGGCCTGGAGGTCTTTCGTCGGTGGGATGTAAGCCTGAGGGTAGGGGGTTGGTCGGCCCTCATCTGGCTTCTAGCGGCATCGACCAATTACATCGCCTTCCTGGCCCTGCGCCTCCACCTACCCTTCTTGGCGGCGGTTTTCCTGCTGGTTGTCCTCCAGGTGGGAGTAGCCGTCCCATCCTCGCCAGGAAAGGTAGGGGTGTTTCACTATCTATGCCTTCTGGCCCTCTCCGTCTTCGGTGTGGAGCGAAGCCTGGCGCTGAGCTACGGGCTGCTGCTGTACTTCATTGTTTTCCTTCCCCCCACCCTCTTGGGAGTTTTCTTTCTGGGGTGGGAGAACGTTAGTTGGAGACGTCTGAAACGAGGGGCTTGGGAGACAGAAGTAACTTGAAGAAGAGCCCTTCAATCTCGGTTATTGTTCCCGCCTACAACGCATCGGAGACCTTAGGGGAATGTTTAGCGGCCCTTCTGGATCAATCCATCCCCAGGAGCGAATACGAGGTGATTGTTGTTGATGATGGCTCTACAGATGCCACTCAGGAGGTAGTGAACAAGCATGGGGTACTTCTGCTAACACAGGCCAATCGAGGGCCGGCTGCAGCCAGGAACCTGGGAGTGAGCCACGCCCAGGGAGAAATCTTTCTCTTCACTGATGCTGACTGTGCGCCGGCCCGGAACTGGATTGAGGCTATGATCGATCCCTTTGTGGACCCGGAGATCGTCGGGGCCAAAGGGATTTATAAGACGCAACAGAGGGAACTTATAGCCCGTTTTGTGCAGTTGGAGTATGAGGATAAATATGACAGAATGCGTTTGGAGCCATATATTGACTTTATTGACACCTATTCGGCCGCCTATCGGAAAACTATCTTCCAAAAAAACAGCGGGTTTGACCCAGCATTTCCCCGAGCTTCGGGGGAAGATATCGACTTCTCCTGGCGCCTGTCTCGAAGAGGGCATAAGATGGTATTCGCTCCGGATGCCGTGGTCTACCATCACCACGTTGCCTCGGTCCTTGACTATGTTCGCCGCAAATACTACGTGGGTTACTGGCGGGTGCTCATGTATCGCCACCACCCGGGAAAGATGATGGCCGACTCGCATACTCCCCAGACCTTGAAGCTCCAAGTCGGGCTGGCGGGACTTCTGGCACCTACACTGCTTGGTGCAATCCTGTGGCGGGAGCTTCTTTGGATGTCATTCGCTATCGCCGGCATTTTTGTAGCCTCCACCCTGCCTTTTGAACTCAAAGCCGCGCGCAAGGATCTGATGATCGCTACGATTGCTCCGGGCTTGCTGCTTCTCCGGGCTATGGCTCTGGGAATTGGCTTTGCTGTTGGCTTGTTTGGCCACTTACTCAGAGGTTACCTTGAAGATGCCTCTGTCTAAGCGCGATTGCATATTATTATTGGCTTGGTTCATTGGGTTGGCTCTCCTTCGTGGGGGCATCTATAGTGCCGTGGTTCCCCCGTGGCAAGCTCCAGACGAGCCTTGGCACTTCGAACACGCCAAATTGATCCACCAAAAGGGTCGGCCTGTCTCCTGGTCCGATCGTTCGCCTGAACTTCAGGCGCAAATCCTGGATTCTATGGAAGCCTTCCGCTTTTGGCAGTTCGTACCGTGGGCTCCACGAGAGAACATCAAGACTGGATCACTGCACCACCCACCGCTGTACTATCGAATGCTGGCTTTGGCGCTGCCTTTCATCTCTACTCCTGATTTGGCTACACAACTATACCTCATGCGCCTTGTTTCTGTCTTGATTAGTACCGCTATCGTTGGATTGACATATTTCGCCACACGCAGTCTTTTCCCAGAGGACCTGTTCCTCCAGATCGGTGTGCCAAGCTTTGTGGCATTATTGCCCATGCATACATTTATAACCAGTTCGGTCAATAACGATGGCTTGGTGGAATTGTTTACCTCAGTAGCTCTCCTTTCGATCATCTCCTCTCTCCGGAGGGGCCTCTCCCCAATTAGATTGGTGGCCTTGGGCTTGTCCATCGTCCTGGGCTATTACACAAAACGAACATTCTTTTTTGTGGTACCCATAGCTTTTCTAGGAGTCTTTCTGGCACTTGCCCTTCACCTTCCGACTCTAGATCGATGGCGCAAGATAGGGACATTGACAGTCATTATAGCAGTGCTTGTTACAATTCTTATAGCATGGAATACGGATCCAGTGAGACAATGGTGGCATCGAATTTTCAGGCGCCTAACTTTTTTTGATGTCATAAGCCCCAGCCAGATGTTACAAACCTTGCCCGAACACTACATCGAGTATACCCTATCTTTGTTCAAGACCTTCTGGGGTTTTTTCGGGTCATTCACGGTTGAATTGGATCCTATCTGGTATGGCGTTATGGGCATTTTGTGCCTTGTTTCCCTTGGAGGTCTGGTATCTTTGCTTCTCCGGTTGACCAGATCGGCGACATCCTTGGCTAAGTGGCAGAAAGCGGCGCTGGTGCTGTACTTCTTCTCGGTCCTTGTAATCGTGGGGGTGACCGTGGGCACTTTCTTGAACTACGAGATTCAGGCTCCAGACTGGTTTCCCAAGGGTAGCCAACCTGAGGGTCGCTATCTCTTTCCAGCCATCATCCCTTTAGCTACCCTGTTTATGCTTGGATTACGTGAAGTGTTCCCAGAGCGACGTCGTTTGCTGGCATTAGTGCTGTGTCTCGTGACTTTCCTCTTGTTTGACCTAGTGTGCTTGGGCAGATATGTCATCCCCTTTTACTACGGGACCCGAACTCAGGTCCAAGCCAGCGTGGCCCGTGCCCAGACGCCTTCTTCAAGCCTTGTCTACCTGCCTCTTTTAGCCAAAAGTGCTGCTTCTCCGGTCAGACCTACGCCGACATCCTCTTCGACAGCGACGGTAACCCAAACGCTGACGCCGACGAGCACGTCTACAGCAGTGCCCACCACGTTGACCCCCTCCCCCACAGCCACGGCAACCCAAACGGCCACGCCGACGAGCACGCCCACAGCAGTGCCCACCACGCTGACCCCCTCTCCCACAGCTACGGCAACCCAAATGCCGACGCCAACGAGTACACCCACAGCAACGGCGACCACCACACCGCCACCGCCTTCGGCGCCTCTTTCGCCCTATGGGGTGCAGTTGTTGGGGGGGCAAAGCAGACCTGATGTGCTCGATCTTGCCCAACAGGCAGGGATCGAGTGGGTGCGGATGTATCTCAGTTGGGGATCCATCGAGCCCAACAACACCACTCCGGACAACTACA
>JAUWOY010000090.1 GCA_030611885.1 Chloroflexota bacterium | reverse complement strand
GTGCGCTTGGGGTCGCAAAACGTTTCGACTGGCGATCGGGCGCACCTGCCTCGGCCCCCCCTCTTTCCCCCCCAACTTTGGGGGGGATTAAGGGGGGGCGCCTCCTGCTTCCTGCTTGGTCTCCAGCACCAGGTAGGGGGCCGGCGTCACGGTCACGCGGGCCCGCATTCCCACCGAACACGACAGCACCGCCCCGCCGTACATGTCTGCAGGATTGCCGATGATCCCGGCCCGGCCGGGCGCCGAACAGACGACTTCGCGCTGATCAGAGCTCATAGGCTTTGGCCTTGATGTATTTTCGGACCAGGTAGCCGTACCGTTCGTCGGCCAGGGCGAAGTCAATGAAAGCGCGGAAATAGCTCTCGAAATTGCCCACGTCGTAGCGACGCTGTCCGGGAGGGAGAAGCCAGGCGTAAACCGGCTCTCCCTTATGGATCAGCAACCTGATGGCATCGGTCAGTTGGATTTCTCCCCGCTTGTCGGGCAGCGTGCGGTCGAGGGCCTCGAAGATGGCCGGGCTGAAGACGTAGCGTGCAGCCACAGCCAGGGTAGTTGGAGCAGTGCCCCAAGGAGGTTTCTCGACGATGTCGGTCATGACCACTGGTTCGCCGGGGGGAGGCTCAGCGCCGTTGATGCTGACGATGCCGTAACGAAAGGCTTCTTCCAGAGGCACCTTTTCCACGGCGACGATGGCGGCCGCTTTCAGTTGACGATGAGCCTTCATCATCGCTCTCAGCAAGGAAGCCGGTTCCTGAGCAGCGATAAGGGAATCCCCCAGGGCCACCACGCAGTCGTCGCTATCCACGAAATCGGCTCCCAGCGAAACCGCGTGCCCCAGTCCTTTGGGCGTGCTCTGCCGGGTGTAGAAAAAGCGCGACCTCCCCTCGATGTAGTCCAGGTCCGCCAACATCGCCTCGTTCCCGGCCTGTTTCAGCGCGGCCACGAGTTGGGGGTCGGCGTCGAAGTGATCTTCGATAACTCGCTTGCGTCGCCCGGTGATGATGAGAATCTGACGCAGGGCAGCAGCCTGCAACTCTTCCACCACGTGTTGCAGTATCGGCTTGCGCCCCACGGGCAGCATCTCTTTGGGCTGCGACTTGGTGGCTGGCAAGAGTCGAGTGCCCAGCCCGGCGGCTGGGACAATTGCTTTGGTTATCAGTTGAGTCATGGGCTGATCTCCTTTTTGGAGGTTGGAGGTTGGAGCTTGGAGATTGGAGATTGGAGGTTAGTCTTCCAACTTCCAATCTCCAACTTCTAACTTCCAGTATCTAACTTCTAACTTCCAAAGATGCTTTTCAAAATGTGCCTCTAGTGCCTCATAATGCGCATCTTCGTAGGCCGCTAACACACTCAGTATCTCCCCGCCAAACCGATCCAGCATCGAACCAAAGGTCACGTGCAGCACCTGCCGCGCGTCGAACTGGTCGAGCAGGGCGGAAGGATACGCATCCACCAGTGGAACCTTAGCCAAGTCGGCTGAGACGTGGTAGGTGGCGCGGTCTTCGGGGTAGCGCTCGATGGCATAGGCCAGGATCTCTCGGAACAGGGACCGCTCCACTCGCGCCACCACCCGCAGCGCCTCCAGGTAGCTGGTGCCGGCCGTCTTGAGATGCACCAGTCCGCGCGTGTGCCGGGCAATGATGGGATAGATGCTGAACTTGTCCGACCCAGAATGGATGCTGAGCTTGTACGGCCCCAGGACGCGGGCGATGGCAGCGTGCTTGGCGAGCTGCGCCTCAAACTCGTCCAGATCGCCAATGTAATCCACGCCCTTCTCAAAGCGGCCGATGTAGCGCGGGGCCAGGCTCACCCATTGCACGCCCAGCCGCCAAAGCTCGCTGGCGATGAAAAAGTGCTCCTCAATCGAGGTCGGCGTCTCGGTCTCGTCCACCGACATCTCCAGCTCGAAATCATCGGTTTGGGCGGCCAGGTGACGATACATGCGGACGGTGTGGGCAATGGCCCGGCCGTACTTGCACGCAGCCCGCACCAAAGCAGCCTCGTCAAACTCCAACGTGAATGTTTCTACCTCAAAGCGACGCCCCAGGTAACGTCTCCGCAAGTCGTCAGGCGTGTCTTCCAACTCAGCCCACGGTAGGGCGGTGAATTTGGGATTTGGAATTTGGGATTTGGAATTTCGAATGGCGTTGTCCACGTGATCGCCGGGGTCAACGGTGAAGAAGGTATAGCCAGCCACCACACAGAGGTCAATGTCCTCGGTCGTCTTGAGGTGGTCAGCGTCCGCACCCCATGGCTCGCGCCAGCCCTCTTGAAAGATGCCCCACAGGGCGTCGTCCATCACTTGCTGGGGAGTGCGGCCGGTGCGCGCGTTCTCGCGCATGGATTGCTGAGCAAAGATGGGCGCGATGCCGGCAGCTTTGCGCACGGCGCGGATGTGCCCCGGCGTCGCCAGCCCCAGACGGTCGCCACAACCGGCCGAAGTCTGCAGCCCCAGGAGCTGCGGTCGGAGCCAGGGCAGTTTCTCGCGCAGGGCGGCCGCGTTGGCGGGCGTCAGGGGGCACAGGGTAACGTCACCTTGCCGCTCTCCGTCGAAGCTAGCTGCGTTGCCCAGGATGCCCAGCACCTTGTTGCCTTCGGGCCTGCGGGCTAGAAAGTAGGTTGCGTCATCTGTTTCTATCACCGAGCGCGGATAGACCGACAGACCAGTTAGTTGTTTTAGATTCATTGATTTCGCCTCCAATGCATCCTGAGTACGAACGTGGTGATCAGATATTGGATATCGGTCATTAGTCATTGGTCATTCATTGAACTTGTAGGCCCGCTTGACCAGCCGGTAGGCCGTGTCCTGGATCATCTCGCAGGCATCGTCCACGTCCACAATGCCCCGCACCACCAGACCAGCGAGCCAGTTGGCGCTGACGCGCCGCCACAAATCGTGGCGTGCAGGAATCGAAGGGAAGGCGCGCGTGTCATCGTTGAATCCAACGGTGTTGTAGAGCCCGGCTGTTTCCATCACCTGTTGGAAGTAGCGCATCATGCCGTTGACGCTGTCGTGGAACCACCAGGGCGGGCCGAGTTTCAGGGCCGGATAGTGCCCAGCCAGGGGAGCCAGCTCGCGGGCGTAGGTGGATTCGTCCAGGGTAAAGACGATGAGGGTCAGGCGGGGATCATTGCCGTATTTGTTCAGCAGCGGGCGCAGATTACGGGTGAACTCAGCCTGGATGGGAATGTCGCACCCCATGTCGGGGCCAAAGCGATCGAAAGTAAGCCGATCATAGTTGCGCACCGATCCCACGTGGAACTGCATCACCAGGCCGTCCTCGATGCTCATGCGTGCGCTCTCCATGATCGTATGCGCGGTGAAGCGGCGGGCGTCGTCGGGCGTGGCCTCTCCGCGCAGGGCCCGCTGAAAGATGGCGTCGGCTTCCTCTGGGCTAAGTTCCGCCGTATAGGCCGATACCGCAGCGTGATCGGTGGCCGTGGCCCCCATGCTCTTGAAGAAGGCCCGCCGCTGCTCCAGGGCCTGGATGAAGGTCGGGTACGAGTGGACGGTGACGCCGCTGACCTCGCTCAGGGCGACGATGTTATCGCGCCAGCCTGGCGTGAGCAGGTTGACCACTGCGTCGGGGCGGAAGGTGGGCCGGATGTCGCCGCTCCAGCCGGAATCGCGGATGGCCTGGTGATGGAGCAGCGGGTCAGTGGCGGCGTCGGTGGTGCACAGCACCTCGATGTTGAACCGCTCGAACAGGGCACGGGGGCGGAATTCGGGCGTCGCCAGTTTGGCCTCGAGTTGGTCGTAGACCATCTGGGCTGTCGCCCCGGTCAGTTTCTCCTCGACGCCGAAAACGACGTGGAGTTCGTGGGCCAACCAGGCGCCGCTGGGCGTGCCGCGAAAGAGGTGGGAGTTGTCGGCGAAAACCTGCCAGATCTGACGATGATCCTGCTCAACAAGCCCACCGTCACGACGCGGTATACCCAATGACTCCAGCGGAATACCCTGGGAGTAAAGCAGGCGAAAGACGTAGTGGTCCGGAATGATCAGCAACTCGGCTGGCGTGCCAAAGGTGGCGTTCTCGTCAGCGAAGAGCCGGGGATCCACGTGGCCGTGCGGGCTGACGATGGGCAGATCGGCCACCGATTCGTACAGCTCCCGCGCGATGCGCCGTTGCGTCGGATCGGGGTCGAAGTATCGGTCTGGGGGCAGGTGCCATTTGGGGTGCGTCATGCTCCTATTGTAGAACATTTACTGCTAATTGGCAAGCCAGCCAGGATCGGTAGATCCAAAATCGCCAACAGAGGCGGCTCCCATGCCGCCGATCCGCGGGCGTGGGAGCCCGCTCTGCTTTAGAATTTGGATCCACTGAGGATGGGTAACGAAAAAAGACCTCGGAGGCCACAACCCCAGAGATCTTTTCACGCTTCATCCCTCTCTATGAGTAAAGCCAGCGCAAGTAGGCGATACTCCGCTGAGCCGAGGTGTCGGCGTCGGGCAGAGGCATGAACTCGCCGGAGACGTAGCCCTGGTAGCCGGTGGCGAAGAGGGTGCCCAGGATGGACTTGAAGTCGAGATGCCCGGCGCCGGGGTACCAGCGGTTGGAGTCGGCCACGTGAAAGTGGAAGACGCGGTCGCCGCAGGCGCGGATGCTGTCCTCGATCACCGGCTCCTCGATGTTCATGTGGAAGGTGTCGAGCAGCAGGCCGAAGTTGTCCGCGCCCACGGCCTCGATGAGCGCCAGTCCCTGCTCGACGTTGTTGATGAGGGTCGTCTCGTAGCGGTTGATGGGCTCCAGCACCAGACGCACGCCGTGGCGCGCTGCCGCCGCCGAACAGCGTTGCAGCGCGTCGACGAGCCAGGCATACGCCTGGTCGTGGCTGACGCCGGGCTTCACGATCCCGCGCAGCAGTCCGATGATGATGACTGCCCCAGTGCGGGCGGCGAAGGGCACGTGGTCGCACACCCGCTGGATGGCCGCTGCCCGCACCTCCGGGTCGGGGTCGGTGAACGACAGCCCCTCTTCGCCCCAGGCCTGGCCGGTACCGATGGCCGGCACCTCCAGGCCGTGCGCCGACACGACGCGCAGCAGCTCATCGGCGTCCACCAGATTGGGATCGCGGATGGCCAGCTCGACGCCGTCGTAGCCCCAGCCCGCGATCTTGGCGACGTTGGCTTCGAAGTCGCCTTTGAAAGCCACGGCCTGGAATTGGGCTGTGTGAGTGGAGAGAACGATACTGAGTTTCATGAGATTGGTACATTGGTAGATTCGTAAATTCGTATAATCGTAAGCTCGTAGGCCAGTCTCCGAATTTACGGATTTACCAGTTTCCTAATCTACCAGTCTACTGACCTATCCGCGGCAGCCCGTACACCGTCTTCCAGCCTTCGCTCATCGGCTCCTTCAGATAGGGCTCCATTTCCTCGGCCGTGCGCAGGGTGACCATCTCGGTGGGCGGCACGGTGCCAGGCGGGAAGGCCTCCAGGATTTCGTCCACGAGCAGGGTCAGGTAGCGCAGGATGGCCGCTAGCGGGCGCTTGGCCTTGTAAGGGTCGCTGAGGGTGGGCTTGCCAACCACGCCCTCCGGCGTGCCGGCGATCTCAATGGCGCCGTGACCCTCCCCCTCCGACCACCGACACGGCCGGCGGAACGGGTCCACCGACTTGTCCAGGTGACCATCGGGCAAGAAAGAGATGCCTTCGGTGTCCACGGCGTATTCCATGTTGACCATTTCGGGGAAGAGGTACAGCCCCAGCGAGGTCTCCGACTCGTCGGCGTGGACGAAGTTGGTGTCCCACTTGCCGCCCTCGTCTTTGGTGTTGAAGAATTCGCGCACCGCGCGGTGCCAGTCAATGACGCGGTAGATGCCCGGCAACTGGTAGCGCTTGCAGAACTCGTGCAGCGCCTCCTCCAGCACCCAGAGCTGGCCGTGGTTGTTGAGGATGATCTGCTTGCGCCAGCCGTCGTTCCACAGGCCCAGCATCACGTCCACCATGAACTCGACGGTCACGTGGTCACGGATGATGACCGTGCCTGCCATGCCGAGGTGGTGATAGGGATGGCTGCCGTACATCAACGGGGGGATGGCCAACGCGGGCGGGCGACCCTGCCTGGCGAAATAGCGGCGCACCCCCTCGGCGATCTGGCTGACGAACAGGGTGTCCGTCGCGCTCACGGTGTGGTCGCCGTGTAGCTCGGTGCTGCCCACAGGGATGATCACGACGTCGTTCTGGCGGCGCTGCTCGACCACATCGTGGCGCACCGTCGTTTGGATGTAAGACCCCGGCTTGGCCCACTCGCAGGGCGAAGGCACGCCATACTCGGCCAGGACGGCGTCAATCTCCTGGTCATCGGCCTCCCATAGCTGCTTCTTCAGACGACCTACGGCCGTGTTCTCGAAGAAGACGGTTGGATGCTCTGTTGTGAAGAACCTGGGTTCATTTGACATTGTTATCCTCCTTGAAATTAGTATCTTTCCTTGATGGACTCTTCCACCTCGTCTATCTCTCTGCTAAAGGGACCCTCCGCTTCCATTTTCAAACTGGTAAGGGCCGCCGCCCAGATGGTGGCTTCAGCCGGCGACGCGGTGAGCCTCTTTCCAAGATAGGCAGCGATGCAGGTATCGCCTCGGCCCGTCCGCCCCCTCATCTCCCTGGTCCAAAAGGGCGCAGCGTAGAAGCGACCATCGGCGTAAACCAGCACCCCCTTCCCGTGGGTCAGAACAACCTCGCGGGGACCGAATTCGGCCAGGGCCCTGGCAGCTTCCCGCAAGTCACTCCTGCCAGTCAGAACCTCCGCCTCCACGGCATCGGCCTTCAGCACATCCACCAACTCAAGAACCTGAGCAGTCTGGGGCCAATCCTCATGCACCAGCTTCCCTCCTCGATTGACCCTGATGAACCCCTGTACGTCCAGGGAGATCATGGCATCTTTCTGGGCCAGAGCCTCAATGACCTCAGGCGGCACCTCGCCCCGCACAGACGCCCCGATGTGGAAAGTGTGTGCCTGGACAGGGGCGACCTCCGCCGGGGTGAATGGGCCAGCAAAGCTGACATTGTGGACTGTACGGTGATCGAGGTTTTGGGTAGGGTAGACCAACTTCAGGCTGGTAGATTGCGCGGTCGGCGTAGCAAACACCTCCACTCCCAGCCGGGAGAGGTCTTTCACCACCTCGAAATCCTCCTCTGCCAGCCTGGTGATGACCGCTGCCTTGAGCCCCATTTTGACGACGACGTGGACGCCGTAGTAGAAAGCCCCGCCTCGGCCTGTCTTTGTTTCATGGGGCAAGACGATGGTGTCTTTAGTATAGTGCCCCAGAAAGGCGATGTCAAATTCTCGCAATTGCTTTATCTACCTCGCTTAGCTTGACCGGACGGTTTTCCTCGTATGACTTCTTGGCCGCGTAGCCCATCACCACCGGAATGCGGCCGTCAATGCCCGTCACGGGAGGCGTCTTATCCTGCTGGACGCACTCAATGAAAACCTTCATCTCCGCGATGTAGGAGTCAGTGTAACGCTCCACAAAGAAGAACAGGGGCAGCGAGGAGTGAACGCCTTCGGCATTGCTGTAGACCGCGGTATCGGGGGTGTTGTTTGACACCGCTACCATGCCCTCGGAGCCGAAGACCTCCACGCGCTGATCGTAGCCGTAGACTGCTTTTCTGCTGTTATCAATGGTACCGATTGCGCCGCTGGCAAAACGAAGGGTGATGATAGCAGTATCAATGTCGCCAGCCTCGCCAATGGCTGGATCCACCATCACGCCCCCGGCGGCGTAAATCTCGCTGACTTCGCTGCCGATCAGATAGCGGGCCATGTCAAAGTCGTGGATGGTCATGTCCAGGAAGATGCCGCCGGACACCTTGATGTACTCGATGGGAGGCGGCCCCGGATCGCGGCTGGTGATGCGCAGGATGTGGGGCGTGCCGATCTTGCCGGCCGCCACCATCTCCCGAACGCGCTTAAAGTTGGGATCGAAGCGCCGGTTGAACCCTACTTGCAGCTTAACCCCCGCTTTATCTACCGCCTCGAGAGCCCTATCAATCCTGGCCAGATCGAAGTCAATCGGCTTCTCGCAGAAGATGTGCTTGCCAGCAGCGGCCGCCTCTTCGATCATCTGCGCGTGCGTATCGGTGCTGGAGCAGATAACGACGGCCTCGATGTCCGGATTCTCCATGATCTCGCGGTGATCTCTAACTGCAGAGGGAATCTGCAAGTCGGCCGCACAATTCTCGGCAGCTTCCAGGAAGATGTCTGCTATGGCGATGATGTTGGCGTCGGGGACGCGGTAAGCCAGGTGTTCCGCGTGCAGCTTCCCTATCCTGCCTGCGCCGATGATACCTACTTTGACTTTGGTGGACATTTTCGCTAGCCTCCTTTCCAAAGTATGAGAAATGAGGAATGAGAAACGGAAAACGGGGGATGGTTTCCCTATTTTGTGAGAACGGCAAGAGATATTTGAGGCTTGTCCAGGCCGGCTGCTGAGAAGAAGTCAGTTGCGCCCAGGTCATCCAAGTTGATGCCAGCGCGCTGGATTGCACTGGTGCCCTGATGAATACC
>JAUWOY010000007.1 GCA_030611885.1 Chloroflexota bacterium | reverse complement strand
CCCTTGTCTCCCTGTCTCGGTTCTGCACCGCCTCGGTCAGCGATTCCCGGATCGTCTTGTAGCGCGCCTGGGGGCCGCCGATGCGGTATTGCTTGGAGAGGTTTTCGACTCTAATCGCGATGTCAGTCATATTTCTTCTTTGCCACGAATTACACGAATTTTCACTGATTTTTCTTCTTTGCCACGAATTACACGAATTTTCACTAAATTTTATTTTTTGGTTTTAATTCGTGGTAATTTGTGAAATTCGTGGCGAGAATTACTACTCGCTTGAATGGCAACCCTTTGATACTCAACCCCATGCACTCAAGAACTCAACCCAATTCCTCATTTCATCAGCGGATTTACTCGCCATTAACTTGAGGAGGCGGCGCATCTGTTCCCCAACCGAATAGTACTGCTGGCGCATAAGGATGATCCCGGCGTGCGGCCTGCCCTGGGCCACGTAATCGCTGTGCAGACGATAGAAATCCCTCACGTTGAAACTGCACAAGACGTGGCCTTGTTCGGTAGCATAATCCAGATGTTCCGCATCTTCCCGCTCAATCATCCCTGCGTCCAATGCAGTTATCACATCCACACCTCTGGCGCGCAAAGCCCGTACCAGGCTACGACGCATTGAATCCTCGTCAAAGTAGAGACGAATCGTCACACCCGGCCTCCGGCGGTTTGATAATGCCGCTGCGCAAGTTCGTCGGCTTCAGCATCATCGGCGGCGATAGCAGACTCAATCTCTTCCCGGTTAGCGTGATAGTAGGCCAGAGCAGCGTGGACTTGCGCCAATGTCAGATGACCAAACTCCTCTGCGATCTCCTCCGGGCTAAGCCCTAGTTTATACCAGCCAACGATGCGCTGCACCGTGACCCCTGTTCCAACAATGCGCGCCCGCCCGCCTCGCACGTCAGGAGTATGGGTAATCAGTGTTCCAATATCCACGGTCGGTGTTGTCACACGAGGAACACGCAAGACGAGAGGCATCGGTTCCAGACCTACCTGGCGGACCTCACGATATACGTCTACTTCTGATCTGCCGACGATAGCGATCTTCCCTTGATGGATTGCTACCACCTGGCCAGCATACTGGGTGACCAGTTCATCCAGATGATCGGCTATCCACTCATCATACTGTGGCAACTGTAGTGTCTCCATGACCCTTCACCTCCTGCTCGAAACGAATTTCGGATTTCATAATTCGCAATTCAAACCACATCCGCAAACGTCTTCTCCATACGGCGGAAGTAGAAAGCGCCGCTGATCAGCAGCCCAACTGCCACCAACGCCGAGACGAGGACGATCGGGCCTGGCGCCGTCTCCGCCCCCAGCAGTGCCCAACGGAAGCCCTCGACCACGCCAGCCATGGGATTGATGCCATACAAGGTGCGCCACGGCTCATCGAGCAGGCTGCTAGGATAGGCGATGGGCGTGGCGAACATCCAGGCCCTGTGGAAGAGGGAAGGGGGAAAGGGGAAAGGGGAAGATGGAATCCATCTTCCATCCTCCATCCTCCATCCTCCATCTTCCATTCGATGATGGCCCACGCTGCGCCCAGCACCGTCTGCTTGTAGCGCACCTTGACGTCGCGCCAGGTGAGGAAGTAGAGCAGTTCGCGATATTCCCACAGGTCGCGCAAGTTCAGCGAGATCCAACCCCGCGAGGGACGGATGACGGTCACAGACACTACGCTTGCCGAAGATGGATTGTCAATCATTCCGTTTTCCTTGCCGTCTTAACCTGCGCTTCGATCCAGGGATACGTGAGCGAGATCCCCTTCCTTTTGTCGTCGTAGTGCCTGTCTGCTGCCAGGCAGGCTGGCCGGTGTGCATCAGGAGTTGCTCGAACTCCTGCGGGTACTTCGCCATCTCCCGCATGATGGGGGCGGCTTTCATGAAATTGGGGCGGGCACCGACCACGTGGAGGATTTTCATTGCCACGAATTGCATCTATACCTTTTTGCCACGAATTGCACGAATTTTCACTAATTTTTATTTTTTGGTTTTAATTCGTGGTAATTCGTGAAACCTGTCCTGAGCCTGCCGAAGGGTTCGTGGCGAGAATGTTCGTGTCAATTCGTGAAACCTGTCCTGAGCACTTCGTCCCTGGGACGCAGTACCAGGGGCCTGTCGAAGGGTTCGTGGCAAAGATCATTTGGCCAGCCGCGACTGAGATGGGGAGACAAGGAGAAGCCGTCGTCCTTCGTCGCCTGCAACACAAGGTCAGCCGATCTTGCCCGGCGATGAGGTTGGCAGTCCAGTACGCGCCCGGACGTTCGCCAACAGAGTACGCATCACGATCAGATATGAAGGCAGTTTGCGGTAGATCGCCTCAGCTATGGCCTCAATGTACGTGTGGGAGGTCAGGTTGCGATCATCGGTCATCACCAGGCACGTCTCAGTTTCTTCTACAGAAAGCAACCCTACTTGCAGTGCCTCTCGAAAACAGCGTTTGGGCGAATGGCAGCGAATCCCTTCGTGCTGCTCCAGGTGGGCCTTCAGCAGCTTCCACAGACTCTCAAACGAGTACTCGAAACGCTGAATGGAGGCATCACGCACAATCATGCTAAACGACATGTTCACGGCCTCATCGAGCGTGGCCAGAGATCGCTGGCAAGAATACAGCCTCTCCGTCAATTTCTCCATAGAAGAATGCCTCCCGCTTGTACCTGGCGGCCAAACCCTGCTGGCGCGTCGCGCAGGTCAACCAGATCCACCGTGAATGGGATATTGGAAAGCTCCAGCATCTCCCTGACCAGGCTCAATTCTCTGCTTATATCTTCAGCAGCCAGAACGGCGATGTCAAAATCGGAGACGGCCGCATGCGTGCCCGCGGCTCTGGAACCGAACAAATACATCACACATTCTCTGTCTTTGAACACGCTGGCCAATATGGCTTTGATCTGAGACAGATAACTATGATGGATTGATTCCGTTTGTGGATGGGTAGCACACATCTGTTTGCCCTCCCCTGAGGCTCATCTTGTCCCCTTGTCATAGCTTCACGAATTTCCACTGATTTTTCTTCTTTGCCACGAATTGCACGAATTTTCACCAATTATCTTTCTGCCACGAATTGCACGAATTCTCACTAATTCTTTTTCGTGTTAATTCGTGAAACTTGTCCTGAGCCGTTGGGCTGAGCCTGTCGCCTGTACTGAGCCCGGTCGAAGTGAAGGGCTCCCTTGCTCCAATGCCCCTCCGTACCCTAACCTCTGTTTGTTGAGATTGCGATCGGACTCGATTATACATCACAGCTTGCGTTCACGCAAATCGTGTCTGTCCCAACCTCTCACCTCCTTGCTGATGGACGGCTGATTCCCTGGTCGCAACTGCAAGCATATCGGGTTCAGGAATAAAGATCGGCTCACCCGTGACCAGGGCATAGAGTACGTCCGGGTCCAGGTCGGCGCCATTCGGCCAGCAGATAGTGCCGAGGTCCGGGTTCACGCGCACTTGCAAAAAGTAGTCACGATCCCGAAGGGGGGCAAAGATGCCGGTGAACCTGATCAACTCGGCAACATCCACACTGCCCTCCACGCCGTCTTCAAAACGCAGGCAGAGGCGATAGCCATCTAGAAGCTGCACTTGAACGATATCTTTGAGCATAGATTCACTCCAGTGGTTCAATCTTCTGCAACCTGGCTTGCTGACGAGCCAGGTTCCAGTCTCTCATAAGTTCGGCCTGATGAAGAGAGGCCCACTCCATGACCAAGCCAAATACTCTGGGAGGTAGTCGTCCCCGTAACAAAGTCAAGGTCTGAATGCCGATCAGCGCTTTTTGACCGCCATACCGTACATGAAAATGCGGTGGCGCGTGATCGTTGTAGTTCATCGTGATGATAATGTATCTTCTCAATAAACCGGGGCGGAGCACATCCAGCGCCGGTTGAGTAGGCTTGGAGCGTAGCGGAAAGCCGTATCGAAACCAAGTGGGGTAGCCACAGAGCCGCTCGCATCCTTGGTTTCGATACGCTACGCTACTCAACCGGCGGATGCTCGCTGCGTTATTCGGCTCAACCGCTACCTTTCGATGAACTCAGGACAGCGCTCAAAACGGCGTTACCCCAAAATATTGTGAAGATACGTCCGGCGTGAGCAGAGTAGTCCGTCTAGCCATCGGCGTTGACCCTCTCCTCGAAGGCCCGCAGAGCTTCCTGCAGCTTATCCTGGCGCATGGCCATGGTCAGATCGCCTCGCGTTCGCTCCAGCACTGCCCGCACCATATCGGTGGTGCGGCGAAGCCGGCGGGTGATGGCATCGGGGAAATCAATTGTGACCAGGACGGCATAGATGTCGTCCATGGCCACGAGTATCTCCTCAGCCCGCTCGGTCTGGCCACGGCGGATTATATCCAGCACGTGGCGGCGCATTTCTCCCACCGCTTCGCCCAGGCCGTTGAGATAAGCGGCGTACTCCACGCTCAGGTCATCGGGGTCGGGCAGAGGCTCGTCGGTGATCAGAGCGTAGGTGATGCTGGCCTCGGCTAACTCTTTCAGGGCATCCTGGGTGTAGCCGGCGTAGTACAGGTCTGGGTAGTCGGCCACACATTCCACCAACTCGGAGGCCGCCTGGTGGGCCGTAGCCAGGAGTTGACTTGCCTCCTCGAACTCGGCCCTGTGGGTAGCGCGGATGGTGTTTGCACAGCGGCGGATCAACTCTCGCGAGCGCCGCAGTGCCTCGTCCCGCGCCGCGTTCTTGGCCTCGAAGTTTTGACGAATTCTCTCGGCAATGGCGTCCAGTTTTTCCAAAGGGTCCTCCCTCTATACCTAGAAACCAAGTTTTTGCTCTGGGAGAGCGACATTCCGCTGGCAGCACTACATGGTCAGCCAGCTCTTCGACGCTACAGTGAAAAAACCTGGTTTCTGGCGTCTACTTGATGAAGCCGATGGGCTTTTCCTCCTCGAACTTGTGCTCAGGTGTTTTGATCTCGCCGAACTTTTCCTCGAACTTCCCCAGATTCTGTCCCAGGGCCTGATGGAAGAGCTTGGCGTTCATGGGGGTCATCAGGACTCGAGCGTAGACTTTGGCGTTGGGCACGTTGGGGAGCAGCTTGGCGAAGTCTACGACAATCTCCGAGGGGGAATGGGTGATGAGGGCGAAGTTGGAGTAGACGGCCTCCAAATCCTTCGGCAATTCAATGTTAACGCGCCTCTGTGGTCGGGCTTCTTTGTTGCTCATAGTATTGCTCCTTTCGTTTACGGCCGAGAAACCAGGTTTTTACGAAAAAACCTGGTTTCTGGCTCTTCATCTAAAACATCTCAATCCGATAATCCACCACCTGCACATCGAGGCGGTTGGTCTCGATCCACTCCACAACTCTGGCCAGGAGGCCGTGCACGTAGGCGGAGTCATTGGCCACACCGGCCATCCCCAGCGTAGCCGATTGCCAGAGGTCATGATTGTCCACTTCAGCGATAGAGACATTGAACTGGTTGCGCACCCGGGCCATGATGGACTTGATGACCCTCCGCTTGCCCTTCAGCGACCCGTTGCCGGGGATGTGCAGTTCGATGATGCAGGTGCCGATGATCATTATCCACCCCTATGAATCCGGTACCCTATTCTACCCCATTATGCCCGATTTAGCAACACGGGCAAGAGGCACACCTCACCCCCGGAAATTCCACTCCCGCGCCGCATACTTCTCCCGCCTGAGCCTCTCGGCCAGGGCCAATTCGTGCTCGCTGAGTTGGCCGGGAATCAGCCGCAGGTTCAGGGCCTGGGCGAAGCCGGCCGCTAGATGTCGGGCCACTTCGTCGAAAGGGACGCCGTATCCCAGCGCCAACTCCAGCGAAGTTGCACAGGCCCGCAGTTCTTGCTTCAACTCCTCCCGCCTCTCCTCCGATGACACTCTCAAGAAGTCGAAGATACGGGCGATGTCGCCTTCCAGGGGCAGGGAGCCGTGCTGGAGCACTACCCTCTTCTTGCGCACCTGAGCGCTGCCCACCAGCTTCTTGCCGTCCACGGTGATCTCGTAGCTGGATGGAGCGTCGAAACAGGCAGCTGACTGCGCTGGGGAGGAAGGGGAGAGGGCTTGACTAGCGTCTACCCCCAGTGCCCGCAGCCCCGCCACTAATCCCGCGCTCAGACGACGGTAGGACTCGATCACGCCCCCGGCCACGCGAGGCTCCGCCTGGCGGGCGACGACGCTGTAGGTCAGCTCGTCGGCGTGGAGGATGGATCGCCCGCCCGTTGGCCGCCGCACGAAGCCGATGCCGGCCTCTCGACACCTGTCTACATCCACCTCGCCCTCCATTGATTGGCTGTAGCCGATGGACAGGCAAGGCGGCTGCCAGCCGTAGAAACGAAGCGTGGGCCGGGATTCCCCCTCAGCCACAGCCCACAGGATGGCTTCGTCAATGGCCATGTTGGTAGCACCATCCGCCAGCCCAGTTTCCAACAGCCGCCACTCAGCAGCAGGGTAGATAGTCGAACCGTTTATGACGTTTGACGTTTCACGGTTAGTTTCATCAACTTCTAGCTCTTCGACAGCAGCCTTTGTCTGTTTCGGCGTCAATGGCTTGGGATAATTGTACATCGTCCCGCCAGGGCGCTCGTTGTAAAAGGGACGATTGCAATCGGGGCAGCCAGAGGTCTGGAAGGCAACGCCGTCAGCCAGGATTTCTGACAAGCGGGGAAGGTTAAAACTGGAAAGTTGACCTGTGGCGGAAAAGGTGAAATTCCCGATTCGAGCCAGGTTATTGGTTATTAGATATTGAGCGACCTGCATTCGACGATAGGTGGAGAGGGGAGGTGGGGAAGCGTCTTCCAGGCGGGTGCCTCGGACAGGGGTGAAGGCAAAGAGCCCCACGATGAGGCCCAGGTCGTGCATCCGCTGGATCGTCTCGGCCATCTCCTGTTCTGTCTCACCCAGGCCGACGATGAGATGCACCGCTCCACGACCGGGGAACCGCCGCGCTGTTTCTTCGATGAGGGAGAGGCTCCGCGCCCAGCTCCCGCCTTTGACTCGCTGGAAGACCCGCTCGCAAGCGGCGTCCAGCCCGAAGCCGATGTGATCCACTCCTGCTGCCAGCAACTCCTCAACCTGGGCCATGTCTCTGGGCAGGATGGCGGCGTCAACAGGAACGTCGCAGGTTGCTCGCACGGCTCGGATCACCTCCAGCGTGCGCTGGAAGTAACCCTCGGCCACTGTCACCTGGAGGCAGCAGCGCCTGATGTCCCCCCGCTCGACGGCTTGGGCCAGCAGCGCCAGGGTCCGTGCCTGGTCGAACTCCGGCCAGGTGACGCGGGAGAGCTTCAGCGCGCTGGCCTGGCTGGAGCGCGCCTGGGCGCAGAAGCCGCAATCCAAAACGCAACGCCCCCCCAGCATCAAGTAGGCGGTGGTGGGTGCGGCGTCCATGACGATGTCGGCCAGGCCCAACACGGCAGCGGTGCCGATGGAGACGTTGACATGTAAGCAAAGCGGCCTCAGTGCCACGTGACGTCCTTCGACCCGAACTCACTGTCCAGAATGGTCCAAATGTCGTCCCACAGGTGGCGGTCGGCGAAGCGGGCCTGAATGTCGTCCAGCGTGCGGTTGAAAGTGCGCTGGTCGGCCTCGCCCACGATGGTCAGTATGACGTTGGCGATCCCGAAGCGAATCTCCCAGTTGGTCGAGTGTTGGCGGTGGATTTTGCGCAGGAGGGGGATGTCTTCCATGGTGCCGACGGTGATCATCGCTGCCACGGCATTGGAGACGAGCTCTTCGTCGTCGGAGTCGAGGGTCCGGCGCAGGAAGGGAAGAACGCGGTCGTCGCCCAGCCCGCTCAGGCTGAGGGCGGCAGAAGAGGCGCGCTCCAGGTCATCCTGAGCCTGGAAGAATTGCCACAGCGGCTCGCGGGCGCGCTCGTCGCCCGTCAAGCCCAGGAGCGAGACCACTTCATCGGCGGCGATGACGTCCAGCGTTGGATCGGCCAGGGCGTCGAGCAGCTCAGAGGCGACCATCTCGCCCATCTGGGTCAACAACTCGAAAGCGCGGTCATGCTCGGCCTGGGTAGGCCCGGCTAACTGGCGGATCAACCGGGGAACCTGATCCTGGTGTTGGCGATAAAGTCGCTCGGCCGCCGGACGCATCTCACGGCGGCGCTCAGCGTTGACCTTCAGAATTTTGAGGTTAGGCATTTGTGCCTCCTTTGTTGCCTGCGGAAACGTTGATCATCTCCTGAGGATTATTATAGCCCAGCTCAAGTAGGGTGTCAAAAAGGCGTAAGCTCTTCAGCTATCTCTGGAAGAGGGGCCGTTTCGGGCTTTAAGTGACCATTGGAATCTTTGACAACTTCTAAGAAGTACAGTATAATCCAAGTTAAGTGCTGCAGCAGTCGAAGCGGCGCTTCATTGGCGGAAGGAGGAGATCGCATGGACGACCCGACAGGTAAACCCAGTATCGCGACTCTCATCATCCGATGGATGGCAAGGGCCTGGAGCATCGCGAGCGTAGGGTTTATCCTGCTGATGTTCATCGGAAGCGGCCTGGCGGAGGGCTTCAACCTGGCGCAGTTTACGTCCTGTGATTGGGTTGGTCTGTTCTTCTTCCCCTTCGGGGTTAGCCTGGGGATGATCGTGGCCTGGCGTCGGGAGGGGCTGGGTGGAGGCATTACGGTCGGCAGCCTGCTGGCTTTCTATGCGGTGTTGCGGGTCATGGATGGCCGGTTTCCGCGTGGCCCGTACTTTGCGCTCGTAGCAGCGCCGGGGGTCTTGTTCCTGATGTGCTGGCTGTTATCGGCCAGATCGCTTAACTATGGCGTTGAGTGAGCTAGGGGAAAAACTGGTTTGCAGAGCTGGAGCCGCTAACTCAATGGAAGAGTATCGGCCTTTTAAGCCGAGAGTTGTGGGTTCGAGCCCCACGCGGCTCACTGGAGATAACCAAAGCGCAGCGAGGTAGCTCAACCGGTAGAGTATCCGGCTGTTAACCGGAAGGTTGTGGGTTCGAAGCCCACCCTCGCTGCCTTCCACCCATGGTGCAAACCACGAAGGGAACGATCGGGGATGGTCTAATGGTAGGACGCGGGACTTTGAATCCTAAAGTCCAGGTTCGAATCCTGGTCCCCGAGCTATAGTGATCGTGTGAAAGGGGGCGTTGTTTTGCCCCCTTTCACACAACTATAAGCTCCAACACCGCTCCCAGCCCCCGTCCCCGGGGGCGTCGCTGGCGAAGTCGAGCTGCAAGAGCACTTTCCGAGGGAGCTCACAACTATAAGCTCCAATATCCGTCTGGCGTATCTTCTCAAAAAGTCAAGGGAGGACAAATCCAGCGCCGGCCGAGTAGGAGCGACTTGTGTTGAGCTTGTCGAAACAAGCGACGTATCGAGGCCAAGCGGGTTGTCGGTAGACCCGCTCGCATCCTGGGTTTCGATACGACCTGAAGGTCTACTCAACCGGCGGATGCTCACTATGCCCACATGCACCCCTCTTCCTCCAAATATTGAGAAGATACCGTCTGGCGTATGGTTGCCGTGCTCCTGAGCCACCCCCCATAAACCCCAAAGGAGAAAACTTCCATGACTTGGCGCAAATGGTTCGGCCTTGTTCTCATAGCTGTACTATCCCTGGTGCTGATCCCCTCCCTCATCATGGCGGATCCCTCGCCCGACCCGCTCTCTCTCCAGAAGATCCCCCTGGCCCTGCGGATCAAGATCGAGCCTCAGGTTCTGAAGGAGCTGGCCTCCGGGGAGAAGATCACCTACATCGTCCACCTGGCCCAGCAGGCCGACCTGGCCCCGGCGCGGCAGATCCAGGGGAAGTTGACCCGCCGCCAGGTGGTGGTCTCATCCCTGCAGGCCGTGGCCGAGCGGAGCCAGCGAGGCATCCGGGCTTATCTGGATGGACAGCAGGCCTCAGGCCGCGTCGAGGAATACGTCCCCTTCTGGGTCTTCAATGGCCTGGCCGTGACCGGCGACCTGGAGACCCTCCTGGCCCTGGCCGCCCGACCAGAGGTGGAGAGAATCCGCGCCAATCACAGGCATCAACTGCCAAATCCCAAATCCAAACTTCAAACTTCAAACTTCCAACCTCCAATACCCAATATCCAATACCCAATACCCAATATCCAACAAGTGGAGTGGAACATCGCCCAGGTGCGGGCCGATCAGGTGTGGAGCGATTTCGGCATCACCGGGCGCGGGGTAGTGGTGGCCAACGTGGACACCGGCGTGGACTGCACCCACCCCGCTCTGCAAGGCCAATATCGTGGCGCCGCTGGGGATCACGAGTATAATTGGTTCGATCCCACGGCCACCTACCCCGATGCACCCGACGATGGCCACGGCCACGGCACCCACACCATGGGCACCATCGTGGGGGACGACGGGAGTGCAAATCAAATCGGTGTGGCCCCCGGCGCTCGCTGGATCGCCGTCAAGATCTTCGATGATTCCGGCGTCACCGATGACGTGAAGATCCACCAGGGCTTCCAGTGGATCCTGGCCCCCACCGACCTCGACGGGGAGAACCCGGATCCCAGCCAAGCCCCCGACGTGGTCAACAACTCCTGGGGCGACGCGAACGGGGCCAATCCCGCCTTCTGGCCCGACGTGGCAGCCTGGCGAGCAGCGGGCATCTTCCCCGTCTTCGCCGCCGGCAACGACGGGGAGATGGGCAGTGGGTCCGTGCACTCACCGGGCAGCTTCCCCCACGCCGTGGCCGTGGGCGCCACCAACTCCGAGGACGCCATCGCCTCCTTCAGCAGCCTGGGTCCCTCCTTCTGGGAAGAAACCAAGCCTGAGGTCAGCGCGCCCGGCGTGGACATCCGCTCCAGTGTTCCCGGCGGTAGTTACGAGAGCGGCTGGAGTGGCACCTCCATGGCTACTCCCCACGCGGTGGGACTGACGGCCCTGCTGCTGGAGGCCGCCCCCACCCTGACCGCCGACGACCTGGAGAACTTCATGAAGTATACTGCCGCCGATACTTCGACGGGGCTCAGTACAAGTCTGGGCGAGACCGGCCCCGACAACGCCTTCGGCGCGGGGCGGATTGACGCCTACGATGCCGTCCGCTGGGCCCTGGGGGCGGGGAAGCTCTACGGCCAGGTAACAAGTTCAAAGCTCAAAGTTCAAAGTTCAAAGTTCAAAGACGCTCCGATTCCTGAAGCGACAGTCAGTGGGGTCAGCCAGGCCGGTGACAAGTTCATCGCTACCACCGATGCCACGGGGACCTACGCCGTGAGCGTGCCGGGGGGCTTCTACGACGTCACGGCCAGCGCGTTCGGCTACCTCTCGGCCACGGCGCAGGGGGTGGAGGTGATCACGGGCTACATGTCCATGCGCGACCTGGCTCTGAAGCCGGCCCCAACGGGAACCCTCAGCGGTCGGGTGACGAGGGGGAGGACGGGGGAGCCGCTGGCGGCCACGATCCGTGCCTTGAACACCCCGGCCTCGGCGACGGCGGACGCCGACGGGTTCTACAGCCTGACCCTGCCTGTGGGCAGTTACACCGTAGAGGCCAGCCTGTCGGGCCATCAGATCCAGTGGGCGGAGGTTAGCATCGCCGAGGGGGAGGTGACCAGCCAGGACTTCGCCCTGTCCCCGGCCCCCTCCCTCCTGCTGGTGGACGCCGATACCTGGATGGGGGAGAACGTCACTCTTTACTATCAGCACGCTCTGGACGAGGCTGGCTTCCTTTACGACACGCGCCTCATCACCGACACGGCCCATATTCCCACCGCCGAGGAGCTGGGGGCCTACGACGTCGTCATCTGGGCCAACCCCTGGCAGTCGCCGGGCTACATCGGCGCCGACCAGGCCCTGATGGATTACCTGGACAGCGGGGGGCAGCTCCTCATCGTCGGACAGGACATCGGCTATTGGGACGACTACCAAAACTACGCCCCGTCCTTCTACACCAACTACCTGCACGCCAGCTTCCTCGGGGAGCCGGAGATCCTGGACGAGTTGATCGGGGCCGACATCCTGGCGGGATTGACCCTCACCCTCAACGACACCTACGCCTACAAGGACACGGGTTTCTGCACCCTCTTCGGTTGTTTCTATCCCGATGAGATCGGGCCTGCCGACGATGCCGCCTGGCCCATCCTGGCCCATCCCGATGGGGGCATCCGGGGGCTCAAGGCCGAATCGCCCCCCTACCGCGTGATCTACTTCGGATTCGGCCTGGAGAGCGTAGGCCCCCGCGATGCGCTGGCCCAGACGGTAGCCCGATCCATCACCTGGCTCACCCTGCCCTCCCTGACCAAGACGGTGGACAAGGAGGCGGTCGTTCCGGGCGAGGCGCTGACCTACACCCTGACCCTGAACAACATCGGCGCCACCGACCTGCCCGAGATCAGCCTGACCGACCCGATCCCGGAGCACACGACCTACGTCACGGATAGCGCTACCGGCGGCGCGGTCTACGATCCAGATTTTGACCACATTCAGTGGAGTGGCACCCTGACGGCCATGACCAAGATCACTTTCACCTTCCAGGCGGTCGTCGAGGAGGCCCTGGCCGGAGGGACGGCCATCACCAACACGGCCATCCTGGACAGCGGGCAAGGCCACACCCTCCAGGCCAGCGCAATCACGACGGTGCTGGCCCCCAATCTGACAGGCTCGACCAAGACGGTGGACAAGGCAGTGGCCCCGGCTGGCGACGTGTTGACTTACACCATCTCTCTGATTAACTCAGGCTCCATCGAGGCGCCCAACGTCAACCTGGTGGATCCCATCCCCCAGAACACGGCCTACGTATCCGGCAGTGTCACCGGCGGGGCGATCTACAACGCAGCCCTGAACCAGATCGAGTGGACGGGAGCTGTGCCAGTAATAGAACAGGACTACGCCTGGACCGACAGCGATCAGCCCAGCGGCCCGGTCTACAAGTGGGTGGACATCAGCGGCATCGGCACGCCCATCACCGACCTGGGCGACGACACCAACGTCGGCCCCTTCCCCATCGGCTTTTCTTTCCCCTTTTACAACGAGGGATTCACCCAGTTCTACCTCAGCAGCAACGGCTTCCTGAGCCTGTCGCCCATCTCCGGCTCCAACTTTGGCAACTCGGCTCTGCCCGATCCCACAGCTCCGGGCAACCTGCTGGCTCCCTTCTGGGATGATCTTAGCTTCTCCAGCAGCGGGGAGGGCTACTATTGGAGCAACAACCAGGACGCTCTGGTGGTCTCCTATGTAGGGGCGCCCCACTTCAGCAGCGGTGGCCCCTACACTTTCCAGGTCATCCTGCGAGCCGATGGCTCCATCACCTATCAATACCAGTCCATGATTGATCGCCTGGACGAGGCCACCATCGGTGTTCAGAACGCCGACGGCGCCCAGGGTCTGACCGTTGTTTACAACGAAGCCTACGTGCGCGACGGGTTAGCTATTCTGATCTCACCTCCTTCCCCGCCGCACGCCATCGCCTTCCAGGTGAAAATCGCCGACCCGCTGCCGACGGAGACGATCATCACCAACACGGCGATTATTGACAATGGGCGGGGCACGACCTACGAGCGTCGGGCGACGACACGGGTCAACACCATCGAGCTGGAGGGTTCGACCAAGAAGGCGGATAAGAGCGTGGCCATCCCCGGCGAGGTGCTGACCTACACCCTGACCCTGCACAACGCGGGGATCGCCGACGCGGCGGAGGTGGCTGTCGTTGACCCCATCCCTCCCCACGCCGTCTACCAGCCGGGCAGCGCGACTGGCGGGGCGATCTACGATGATATCGCCAACCGTATCATGTGGAGCGGCGCTGTGCCCAGCGGCAGCCAAGCCTCCTTCTCCTTCGCCGTGAGAACCGTGCTCCCCTTGCCAGATGGCACGGTCGTCGTCAACACAGCCACCATTGACGACGGTGTGCACTCGCCTTTCACCCGCACGGCCACCACGACGATAGCGGCCCCGGATCTGAGCCCCTCGGAGAAGCGGGTTAGCAGCAGCCCCGGGGAAGGGGGGGCGGAGAGTCCCGGCCAGGTGCTGACCTATACCATCCTGGTGAAAAACGGGGGCAGCGGCCCGGCGATGGTCACTCTGACCGACACCCTTCCCACCGAGGTCGTCTACGTCCCCGGCTCGGCCTGGGCGGGCAGCGGCGGGCCAGCCGTCTACGATACCTCCACCCACCGCCTCACCTGGAGCGGGCGTGTGCCGGTCAACGGCATGGCCACTGTCCGCTTCGCAGTGCAGGCTACAGGGCAGGGGCCCATCACCAACAGCGTGCTCCTCGACGACGGGGCGGGCAACGTGATCGAGAAGCGGGTGACGACGGGAGGCGGGGAGTATAGGCTCTTCTTGCCCTTCCTTATGCATACGTGGGAATTCAGTGTACAGCTTCCCGCGCCGTGAGACCTTTGGGTTCGTTAAAGAATAACTTCCCGACACGATGTCATTGCGAGCGCTTTTTGCGAAGCAATCCCCACCTTTGTTCAGCAAGGAGATTGCTTCGTCGCAAAAAACGCTCCTACTAAGAAACAAACCGTCGTGTGCAAAACCCGGGGAGCGAACGCCGGTTGAGTAGCGGAGCGTATCGAAACCAAGTGAGCGGCTCTACCGACAACCCGCTTGGCCTCGATACGTCGCTGGTTTCGACAGGCTCAACCCAAGTCGCTCCTACTCGGCCGGCGCTGACGGGTTTCTTACACAATGAGTAGCGCGACCGCGCTATGGAGCAGCTCGCAATGACACCGATTGGGGAACTTATTTCTTTACAGACCCTTTGATCACGCTCATTTACATGATAAGGAGCGTTGCTGATGAAAAAGCGGTATTTTATCCTGGCTTTAGTATCGGTCGTGGGACTGGTGTGCGCGCTGCAGCTCCCGACCGCCATCACCGCATCGGCTGCTGAACCTGGCAGAAGGGTTCAGATCCCCCGCATTGACAAGAAGGGTGGCTGGAGCACCCGGATCCAGGTGCAGAACGTGGGGGATGAGAGGACAGGGGCGGTAGCGTTCTTCTGGGGAGCCTATTCAGGCCTATGTCCCTCCAACGATCCTGGGCCTATGGGTCACGCCTGCATGAGCATCCCTGAGAATGGGGTCTGGACCCTGCGCGGCCAGATCCCGACCGATGCCTGCTCGGCCATCATCTACTCGGTTGACGACAGTGACTTCCAAGACGCCTGCGCCGACGCTGATCTCACCACCACGGCGGACTGGAATGTCTGGAAGGAGGACTACGAGGGCACCGGCCAGCCTTTGGCAGTGACCATCAACCGAGTTGGCCCCGACGACTTTGGCGCCACTGTCTCCAGCACCTACGTGGGGATAGACGAGACGATGGAAGGGAGTAGGCCTCCCTACGGCTACTTCGCGCCCTATCTCATGAAAGGCTACCATGACCTGGATACCGAGATGACCATCCAGAACTCTGGCCGGTACTGTGTCTCCGTTTGGATCTATTATCGGGAACAGGAGAGCTGCAAGTTGAGCTACGCCCAGCATATCCAGCAACTGGCGCCGGGCGAGGCGGTGCGAGTGAGGGTGCCCCGCGTGCCAGAGCTGGGCGGCGACGACGCCTGGCTGGGTTCGGCCTACATCACCGCCAGCCAGCCTTTGGGCATCATTGTAGATCAGACGAGCTTCGAGCCCCTCTCGACGGGCCAGGATATGCTGTTGACCTACCTGGCTCATCCCTATAAGGATTCTGAAGACACGGTCTTCTATGCCGACCTCATCTACCGGGAGTGGAGTGGTTGGGACGTGGGCATCCAAGTGCAGAACCTGACCCAACACTCCCAGCCCACCTTCGTCACGGTGGAATTCATGGATAACAGCGGCGATCACCTCTTTTCCCTCAGCGACTGGGTCTGTGCCAATGGCTCTGCCACCTTCTACCTGCCGTCTATCATTGACCTGGGGATGAACTACGTGGGGGCAGCCGTGATCCATTCCCGCAGTGAGCCTATCTTCGCTGTGGTTGACCTGAAACATCCTGCCACGAGGCAGGGGGGCAGCTACAACGCCCATGCGAAGAACGAGCAGGAAACGGTGACGGACATTGCACTCCCCTCCTTGGTCAGAGAGTACCAGGGCGTGACCTCACTGATCACCATCCGCAATAACTCTGATAACAACGGGATAAAGCTCACGGTAGAGATCAGCGATGGAACCGGGAGTGTAGTTACCAGGATTCCCATCTTCTGGCTCCCGCCCCGCCACCTGAAGACCATTGATCTGGCCAACATAGGCAGCCTGATTCCCGGCTTCGTCGGTGCGGGCAGGGTGAAGGTGGTGGGCAATGATGGCTTGACTGGGGTCAGGCCCTCAGCCGTGGTGGTGCAGCAGGGCACCGGCCCCGGCGACATCACGGCGATCTACGAGGGCATCTCGGTGATCGAATAGCGGTCCTGGAATTTTGATATAAACTCCAAGACCCGTCATCGGGCCGTTTTTGGACGTATTTCGCACCAGAGTCGGCCCGGGGACAGGCCTCAGGGCGCATGTTACGTTAAAATCACATTGTAGTGCCAGGGCATGGTTCACGAACCGAGAGCCGGATGAACACGAAAAAGCCACCAGGGTAATCCTGGTGGCTTTTTCTGTTGGCTGTCAACGGGATGCGGACGGGCCTACCTCACGGGAAACCCCAATAAGCCACGGGGATGCCCTCGTATACCGAGGTGATGTCACCAGAGCCAGCACCCTTGTTCACCACTACCACAGAAAGCATGGTTGGTGTCTCATCCATATACCCATCGTTGTCCACGTCGCACAACTGATTCACGTGTAGGATCCTTACTGCCCCTGCGCCAACGAAGCCAGGATTCACGCTGCCCACGTTGGCCAAGTCTATGAGCTTGATATGCCCAGGGGGTAGGTTGAAGATGTGCACATAGCTAACGACGGTCCCGGTCCCTTTTCTGACCTCCAGCTTGAGCTCTATCTGGTTGCAGTTGGAGTTGTTGCGGATGGCCATCAGAGAGGTCACGCCCTGGTCATTCTTGGCCTTGGCCAAGAAGGGAAGCATGACGGCGCTGGCTTCTTTCTTTTCGCCCTCCGCAAGAGCGTTGTAGGCCCCACCTTGGATCTCACCAGCGATGGTGTGTCTCCAGCGATGCAGGGCCTCATCGTACATCTTGGTCTTCTTCAGGTCAACCACGGCGAAGATGGGCTCACCATTCGGGTGATGCTGACCGGGATAGTCCACCTGCTGGTGAGACTGGATTACCGCTGCGCCGGCGTATCCCATACCCAGGTCAGTGACGGCCGGCAGGTAGAAGGTGGTACCTCCAGCACGAGGGACCCAGTCGCCCAGGAAGAGGATGGAATCGCCACTGGCGTCGAAGAACTCCACCGTCACGAAGGTGGGCAGGGAGTGCTGGGTCAGGTTCTGCACCTGAATGCTGGCTTCCCAGCCGCTCAGCTCGCGCCAGACCAGGTCGGCATAAAAGAGTGTGTCCGTGGTGAGCTTGTAGGGCCGGGCTTCATAGGTCAGCAGCGTCCCCCGATCATCCGACGGCAGGAAGCTGGTCTGATCCACGACGATCCCTAGAGGCTCGTTGGCCGTGACGTAGATCGAACCCAGCCACTCGGCACCCAACACCGCCGGCACCCTCTTCCGTATGGATTCTCCCGGCGCCAACTGCGTGACGCGCTCCTCGTAGCTGAAACCGTCATCTCCTTGCTTTTGATACTCGAGCCACACTTCAGTGCACCTCTGACCGGAGTTATGGATGATCATCTCCGTATCCAGGTTGTGATACTGCCTCATGGCGTAGGGCGCAAAGTACTGATACTCAGGTCCACCCCCCGCACTGTTCTCCGAGATGCCAGGGTAGGCGCTCGAAACCATGGTACCAAAGTCGTTAGGCCCTGCGCGCTGGACTATCACTGCTATCGGCTCACCGGTGCCCTCATAATCATCCTCCCAGGCCCTCCACTTCAAAGAGGGGATACTGTCGTTCACAGTACCAGCAGCATCTGCGCAGGCCTCGTCAAAGAGGTTCTCGTCCACCGAGTAGACTATCGCTGACTTCGCCGTGCTGGGGATGATCTGATCCTCTAGCGACCAGAGACCGTTCTCAGCGACCCACTTGCAAGCATAGCCAATTGGGCCCGGATCGCTGTAGGGGCACATGCCTGAGTACTCGCCCCAGAAGAACACGATCACTCCGGTGTTGTCATCACCGCCGTTCTGCACCTGGATCTGGGTTTCCCAACCATCCTCGTGATCAATGGCGGGCAACTGGATGCGACGCGGCTCGCGCACCAGCTTGAACCAGGTCGGGTCGTCGTCGTTACGGATGGGCGCGCCAGGCAGCGCGTAGTCGTCGAAGCGATCGCCCAGGTAGTTCGTGGGCTCAACATCCGGCGGAATCTCCGGCCAGCCGGGGAACTCAGGGCTATCCCAGTCCTGACCCGGTGTGCCAGCGTGGTAGTTGGCCACCTTGTTGTCCGCTGTATAGGCATCCAGACCCGGATCCGTCGGGTCGAAGTCCGGGAATCGGTCGTCGAAGAGGCCAATCTCGTTGTAGGTCACCCAGCCGTGGCTAAGGACGATGGTACCCAGCCTCACGTACTTCGTCTCCTTGATGAGCACCCGGTACTTGATGCGCAGGGAGAAGGTGACCGGGATGGGCGGGTCGTAGGTGACGCCGTCGAAGCGCAGCAGGTAGCCCACGGGCGGGATCGCCAGCCGCGTAGCCACCTGGACCTCGTCGTCGCCGGAGGTGTTGCCCTTGAGGATCTCGCTGTCCAGCACGATGGCAGAGGGATAGGTGAGCTCAAGATAGCCGCCGCCAATCGCTGGCGCGTAAGTGCGGAGCAGGAGGTCCTCGCCGAAGGCCAGGTCTGGCGGTTGCAGGTCGGCGTCAATGACGCGCCCGGTGTCGGGCTCACGGCCGTAGACGTGGATGGCGGCAGACACGCTGCCGTTGATCAGCCAACCTGGCACTTTCAAGTCATCCGCGTCGTCATTGATCCAGTTGTACAGCCCGTCGTAGAACTCCACCTCCGTGGCCTCAATGATGCCCGTGTTGGGGATATCCACCGTGTACTCGATGACGTCGTTCGGGCTGGGCAGGTCGTCCCCGTTGTCCTCGTAGATGGCCCACTCCTTGGTAGTATCCTCCAGCACCGGCAGGGCCAGGGTGTCGTGGAGCAGGTCCGTGTCGCAGACGAGATTGGGATCAACGCAATCGCCGGAGGGCTCGATGCCCGGCAGGGGGGTGCTATACTTGGTGCTCGGTATCGTGTCCACCCGCGCCGTGTTGGTGCCCAACATCCGGAATATGGGCTCGCTATACTCCTCACTCTCGATATACCACTCACCGGTGAGTACGTCGAGGTTGGCTATCGAGTACCCTTTCGGCGGGTCGAATTCGATCACAGGTAAGACGCCGAGAAGCACGGATGGGGGACCCGGATCGCGAACCCGCACCTTATACTTTCCTGGCGCCACACCGTGAAACGCATATCGCCCGTCAGCACCAGTGGTCCTGGTGTCCAAGGCCAGGGGGAAGCCCGACTCGTAAAACAGATCTACTTCCATGCCTGCCAAGAGTGGCTCGCCCAAGTCAACCACGTGGTTCTCGTTTTTGTCCTCCCAGACAACCCCAGCGATGGAGCCAAGCTCTGGGAAGTCCACCGTGAAGCTGCGGATGATCAGGATGTGGTCGTAGCCATCCGGATCCGGCACGCCTTTCGGCGACAGAACAGCCACCTCGGCATATGTCGTCTTGATGGTGATGGTCTGGGCTTCGCCCGCGCCGCTCACATAGGGTGGAGGGTCCCACCGCGCTGGCGCCGGGCTCGGGTCCACAACAGTGAAGTCGGTGGTCGGCGCGCGGTAGATGAGCGGGTCGGACAGGTCCTCCAGCGTGATCGAGTGGAGCCAGGAGTCGCCCTCATTGGTGATGAGGTAGCAGTAGGTCACCTCGTCACCCGGTAAGGTCAGGATGTCGTCGGTGGCGTAGGTCTCACAGCGCTCCACCTCCGTCAGGCCGTCCGTGGTGACGTCAATGTCTCTGGCCAGGCTTTTGCGGACGTAGACCTTCTTGTCCACCTTGACCTCCGGCGCCACCAGCGCTGTGTACTCGATGTACACGTTGTTGCTCAGGTCCGGATCCGGCGTCGGGGTGTAGCCGTGGGGCCACGGGTCCGGGCAGACTGGGGTGCCGAGCTGGGTCGGACAGACGTCACCGGGCACAGTGGTCACCTCCACCCGGTTCTCCAGGAAGCCGATGTCCGGCGCCACGTCGGCGTCCACCCGCACGCGGATGGTGAGGGTGCGCGTCGTGGGCAGGCTCGGATTGAGGGGATTAGTCAGATCCAGGTCATCGCGCCGGTCATCGTTGCCGGCGATTTGGCCCCAGTCTACGATGACCACCCCATCGTCGCGGAAGCGCACGTCCCGGGCGGTCGGCGCATCAATGGCCGTCATCGGATCGCCGCCCACCATGTCCAGGCTGGCATAGATCGGCAGCGTGTCGGTCAGGATCACCCGGCCGGCGTCCGACGGCCCCAGGTTCTCGACGGTGATCGTGTAGGTGTAGATGAAGCTGTTGGTGACGGGGTCGTAGATCAGGTAGCCATCATCGGGTGTGGGGTTGGGCGTGTCCGTCTTGCGCACCGCCAGATCGGCCTCGCTGGTGACACCGGTCAGCTCGCGGTCGGTATTGTTGGCTGCGTACCAGTCGGTGATGTCGAGTACATCCGTGATGAAGACCGTGTCGGTGATGGTCACCAGGTTGCCCACCGCATCCGGTTCATTATAGAGATCGGGCTCTTTGACCAGGTTGCTGCGGGCGTAGGCCACGATGCGGAAGGCTCGCACCTCGTCTGGCATCAGGTCGTCCCGAAGCAGACCCTCAATGCGGAAGTCCGTGAGGGTGACGGTGTTGGCAGCCTGGTCGTAGCTGCACACAGGTACTTCATCCGGATCAACCGGCTCACAGCGGACGAAGACCAGGCCACTTGGCAGCGTATCGGTGATGACGACGGCGCGGGACTTGGATGGGCCGAGGTTCTTGGCTGTGATGATGTATTTCACTTCCTCGCCGGCCAGCACCGGGTCGGGGATGTCGGTCTTGGTGATCTGCAGGTTAGCGCGCGCGTTCACGGTCACTGGTAGGGCGAATGTGTTCGGCGTTGGGTCAGACGTTGGTTCAGCGGTGTCGCTCGACACCTCAACGTTGTTGGTCGCGGTGCGCTCGTTGTCGCCGTCATCGGGGTCGTCAATGGCCGCGTCCGGCCGGGTGCGAACCACCAGCTCCAACTGCTGGGTGGTGGTGGCCGGCATGGTGTCCAGCAGGCAGGTAACCAGCAGCGGGTTGGCGGCGTTGGCCCAACAGCCGGCAGGCACACTCTCTATGAAATCGAACTTGGCCGGCAGGGTATCGCTGACCACCACGTTCTGGGCATCCGACGGGCCAGCGTTGGTGATGGTGGCGGTGTACTTGATCAACTCGCCGGCCGTCACCACATTTGGGGTGGGCGTGAGGATGTCCTCGAAGGTGTTGTCGTCATAGCCGGTGACCACGTCGCCCTCGGCTATCTTTGACACAGAGAGGTCGGCCTCGGCTTCTACTGTGACGAAGGCGTGGTTCTCGTTGTCGAATGGGTTCTCCTCAGTCCACGTCTGCCAGGCCCGCACGTCGTGGTCTAGCAACGTGCCGTGCGGGACGTCCGGGAGCACGTACACGGTAATGTCGACGGTGACATCGGTTGATCCCATGTTCCCCAAGGAGCAGATGGACGGGTCACTGGGGTCGCCCTCGGTGCCGACCTCGCAGGGGCCGACAGAAGAAACGATGGACGTGATCACCACCCCGGCCGGTGCCCGATATTGAAACTCCACGGCCTCGGCGGGTGGGTCCGGTTCTCCGTTGTGCACCGTGACCTGGAACGAGTGGCTGGTACCCGCTCTGAACGGAGCCGGTGATGGCGCCGATGAGAACGTCACCACCAGATCGCCGGCGGCAAAAACCACCAACGACCCGATGACCAGCGCCACGATGAGCAGGGCGGCGAGCACCGCGATTAAGATCACGAATCTGGGTCGGGCTCGGTCAGCGGGTAGCACGCGACGTACCAGATGAGAGCTTAGGCCTCCATGATCGCTATTGATATGAATGTTCATCTAGCTAACCTCCTTTTGCTATTAGCTTTGAGGGTGGCAGACCTCTATCAGGGGCAGAGCTGGCCCCACTGAGCAGCCACCTGCATGATATCCACTACGGTGATGCGCCCGTCCTCGTCCACGTCAAAGTGAGGCTCGTAGTTGTCATCGCCCACCGAGCTGTTCCAGCGGCTGGCTACCAGCATGATGTCGGCGACGCCTACCTCCCCATCTCCATCGAAATCATAACATCCCGTCTCCAGGACGGCAGTTATGGGATCTTCAAAGGCTCCGATGTCACACAATAGATTTTTGGGGCGGACCACACCGCGCTGGTCATTGGTTACTGTGGTGCCACAACCGTTGGTCCCCGCCGGAATCTGGTCAAGGGCCGGGCTGTCGGAGTACAAGCCGTGGGTCAGGGTAGGACCTCCGTTATCAGCCAGCGAGCCAAGGCGCGGATCGGTAATGTTGATCAGGTCGCCCGGCTTCGTGAAGCCACAGCTATTGGCGCTTTCCAGGTTGTAGCCCTCGGAGGTGACGACGACCTTCTCACTTACGCCGGTGCCCCCCGCAACGATCGTGTTCTTGAATGTGGCAGTACCCAGGTTGTGGATGCTGTTAATACCAGTATTGGTATAGATAGTGGTGAAGGTTACCTCCAGGTTGGAGCCGGCATTGTTGCGGATGGCCGCTCCGTACCCGGCGGAGGCTTCATTACCACTGATGGTGACGTTGGTGAGCGACATAGGCCCGCGGTTGTAGATGCCACCGCCGCCCATGCCTTGCAGGGAGACGATGTTGCCGCTGATGGTGCTGTCGGTCAGCGTGGCGTTAGCAGTGCTGGAATGGAGGAGCCCGCCGCCGCCCTTGCGGGCTGTGTTATCGCGGATGGTGCTCTGGTCCATGGTCAACAGACCGACGTTATAGATGCCGCCACCGAAGGAACCTGGCACATTGATAGTGTTGTCGTTTATGGTACTGGTGTTGATCACCAGTATGCCCTCGCTGAAGATGCCGCCACCTTGCCGATTGGCGGTGTTGCCGCTGACGGTGCTGCCAGTCAGCGTCAGTGAGCCGAGGGTGGCGATGCCGCCGCCCCGGCGTTCCACAGTGTTGTCACTGACGGTGACATTGTTCAACGTTGCCGTGCCGAGATTGAAGATACCGCCGCCAGCGTCACGCGCCGAGTTGCCGCTCATGGTGCCGCCAATCACCACAAGAGTGCCTTGATTGGCAATGCCACCACCGGCATCGAAGGTGGCCGTGTTGTTTTGAACGTTGACGTTAGTCAGAGTCAGCGCACCTTGATTTCTGATGCCGCCGCCGATGCCCTTGATACCGCCCCCCACTACGGTGATATCCCCTGTAGTATCCCCGTTCTGGATCGTCACACCGGAGATATTCAAGGTAGCACCAAGCAAGATGTCAAAAACCCGGTCGAGGGTGACACCGTCAACAATTGTGGCAGCTGCGCCCGCGCCGGTGATGGTCAGACCGTCGGTGATGTCCAGATCGCCGGTATCGGCTTGATCCTCGCCAGCACCGGCACGGGTCAGAAGGTAGGTGCCGGGCGGGAGATCGATGGCGTCGGAACCGGGCCAGACGTTAGCCTCCATAATGGCCGCCCGCAGCGTGCATTGGCCATTAAATGGCACAGTCTCGCATATGCCGTCGCCCGGGTTACAGTCAACATCGTCGCCGTAGTTGTTGACCAGAAAGCCGGCCGCATAGGCTACTGGCACCGACCCCGGCCCCCCGCTCAGCACCAACCCGGCCATCAGCGCAGCGAGAAGAAACAGATACAATCCTTTGGCGCAAGTGTGGCCCAACCGGGCCTTGTTGTAGTTGCGTTTATGTTTCATTTTCCTGTCCATTCAAGTTGCTAAGGAAGCATCCCGCCACCGACCTGGCGACTGGAGCGCTGGTAGCGGTGATTCCACGTGTCGGTGGTGAAGATATCGCTTTCCAGACCGACGTCATCCGGGTGGAGACGATCAGCGGCGATGCCGGCTAGAGAGTTGAACTGTCCGTCTTCGTCGCCATAGCGACCAAACTGGTTTTGGAACTCATGATCATCCGCGTCTTCTTGCCGGAGCAGGTACATGATGCGATGATTCCCGGTATCGGCGACATGGAGGTCAACCAGCCGGGAAGCACATCCCTGGACGAAGCCCAGCATGCCCTCCAGACGGATGCCAACACCGACGTCCTGGGGCGAGTTGAACTCGACTCCCGTTGTAGCCCCCTGCGATGGGATGGCATCACCGTAGCTGCCAATTTTGGCCTTGAAGTCGCCCTGCAGGCTGAAGGACTGCACCCGGTGATTGTTGGTATCTGCCACGTAGACGCGGGCCTCCCAGTTCTCGAGCTCGCAGGGGATAGGGGCCCCCAAGCCGAGATCCTCAGGGGTCTCAATGGGGTCTATGTCAATGCCTTCCGGCGAGTTGAACTCGCCGTCTGCATCCCCATAGTAGCCCCACTCACCATCATACTTAGGCGTCCCACCATTTTTCTCGATCTTAAACCTCTGAACGCGGTGATTACCCGTGTCGGCCACGTACAGGAAGAAGTAGTCCGCATCGGGTCCATTTTCGAATGACGAGATGAGGTGCCAGGCGCTGGCGGCCACGCCGCTGGGCGAGTTGAACTCCGCGTCCTCGGCAGGGTCTCCCTGACTAAGGATCACGTCGCCGTAGCTTCCAAACTGTCCCAGGAAGTTGCCATCCGCGTCGAAGTACTCAATGCGGTGGTTGCCGGTGTCGGCCACGTAGACCACGGCGTCGGGTCCCACGACTACGTCTTCGGGCAGG
The DNA here is from genome assembly GCA_030611885.1 of Chloroflexota bacterium. Classification (GTDB taxonomy): domain Bacteria; phylum Chloroflexota; class Anaerolineae; order VGOG01; family VGOG01; genus JAUWOY01. The sequence goes on along the minus strand of JAUWOY010000007.1, from coordinate 64,662 downwards.
TGGAATTCGCCGTCGCCGTCCCCGTAGGATCCGGGCTTGTCATCGGGTGTCAACGTGAATCCCTTGAATGTCAGCGTAGACCCATCGGACTCATACTCGAAGATCTGGACACGATGGTTGCCCGTATCGGCGATGTACAGGCGGTGCTCCAGTTCCTCCATCCCCATGCCATCCTCGGCACCGATGCCTCCTTTGATCTCCACGTTCTTAACCACAAAATGATTGGTGCAGTCACCACAAACTTTCGAATCCCCGCACTGACAAGTGGTCTCCAGCCCCCACCGGAGCTGGATGATCGAAAAGGCATAGTCAGACAAACTGACTTCTGCCTTCTTCCCACTGCCCTTCTCCAATGACTGGCCTGGGCCAGGATACAGATCAACCCAGCCGCTCCCATTGATAGAAATCTCAACCCAGCCTCGAATAGCGTCCTGGTCCAGGTCGTATTCAAAGGTGAGCGTGATGGGTTGTGAGACGTCAAAGAGATTGATGCGGGGCGAGATGAGGTACCACATTCCAGCTATATCCGCGTGGCGAGCCTGTGTGCCGAGCAGTTGCCATGAGCCAAAGAACTGCCATCCATCCATGAGGGTGATCATCGGCTGAAAGTCAATGACGGAGGAGGTATCAATGCCCTCAGGTAGCCGGAACGCTGCGTTCGCGCCATCGTCCCCCGGATTGAGGATCGTGTCGCCGTAGACGCCCCCCTTAAAGTCGAAGTTGGTGTTCTCGCAGTTAAATGTGGGTGCTGCGTTCAAGCCCGCTGCGTTGACCGCATCGTCTCCGGTGACGTTCTCCGGAGAGGAGGACATGCGAGAGGTCTGAGCCCCGACCGGGGCGGGCTGAAGAGTGCCAAGGGGACCTATCAGCACGGCTGACAGGAAGCCAGCGAAAAGAACCGCAACCAGGACGAGCATCCAACGATTGTGGCGCATAATCTGACTCATTGAGAACCTCCTTGTGCAGTCCAATCCTGCTACCCAGAGCTAACAGAGTAACAGAATGGTCACTTATTTACGGCACTGATCTCCCCCCTTCATGCGTGCTCAGAACGGCACATCGGGGGGATGCAGGCCAAGGCCGTTCGGGGGGGACCGGCCTTGGCCGCAGATGCCCGCTCCGAGTATGGTTCCTGGCCGCCAGCGAGTCAGGGTCCACGTAAAACGCCGGTTCCCAGGGTGAATCCTTCACCCCTCACGAACCGGCGTCAAGCAGACAGGAAAAAACGGCCGCCGCGTAGTTGCGTGGTCCGTTATAGATATTGCAAAGCTTGAGTAGAGGCAGTTATGGGGCATCTCGCTCGCTCCCCCCCGGCAAGCGACACAGAGGTACTTTGCGACCAACTCTACCTATTATAACGTAAAAAGTCCGTTTTAGATACGGCCTGCCAGCACCAGTTTTGAATATTTTAAGGTTTCTTATGTCCAATGCCCGCCAGGGGTGGGCGGTTCAGAGCTCTCTTCCGCTCTGCTGGACTGCGAATGAAATTCTGAGACGTTCAACGCGGGATGCGACGGGCTACTACCTCATGGGAATGCCCTCGTATACCGAGGTGACGTCACCAGGGCCAGCACCCTCGTTCACCACCACCACAGAAGGCATGGTTGGTGACTGATCCACATCTCCATCGCCGTCCGTGTCGCACAGTTGTTGCACGTCGGTGACCTCTGCTATCCCCGCGCCAACGAAGCCAGGCACAATGCTGCCCACGTTGGCCAGGTCTATGAGCTTGACGTGCCCAGCGCGCAGCCAGAAGTGGCCCACCAAGCTAACGACGGCCCCCGTCTCGTCTCTGATCTCTAGCTTGAGCTTTACGTCGTTGCAGTTGGAACTGTTGCGGACGGCGATCAGAGAGGTCACGCCTTGATGATCCCTGGCCAAAAAGGGAAGCATGATAGCGCTGGCTCCCATGTTCTCGCTCTCGGCGTGAGCATTGTAGCTGCCTCCCTGGGCGTCCTCCCGATCCTGGAGTGCTTTCTTGAGATCAACCACCGCGAAGATGGGCTGGCCGTCGGTCTCCTCACCGCTGGGATAGCCCACCTGGCGGTGCGATTGGATCACCGCTGCCCCAGCGTATTCGACCCCCAGGCCGGCGATGGCCGGCAGGTAGAAAGTAGCCCCTCCAGCAGGACATACCCAGTCGCCCAGGAAAAGGATAGAATCGCCGCTCTGGTCGAAGAATTCGACGGTCACGAAAGCGGGCAGGGATTCCTGGGTCAGGTTCTGCACCTGGATGCTGGCTTCCCAGCCGCTCAGCTCGCGGAAGACCAGGTCGGCATAGAAGAGCGTGTCCGTGGTGAGCTTGTAGGGCCGGGCTTCGTAGGTCAGCAGCACGCCCCGATCCACCGACGGCGGGAAGCTGGCCTGATCCACGATGATGGCCAGAGGCTCGTTGGCCGTGACGTAGACCGAACCCAGCCAGCCGACACCCAGCGCCTCCGGCACCCTTTTCCGCACGGATTCCCCTGGCGCCAACTGCTCGATGTGCTCCGCATGGCTGAAGCTGCAACCCCCTCCTTGCTTTTGATAGTGGAGCCACACCGAGGTGCACCTCTGGCCGGAGTTTTGGATAATCACCTCTGTATCCAGGTTGTAATACCGCCTCATGGCGTAGGGCGCAAAATATTGATAGGGAGGCTCGCTCCCTTCCATGTCTTCGGCGATGCCAGCGTAGGCACTCGAAACCACGGTGTCATAGTCGTTAGGCCCGTGGCGCTGGACTATCACCGCCACCGGCTGGCCAGTGTCCTCATAATCATCCTCCCATTTCTTCCACTTGCTGCTATTGTCCACAGCACGAGCAGCTTTTTTACAGGCCCTGTCAAAGCGGTCCTTATTCACCGAGTAGACTATCGCTGACCTTGCCAGGTCGGGGATCTGAGACCTCAGGGTGCAGACAGCGTTCTTAGGGATCATCATACAAGCAACTCCTGCCGGGCCTGGATCGTTGTCCGGGCACTGGCCTGAGTACTCCCCCCAGAAGAACACGATCGCCCCGGTGCTTTCATCACCCGCGTTCTGCACCTGGATCAGGGTCTCCCAGCCGCGCTCGTTATCAACAGCGGGCAACGGGATGCGGGCACCGATTTGGGTGGGTATGAAAGTGAACTGGACACTGACCTGGCCGGAGACTCTTCTGAGGGACGTGGCCGTCACCGTGGCTTTTCCCGGTACAGTGCCGGCCCTCAGCATCACCGCGGCTATTCCATCAACGATCTCGGCAGTGATATTGCTCAGAGTGCCCAGGTCGGTAGCAAAAACGACCGTCGTCCCATCGGCCACGGGCTTGTTGCTAACATCCGTGACTTCAGCGCTGATGGTAGAGACGGAGATGCCGCCCGCAGGGATGCTGGCGGGCTCCGCCGTCACGGTCACGGAGTGGGGCCAGCCTGGATTGACCTTGCCTTTGGTTGAGAGTGCCAGATACCAGTCGTTCTTACGGCCCGCATCTTTAGACCTCGCACCTCTACCCAAAGACTTACCTTTGGCCCCATTGCTCCAATCAGCGCACTCAGGCTCGTTTACCGTTGCTCCCCCATCCACTGTGCCTTCCCAGTGGCCGGCTTCGACTACGTTGTTAAAGGCCGTCTGCTGCGCGCCCGCCCACGTCCCATTATTGTTGGCATACGCCAGGGCGTCAATCATGGTGCTGGCCCCATCCTCCAGGATGATCACATTGTCCGTGCCCGTGAGGCCGCTGTCGGCAGTGTAGAAGTCACGATAGCCGTTGCCGTTGGAATCCCCTGCGATTTCGTCGTCGGCTGGATCGCCGTCGAAGTTGAGGACAAAATACTCCCCAGGATCTGCAATGTAAGCTGGAAAAGTCTTCACCACCGTGCTTCGTTCCCTCACGAGCCAGTACTGGATGTTTAGGCCCTCGCCTGACATATTGCGGAACTCGATCCAGTCCTCGGCATCGCTGGGCGCCACTTCATTGATCAGGACATCGCCGGGGTTGCCCAGGACAGGATTGGCTTCTCCAGGGGTGTGACTGGTGAACACATGCCAGTCGGCTTTGGCATTGGTGTCGGTGGAGGAACTGTCTCTGCCCAGGGACTTGCCTTCACCTCCCTCGCTCCAATCGGCGCTTTCGGCCTCGTTTATTGTTGCCCCACCGTCAGGCGTGCCCTCCCAATAACCTGCGTCCACTATGCTGTTAAATGCATTTTGTTGGGGATTCGCCCACGTCCCGTCGTTATTGGCGAAGACCAGAGTATCAATCATGGTATTCGCCCCATCCTCCAGGATGATCACGTCATCCGTGGATGTTAAACCGATGTAAGCGGCATAGAAATCGCGATAACCGTTGCTGTTGGTATCCACCGTGGTCTCGTCATCGGCTGGATCGCCATCGAAGTGCAGGACGATGTACTCGTCCGGAGCTATCGTATAGGCGGGGAAGACTTTCACTTCTGTGCTCCGTTTCCTCACCAGCCAGTACTGGATGTTGATGCTCTCCTCCGAGGCGTTGACGAACTCGATACAATCCTCGTCCTCATTGGGCGCCGCCTCATTGATCAGCACATCCCCAGGGGTACCCATAGTCGGATTGGCCGCGCCTGGAGTTTGACTGGTGAACAGATGCCAGTCGGCCTTGCTGTTAATGTCAGTGGAAGATGCATCCCGGCCTATTGACTTGCCTGCCTTGACGTCGCCGCTGTCCGTCCAGGCATCGCTGTCGCGAGTGCTCGAAAAGTCTGCTTCTGTATTCCAATGCCCGGCGGCAACAAGGTCGTTGGCCACCTTTTTGTTGGCTGTAAAATTACCATTGTTGTTTGACCAGATGACGGCATCAATGGTATCGTGGACGGATTCGGTTCCCGCCCTCTGGATTCTCACTACATTATCCGTCCCCGTTAGCCTTGGGTCGTCAGTGTAGATATCCCAATAGCCATTTGCGCCTTTGCCACCAGTAGCATCACTCTCATCGCTCGTCGAATCGTTGAAGTGCAAGACGATGTAGTCGCCGGCTGAAGCCGTGATCTTGGGAAACTCTTTTACCAACTTGGTTCCTTCGTAGATCCTGAAGTCCTCGTAGTTGGCAGTTTGCAGCACATAGAATTCGATCCAATCGTTCGATTCTTTGAACGCCACTTCATTTATCAACACGTCTCCCGGTTCGACCGCAGACGAAAGAGTAGGAACTATCGCTAACACTGCCGTTATCATCGCCAATATGATCAGGAATCGCAGGGGTCTCAATTTTGCACCTCCTCATCCAAGATGACTCGGTTGTCGGCGACAGGGATGCCTTCAGGGCCGACGGCCGCCAGGCGATCCATCGTTCGCGGATTGTAGACGCCCAGGGCCAGGCGATAGCGGCCTGGGGGCACGTCCTTCAGGGAGATGATGACCACATCGCTGACTACCTCGCCCTCAGCCCACCAGGAAGTGGGATACTGGTTCTGACGAGGCATGGCGTCGTCCTGGGCCACGATCACCTCTGTAGCAGGATCGAAAAGGTGGACGAAGACTCTGTAATCTTCCTCCATTTGCTGCAGCGCTTGCCAGTGCAGCCCCAGCCGCAGCTCCCCCTCCTCACGACTTAGATCATAGCCCAGAAGGCGCATCTGGCTGCCGAAGCTCACGTCCAGCCTAGCCTGCATGGCGGGTATATCGTAGCTGCGCTCTCTCCCCTTGATCTCAATGCCCAGCGGGAGAACGAATTCCCCGCAGCCTTCGTCCGTCTGAGCGTCGTCCACAGCTATGACTAGATCGTAGCGCCCCGGAGGCAGCAGGGGATCGAGCATCATCTGATAGCGGCTGGCCACGATGGCGTTGGCCGGCCAGAAGGAGGTGGCGTAGCTCCTGGCTATCGGTGCGGTCTGCGACTGGATGGTCGTCCCACTTTTATCTCTCAGAGATAGGCGGCAGGCGTAATCGCGGGTGGGGTGCTCGGTGGCGGCCCATTTGGCCTGCACGAGCAAGGGTTGCCCCTGCTCTATCTGCGCCGTCACCGGACTCAATTCGACCAGGGCCAACTGATCAAACTCCTGGAGCACGGGATAGGTGGCTTTGATGGTTGGCTCCGTCAGAGTCACATTGGATACCTGCGCCGTGCCGATGGGGGCCAGCGAGGCCACCTCGTAGAGAATGACCTCCAGCGAATAGTCTGCACCGGGCGGGGCGCCCTCAGGTAAGAGCAGGACGTAGCGGCCGCTGACCAACTCCCCCTCTAGCCACATGCTGGTGGGGTACAGGCCGTAGTGAGGTTGGGTGTCCAGCGCGGCAAGGGTTTGTCCATCCCAGTCTCGCAGGCGCAGGGCCAGGCCGTAGTTGGCAGCCACTGATTCAACGACTCGCCAGGTCAGCCTGGTCTCCAATGATTCGGGCGTTTTCTGTTCGGTCTCCACCTGGCTCAGGACGATGCCCGGCCCGAAAGTCGCCAGGGTCGGCTCGTCGCCCGTGGCCCAGCGTTGGCTGCGAACGCGCAGGGGGCGCAGGTAGGTGGTGCCCAGAGTCTCGCCCCTCTCGGTGATGGGCTTGATCTCGCCCTCCTCGTCTCTTAACCTTACGCTGATCAGGTAGAGGCCGCGAACGGCTTCCGCGGGGACTTTCAAACGGTGGCGCGTCGTCCCAGCCCGCAAGAGGGCGCTATCCTCAAGGCTATTCAGTTCTCGGCCTGAGAGCAAAGCGAACGCCGGTTGAGTAGCCGCAGGCGTATCGAAACCAAGCGAGCGGGTTTGCCCAGAAGACCCGCTTGGCTTCGATACAGCTCTCCGCTGTGCTATGAGCCTACTCAGCCGGCGCTCTCGAGAAAACTGGACGATCTTGACACTATCCTCGGCCAGGTCAGCGCTGGTGTGGAAGAGGTACTCAGCAGGAGAAGTCAGGCGCACGCTGGCTTCCAGGCCCTCGCTCTTGACCTCATCCCAGTGGAGAACCACCTCTACGGTTTCCCCAGCTTCCACCTCGTCCGCCGAAAGCTGGTAACTCTCCAGCCGTGCCACCCCGCCAAAGTTCACCCCTTGGGAATTGTGGTGCAGATAAGGCAGGCGGTCAAAGTCCATGGTTTGGTCTGATGGTCCTTGGTCAGGTGGTCGGGTGGTCGGGTGGTCAGCTATATGTTGGTCCGAAGTCCGCAATCCGTTAACGCCTATCAGCAGAATTGTCATGGCGAGGAATTTGAGCTTTGAGCTTTGAGCTTTGAGCTTCGAGCTTGCAGCTAGGAATCCGATGACAGCCACAACAGCAACTAGCGATAGCCCCTCAGCCAAAGCCCGCAGGGGCGTGCGCTCCAGGCGCAGGACGACCTGGTGCTCTCCCTGGTCGAGATCGAGGCCGATGTAGCCCAGATTCTCGACGGGCCGCACCTCCCTGGCTTGGCCGTCCACGTAGGCCCGCCAGCCGGGGAAGTAGTAGGTGTGGAAGGCCAAAGACGCTTGAGGTGAGGTCACGTCCAGGACCCATCCCTCGGCTGCTGGCTTGCGCCAAAGCAGTTCAGCCGTTTTAACCTCTCCGCCCATCGCCAGCGGCGGCGGTTTCTCACCGCTGCGCAGCAACACCTCGGAGGTGTAGGGGCGGGGCACCACCCAGCAGGGCAGGTACTCGTGGCGGATGGTGGTGCCGACGTTGGCGGTGAAGTATTCGTAGAGCATCAGGCGCTCCACGGTGATGTCCGCCTCGCCGATGGGCAGGTACTCAGGCTTGAGGCCCAGCATGGCAGTCACTAGCAGCACCGTTCCCGCGACGCAGGCCAGCCAGCAAGTTAGTGCGTTGGAGTCCCGAACCGTCGGGTTGAGCCTGTCGAAACCTTGTTCGGGTTTATTGCCCCGTACCCCCAACAAGTTGGGGACTCCAACACCCCGACATGTCCCCAGGTAGCCGATGACCAGGCTGGCGAAAAAGGCTTGCACCGACAGAAAGCGCCAGGGAAACTGGACAAAGGGTAGCAGCGGCACGTTGTCCCACAGAGGGCGCGAGAGCGGGGTGATGAGAAAAGTAGCCAGGGCCAGGCCAGCGATGAGGAACGCGCTCTGGGCCTCAGGGCGGCGGCGTTTGATCCACCAGCCGACGATCACTATCGTGCCCAGGAGGGCGAGCACGGCCTGGGCTAGTCCCATGGCAAAGGGCGTCTGCCCCGCCTCGATGGCGTAGTCGAAGAGAAGCGAGGGTTGCACCAGATCCAGGCCGCGAAAGTGATTGCTGTAATTCAAGTAGCCGGTGGTCTGATGCTCCAATTGCGCGTACTTCCCCTCCAGCAGGGCCGGCAGCCAGAACCAGGCGCTTATGGCCAGGCCCAGGCCCAGGCCGCTGATGGCATATAGCATATAGCTTATCGCAGTTCGGGTCTTTGAGAATTGGCATGAGTAGCGGGCTGGAGTCCCCAACTTGTTGGGGTTTGCCGCGCCGCACCCCCAACGAGTTGGGGACTCCGATACTGTGACCCTGCGAAATCCCAAAGAGCCCGCAGTTCTCCTGTTGCTCGTGGACGATAAGCTACAAGCTATGAGCCATAGACCAATGAAAGCGGTGAAGATTAGGGCTGAGACGTTGTGGGTCAGGATCAGTCCGCCGTAAGCGAGGGCGACCAGGGTGATGTTGCCAACCGAAGAATAAATTGGTGAAATTCGTGTAATTCGTGGCAAAAACTGGTCGTTCAAAAGCGAGTCCCGCAGGCGCAGCAGTGCCCAGAGGATGAGAGGGTAGAAGATGAAGGCGTAGAACTCCGATAGGGCGTCGCCCCGCACGTAGACGTTGACCAGGTGGTAGGGAGCGTAGGTGTAAGCCAGGGCGGCCAGTATGACACTGGCTTCTCGGTGAAACAGGCGTTTGGCCAAAAGATACATCGAGGCTGCGGCAGCGACGAAACCCAACAACTGGGTCAGCTTGATGGCCCAGATGAAGCCGAAGCCCCAGAACTTGAACAAGGCGGCGATGTAGTAGGGCAGAGAAGCGTAGAAGTTGAAGAAGGGGTAGCCCAGGCCATAGGCGGCGTCGGGCATCCAGCGGGCGGGGAAGACGCCAGCACTCAAGTTGGAAACCAGTTGGTGGAGGCGCACCAGCAGGAAGGGGCTATCGCCTCCCCCGCGCGTGTTTATGGGGCCACCACCCATCAGCAGAGGCAGGCAGGCGATGAGGCTCAGGGATAGGGCCAGGAGCAATCCTGTGACCTTCTTTTTCATCTCTGCAATGTTTGAGAGCATGTTAGTGCTGTTTCACATATCTAACCTGGACTTTTTTCATCGCTCTGAGCCCCGTCCTCGGGGCGACTAACACGTGCTATACCCAATGTTGTTCCCGCCCAGACGCCCCCGGGGACGGGAGCTATGAGCAAGACAAAAGTCAAGGTCTGTTGCGTGAAAGGGCATTGATAACGCCGGGCTCTGAGGTAAACAAAAAGGCCCAAGAAGATGGGGCCAGCCAAAAGGGCAGGCGCTGAAGGATCGTCTTGGGCCAGGAGTGGAACTGTCAACGGATTCGGGGAGCGGATTGAACGGATTGGGGCTCCGTGCACGGCATCTTCCGTTCAATCCGTTCCAGAAATCCGCTGACAGTGTCCTGCGTCTTCTATTCCCCTGCTTTGGGGTGCTAAGGAAAATGTCAGCGGCTGCGCACATTTTATAGGTGCAAAGGGTTCAAAAACCTGGTTTCTAACCACTTCTCCGAGTTTGTCCAAAGTCCCAAAAAGCGGTCCCGTTGCAAGTGAAGTCGCTATCTCCTCCTCAAGATATTAAACACCAGCGCTATCGCCGCCGCGAGGACGATTATTACGACGCCGCTCACCTGATACAGATTCGCACTCAGCCTGGAGATTAGAGGCTCTGGGGTGGGAGTTGAGATGGGAACGGGCGTAAACGTGGGCGCCGGTGTGGACGTCGGTACGGGGGTGGGCTGCAGGTTGTCGCCGAATTCGATCTGGATGATAGAGCCGCCAGCGATGACCACCCCCCAATCATCGCGGGTGGTAGAATTGTAGTCGGGTGGGTTTTCCTCGTAGATGAAGTAGTTGCCTGGCCTCAAATCCGTGAAACAGTAGGGTTCATTGATGCCGTCGGTGATGTAACTGGCTACCGTCTGCCGGCCATCGGAGGCCGTGAACATCGCCCCAGGCAGGAGCTCCTCGTCCGGGTCGCGCATCTCGTTGCCGTTGCGGTCGTGATACGCCAGCACGCAGATAGCCCCGCTGACTGGCGTCGGAGTTGCGGTGGGAGTTGGCGTCCGGGTTGGCGTGGGGGTGTCCGTTGGGGTCGGGGTTATGGTCGGCGTGGGGGTATCCGCTAGCGTCGGGGTTGGGGTAGAGGTAGGGATAGGGGTATAGGTCGCCGTTGGACGGGGTGTGTTGGTCGGCAGGGGAGTGTCGGTTGGCACTGGCGTGTTGGTTGGCTTTGGGGTGCTCGTTGGCGGCCGTGGTGTGGGAGTGGGGGCGACGGCGGTCAAGACAGCTTCATCCCAGTAGGAATCGTTGAAACGCACTCGGAAATCTGGTGCGCCTCTGGTGAAGACGGTGACTCTATCGGTCTGGGCTACGGTGGAAACACTGAGGTGAACCCACTCATTGCACGACATCACTAAATCTGTCCAGACGATATTGCCGGAGTTCCCATCGTTGCCGCCGTGAGGATCAATGCCCGCCGAAACCGCGTAGTTGCCAAAGCCATCGCATTTGTCTGCGTCAACGTCGGTACTGCTCCAGACCTGTGCCCAAATGGAGAAAGTGACCTTGCTGCCCCTGGCAACGGCCACCTGTTGATAGATGCCCGCGATGTGAGTGGAGTAGGTGTTAAAGTACTTTTGGGAGAAGCGACCTGAATGAACACGCCGCATGGTGAAGACCCAAGCGTCCTCTGACTTGTATTCGGGCCGCTTGAGGTAGCCGTTGCTGGTCTGGTCTTCGGAGCCCTGAATCCACCATGCTTCCCACCCGTTGGCTATGGTTACCTCACCCGCGCCTCGCTCGCTGAAGCCTTCCTCGAAGCCAGCGTTCTTCAACAGGTTGCCCCCTTGGGCGGGCGGAGCAGCCGAGGCTCCCAAGGGCACAAGGATCAATAACGTTACTAACAGAGTTGTTACAAGGCGACAGAATCGCATTCGTTTTCCTCCTATGGATTTTTAGCCTCTGCCGCAGGGTTTGTGGCGACAGAGGCGGGGTCATTCAACGATCACGTGGTCATTTACTGGTTTGCCAGCTTCATCAAGGACTTGTAGTCGGTGCAGAGTCTCCAATTGATAGAAGCCAACTATTAGTTTGTGCTTGCTCGGATCGTACGGCTCGGGCAAGGCCAGGGTGTGCTCATCGCTGACGATGTCTCCCACGCGCCACAAGCTGGTGGGATAATAGCCACCAGCGGGAGGCGAATCGTCCTGGGCCAGAATGGCATCCTTGGGTTGAGTAGCCGAAGGCGTATCGAAACCATCTCGCATGAGATGGACGAAGACGGTGTAATCTGCCTCGATCTCCGCCTCGGCTCGCCAGAGGAGGCTCAACCGCAGTTCCTGCGGCGAGACAGCGGCCAGCCGATGGCCCACCAAAGTCAAACCCTCCTCGAAGCGCGCCTCTGGCTCTCCGGAAGGGATGGTCGCGGGAGTGGCCGTGAAGGTAATGTACAGTAAACGGGCCTCTTTTTCGAGGTCCCCTCGCTCCAGAGATCCCTCTTGGGCGGCGATGGTCGAGCCTACGGGCAAAAGGGACAGATACCGGCTATAACCCTCGTAAGGCCAGAGAATGAGCATGACCTCGGTTTCGGTACACCTTCGGCTACTCAACCCAAGGTCCGAGGAAATCTGGGGAAGTTTAACACTTTCTGCCAGGATAGTCAAGTTCGGCGAAGGTGGCACCAGAAAGCGCACCGACGCCCAATCCTGCCAGAGGCGGTCAACGATGTAGAGATGACGATCAGGCGGTAGCGGGTGCCCCCTGGCCCCAAGTCCTGCCCCATCCCACCCGGTGCCCAGGAACCGATTGGCCTGAGTTGCCAGGTGCACCGCTGCCGTTTCAAAATTATAGCTCAAATCCTGGCTGGCGGCGTGACGTCCGAAGTAATCAACAGCCGTGTCGCCCAGGCCAAAGGTTAGGACTAGCGCCACCGCACCAACAGCAACAGTTTGAGCTTCGAACGTGATTCTATTTTCTAAGAACCGCCATAGGTAATCGAGCCCTATGGCGGGCACGACAAAGGCCACAGGCAGAACGCCCACGCTTCGCAGGAAGTGCGGCGCGTCCTCAGCCAGTATGGTAGGCAGAATCATGACCGCCAGCCAGATGAGGACCAAGGCGTGCTCAGGTCTCTGGCGAAATCGGATGAGACAAAGGACCAATCCCAGCAGGAAGAAGGCGCTCAGGATCGGATCGAACACGGGCCGCAGAGGCACGTTGTGGCGGGGGATGAAATCGCCTCGGTTGGTGAACATCAGCAGCGTCTTGCCCACGTGCCGAAGGAGTGTCCCCCAGAAGTCGCCTCCGTTGATCGCGGGATTGAATATGGAAACCTGTCCCACGCGGCCCAGGAAGGCATCCCCGTGCGCAGCCACGTAGACCATCAGCGGAGCCAAAACCACCAGCGCGGCCAATACAAAGATCAAAGCGCTACGTATCCAACCTCTAACCTCCAACTTCCAACTTCCAATCCCCAACCTCCAACTTCCAACGATCAGATACAGACCGAAAGCGGCCAAAGCCACGATGGTAAATCGTGCCGCCAGATAAGTATAGAAGGTTAGCCCGTAAAGCAAACCCCCCGCCAGGAAATGGCGTTTGTGGCCATTCTTGAGACCGAGCCACAGTTGCCAAAGGGCCAGGGCCACCAGGAGGGGCATAGCCACCGCGCGGAAGCCGATGCGGCTCAGGTTGACGTGCCACAGGGTCAGGCCCGTGATGGCGGCGGCCAGCAGCCCGATGCGCCGGTTGAACATGGCTTTGGCCATGAGATAGGTGGCGGGAATTGTCAAAGTGCCCAGCAAGGTAGCCACGATCCGTATCGCCCCCGGGCTCCGGCCCAGGACAGCCACGGACAGGGCTACCAGGTAGATAAACAGCGGCTCGCGGCCGTTGTTAGCCTCAAAGAAAACCGGCCTTTCGCCTTCCAAAACGCTAAGGGCATCCAGGCCGTTGAAAGCTTCGTCGTGATAGAGGCCGGGCGGTATGGTTCCGAGAGCCCAGAAGCGCAGCGCCGTTGCCATGGTTATCACCAATAGCAAAGGCACCCATTTCCAACTTCTAACTGGTCTCTCCAAGCTCTGCCAACCCTTCCCCCGATTCGCCCACAGGTGTAGATTATAGCACAAGGCATGGAAATGTCAACCAGCGTTTCGTTTGGGTTGCGCAGAACTGCCCGATGTGGTAGAATATGGCTGTCAGTGGCATGGGGCATCCACCTTGGTTTTCTCAAGGGCAACTGGTATGATAGCGAACAGGAGGGCAAAATGAACACACTTATCATGGATAGGGTAGTTGAACAACTCGAAGTTCTGCCATACGAATTGCAGTGGCGAGTACTTGAGTTTACACATGCGCTCGCTGCCTCGGTTCCACATGGCGTCCCTGGTCAACAACTTCTGCGCTTTGCTGGTGTGATACCGCTAGACGACCTACAACTTATGCGCCTTGCCATCGAACAAGGTTGCGAACGGGTTGACACCAATGAGTGGTAGATATCTGCTGGATACCAACATTATTATCGCCCTGTTCGCAGATGATACGGCGGTCAAGGAGAATCTTGCAGGGGCAGAGGAAACATTTGTTCCCAGCATCGCGATTGGTGAAATGTGTTACGGGGCGCGGAAATCGGTGCGGGTGCAGGAGAATCTCACGCGCATTGATGAGTTTGCCGCGAGTAGCGTGGTGTTGGGATGTAATAGTGATACTGCACGCCGATATGGTGAAATCAAGAACACACTACGCATGAAAGGGCGTCCTATACCCGAGAACGACATTTGGATTGCGGCGATTGCGCTTCGGCATGATTTGACACTGGTTACACGTGACGCACACTTCAACGAAATCGAAAGTCTGAAAGTGGCGACATGGTAAGATAAACGGCTGCAAACACTACAGCGTTTGCGGTCATGCCATTCCGAAATGCACGCGACTTGTTGGCAATCGGTTTTGATGTAGGACGAAAGGGGATGAAGGATGAGACAATCATCCCCTTTTTGCATGAACTCCGCGATACCACCGTCTTTATCAAGCCCTTGCCGCACCCCATGTCAAGCTTAAACCTGTGTGCGCCAAGACATCGTTACCAGGTGATGGGACAGATTCTGGACAAAGCTGGTGCTCCTGAGGTAGAGTGGTTACGGGCAGCATAAGTGAGATTGCTTATAGGGTTTCCGCCGGCAGGCTCTTTGCTTTTTGTCCATTGGTAGGCTATAATGTACCTGACTGGACTGTTAAGCTTGTCTTCACCGAGAGGAGCAGCGATTTGCGCATCTTGATGATCTCCAAGGCCTGTATCGTCGGGGCCTATCAGAAAAAGCTAGAGGAAATCGCCAGGTTCCCCGACGCGGAGCTCACCGTCGTCGTGCCGCCCTACTGGCGCGACGAGCGAGGGGTGATGCGCCTGGAGCGGGAGCACACTCAGGGGTATGAGCTGGTTGTGGAGAGGATGGCCCTCAATGGCCACTTCCACCTGCACTTCTACCCTGGCCTGGCCAAGCATTTCAGGAGAATAAAGCCCCACATCGTCCACATTGACGAGGAGCCCTACAACGTGGCTACCTGGCAAGCGATGCGCCTGGCCAAAATTCATGGAGCCAAGGCCATCTTCTTCACCTGGCAGAACATCCACCGCCGCTATCCGCCCCCCTTCAGCCTCGTCGAGAGCTATAACTTGCGAAACGCTGATTATGCTATCGCTGGGAACTCTGAGGCAGTGGGGGTGCTGAAAGCGAAAGGCTATCGAGGGCCTGTCAGGGTGATTCCGCAGTTTGGTGTGGACCCCGATAAGTTCAAAGCTCAAAGCTCAAAGTTCAAAGTTTCAAATTCGCAATTCGCAATTCGCAATTCGCAATTCACTATCGGTTACGTAGGGAGATTGGTGGAGGAGAAGGGGGTGCACATCTTGCTGCGGGCGATGGTTGGTTTGAGGGGTAAGTGGCAGTTGCGCATCCTGGGGAGCGGGCCGCAGAGGGGCCACCTGGAAAGGCTGGCAGCGGAGTTGGACATCGCCGAGCGGGTGAGGTTTGAGGACCCCATCCCTTCCACCCAGATGCCTGGCTATTACAACCAACTGGACGCCTTGGCCCTGCCCTCCCTGACCAGACCCAACTGGAAGGAGCAGTTCGGACGGGTGTTGATCGAGGCCATGGCCTGTGGGGTGCCTGTGGTGGGCTCGGACTCAGGGGAGATTCCGAACGTCATCGGCGAGGCAGGTCTGGTGTTCGCCGAGGGCGACGAGCGAGCTCTGCGGGCCAGGCTGTCCCAACTGATGGCTGATCCAGCTTTGCGAGATGAACTGGCCCGAAGAGGCCGAGAACGAGTGTTGGCCCACTACACCCAGGCCCAGGTGGCGGCGAAGACGTATCAGGTGTACTGCGAGTTGTTGGGCGGGGCATAGACGATTCATAAGCAAGGGGATAGAAGATGCAGAACACTGTCAGCGGATTTTTGGAACGGATTGAACGGAAGATGCCGCGCACGGAGCCCCAATCCGTTCAATCCGCTCCCCGAATCCGTTGACAGTTCCGCTTATCCCTCTGCTTTGACGTGCTAAGAGATTTTTCGTGAGTGAAGCGATTTGGGGTCTCCCTGTAAAGTGTTGCTGAGTGATGGTTTGCCAAATATGACAACGAACAGAAAGGATTTATCGAATCGGCGGCATTAAATTCGTTAAATCCTCGAAATTCGATGTCATATTTAGGTGCCCTCAAACCAACAACACTCAGGAGGGAGTCGCGGTTTGCCCCTGATGATTAATGATGCTATAATGTAGCTGAAATGCTGATATTCCGCAAATCCAGCTCTTGCCCAGGAGACGCCTTATGGAAGCCAGCACCATCCAAATCCGGCAACGAGGGGTGATCACCCTGCCCGCCAAACGAGAGAAGAAATGCACATCGGCCTGAACGCCCATCTCCTGGCCCTGGAAGAGACCTACCGGGGCGCGGGCATCAACTGGTACATCCACAACTTGCTCACCCATCTGCCGCGCGTGGACCGCGATAACCGCTATACGGCTTTCATCGGCGATGGGCGGTTCACCAGTTCGGGGCTGGCACTGAAGCTTTCGCGGCTGCCTACTTCCAGGCCCGTGGTCAGGATCTTCTGGGAACAGGTGGTGCAACCTTTCGCCTTACAAAAAGAGAGGGTGGACTTGCTTCACGCCCTGGCTTTTGTCACCCCGTTGCTCTCGCCTTGTCCAGCGGTGGTTACTATCTATGATCTCAGTTTTCTCCTCTATCCTGAGAGTTTCAAGCGTTTCAAGCGCTTCTATCTTGGCCTTTTCACCCGCCTCTCGGCGAGGAGGGCCAGGCGCATCATCGCCATCTCGAAGAGTACCAAACGCGACGTGGTCCGCCTGCTGGGGGTTCCGCCTGAGAAAGTGGAGGTGATCTACTGCGGGATAGACGAGGCCTTCCGTCCCCTGGCCGAGGATCAGGTGGCAGCTTTTCGGTCGAAGCGGGGCCTGCCGGAGCGTTTCATTCTCTTCGTGGGCACCATCGAGCCGCGCAAGAACCTAACGACGCTCCTAGAGGCGTATGCTGTGTTCAGGCGAGATGTGAGGGATCAGGAAATCGGAAATCGGAAATCGGAAATCGAAAATCTGCATTTGGTCATCGGTGGGGCTAAGGGTTGGTTTTACGAGGACGTTTTCGCCCGCGTGGAGGAGTTGGGCCTGGAGGGCCAAGTGATGTTTCCCGGCTACATCCCCGTCAGCGAGTTGCCTCTGTGGTACAACGCGGCGGAGCTCTTCGTTTACCCCTCTCTCTACGAAGGCTTCGGGCTGCCCCCGCTGGAGGCTATGGCCTGTGGGACGCCGGTGGTCACGGCCAACACGTCGTCGCTGCCGGAGGTGGTGGGCGAGGCGGGGCTGACTGTTGATCCGTTGGACGTCGAGGGGCTGGCGGAGGCCATGAGGCGGGTTTTGGACGACGAAGCTCTCCGGCAGGAGATGAGGAAGCGGGGCTTGCAAAGGGCCAAAGGTTTCTCCTGGACGAAAACGGCTCAGGAGACGGTGCAGGTCTACCGACGAGCGATGGAGTGCGAAGATGTTTGAGCGATACCGGCGATGGGTTTCTCTAATAATGGCCCTGACGGATGTGGTGCTTATTAACCTGGCCTTCGCCGCCGCTTATTGGGTGCGCTATGACTTGCAGTGGTTTCGCACCGTGGATCCTGCTAACTATGCTCCCTTTCAGATGTACATACCTTTCGCTTTGGTGTTGACGGTTCTGTTGATGCTCGCCTACAAGCTGGGGGGAGTCTACGATCAGCCTCGCGGCGCCTCCTGGCTTGATGAGGTCTACGCCCTGGTCGGCGGCACCACCACCGGCATCGTCATCGTAACGGCCATAACCTTCTGGTTTCGCCCTCAGGTCTATTCCCGCTTGATGTTCATCTGGGCGGGGGGGATAATCGTCGCTCTGCTCTCGCTCAGCCGCTTGATCAAGCGTTGGGTCTGGGAAAGCCGCATGCGGCGAGGCCTGGGGGTGGATCGCGTGCTCATAGTCGGGGCCGGCGAAGTGGGCCGCAGGCTGATGCGCAACATCGTGGCTCAGCCCGAGTTGGGCTATCAGGTCATTGGCTTCGTTGACGATGACCCTGAGAAGAATAGTACCGATATCGGCCGCTTCAAGGCCCTGGGGGGGATTGATAACCTGCCCCGCGTCATTCAGAAGGAGGCCATTGACGAGGTCATTGTCACCCTGCCCTGGATGCATCATCGTAAGATTCTAGGGATCATGCGTCAGTGTGAGCGGGAGCGGGTTCGGGCTCGCATCGTACCCGACCTGTTTCAGTTGGCCCTCAGCCGGGTGGACATCGAGGATCTGGGCGGGATTCCCATCATCGGGGTCAAGGAAATATCCATCACCGGCTGGAACCTGGCCTTCAAGCGGGCCAGCGACATCGTCCTCTCTTTGGCAGCATTGATTTTGCTCTCCCCCCTGATGCTTCTCATCTCCGCGGCCATTAAACTGGATTCCCCTGGCCCCATCCTTTTCAAACAGGTTCGGGTGGGCAAAGGGGGGCGAAGGTTCGTGTTCCACAAGTTTCGCTCCATGCGCCAGGGGGCAGAGGGGGAACGCCCTCAACTGGCAGACCGGGATGAAGTCATGGGCGCCACTTTCAAGATCCGGCACGACCCACGCTGTACTCGAGTGGGCAGGTTCCTGCGTCGCACCAGCCTGGACGAGCTTCCTCAGTTTTATAACGTCTTGCGGGGGGAGATGAGCCTGGTCGGCCCGCGCCCGGCCATCCCTTCGGAGGTGGAGCAGTACCAGGAGTGGCACCGCAGGCGGCTGGAGATCCCGCCGGGCATCACCGGCCTCTGGCAGGTCAGTGGCCGCAGCCAGCTCACCTTCGATGAGATGTGCCTGCTGGATATCTACTACCTGGAGAATTGGTCGCCTCTCTTGGATCTCAAAATCGCCCTGAAGACCATCCCCGCCGTCCTGGCTGGCAAAGGCGCATATTAGTCAATGACCAATGAGCCAATGACCAATGAGCCAATTGGGATTTGGAGTTTGGTCATTGGGATTTGGAGATGGGACTATGTTTGCTCTCTCTTCCCAAGACCGAAACGACTTAGTTGCGTTCCTTCAGGACTTGATCCGCATCCCCAGTCTCTCGACTCAGGAGAAGGCGCTAGCCGAGCGGCTGGCGGAGGAGATGCGGCGGGTGGGTTTCCCCAATGTGAGGCGCGACCGCATCGGAAACGTGATCGGCTGTGTTGGCGCCGGCGCTGGTCCCAGGCTCATTTACGATGGCCACATGGACACCGTGGGCGTCAGCGACCCCGATTCCTGGGCGCGCGATCCTTACGGAGCCCAGATCGAGGGTGGGGTGCTGTATGGCCTGGGCGCCTGTGACATGAAGGGCGCGTTGGCGGCTATGGTCTACGGAGCGAAGGCTCTCGTTGACGCGGGCATCCAACTGGCTGGCGAGCTCTGTGTGGTGGGCATCGTCCAGGAGGAGCCCTGCGAGGGTCTGGCGATGCAAGTGCTGATCGAGCAAGAGGGGATCAGGCCCGACTTCGTCGTCCTGGGCGAGCCCACGAATTTGCAGATCAAACGAGGCCATCGGGGTCGCGTGGAGATGAAAGTCTCTGTCCGAGGCAGGTCCTGTCATGCCGCCACTCCCGAGCGAGGCAGGAACGCCATCTACGACGCCGCGCGGCTGATCTTCGGCATAGAGCTTCTGGCCCCCCGGCTGGCTGACGACGCTTTCCTGGGACAGGGGAGCATTGCCGTCACCCAGATTGAGAGCTCCGCCGCCAGCCGCAACGCCATCCCCGACACCTGCACCTTCTACATTGACCGCCGCCTCACGCTGGGTGAGACCGAGGCCAAGGCCCTGGCGGAGATCCAGGGGATAATCGCCCGGGAGGGGGTTCAGGCCAGGGTGAAAGTCACCGAGTATCAAGCGACCAGCTACACTGGCTACGAGTGCCGGGCCAGGGAGTTCTATCCCCCCTGGGCCCTGGACCAGGATCACCCGCTGGTGAAAGCTACGGCCAGAGCCATCCGGGAGACGCTGGGCTACCGGCCCAAGATTGGCCAGTGGGCCTTCTCCACCGATGGGGTCTACACCATGGGGAAAGCCAACATCCCCACCGTGGGTTTCGGCCCCGGCGAAGAGCGCTTCGCCCACACCGTGGACGACCAGATCCGCCTGGCCGATGTGGTGGCCGCCGCCCGGGTCTATGCCCGTCTAGCTGTCGAACTTCTAGGTGTGCGCCATTAGCCAATAGACTTGTAGATTGGTAAACTCGTAGATTCGTATCTTCGTAAATTCGGAATTCGGTTCTCTGCATCCCGAATCTACGAATACCGAATCTACGAATCCCGAATCTACCGATGTACCAACTGAAGGAGGAGATAGACAAATGCCTGCAACCGTGATCGTCGGCACCCAGTGGGGTGACGAGGGAAAGGGGAAGATAACCGATCTGCTGGCCGCCGAGGTGCACATCGTGGCCCGCTACAACGGAGGCGACAACGCCGGCCATACGCTGACCGTGGGTGGGGATAGGTTCGCCCTGCACCTTGTGCCCTCAGGGATCCTATATCCCTACACCACCTGCATCATCGGCAACGGGGTGGTCGTCAACCCCAGAACGTTGAGCCGGGAAATAGACAAGCTGGCGAAGCGAGGCGTTGATGTCTCACCTGAGCGGCTCAAGCTGAGCGTGAGAGCCCATTTGGTCATGCCCTACGATATCGCTCTGGATGGCGCGGCTGAGAAGTCACTGGGCAGGGGGAAGATCGGCACCACCAGGCGGGGCATTGGCCCCACCTATGGCGACAAGGCGGCCAGGGCGGGCCTGCGCTCCTGGGACATGCTCGATGAGAGCGCCTTCGTGGAGAAGGTACGCGCCGCGGTGGAGGCTAAGAACGCCGTTCTGGAGCGAATCTACGATCAGCCGCCGCTCAATCCCCACGAGGTGGCGGAGGAGTACGCGGGCTACGCCGCGCGGCTGGCTCCCTACGTGGCCGACACCTCGCTCATTCTCCACGAAGCTTTGAGAGCGGGAAAGCGGGTGCTCTGCGAAGGGGCGCAAGGCACCCTGCTCGATCTCGACCACGGCACCTATCCTTTCGTGACCAGTTCCTCGCCCATCGCCGGGGGTGCGCTCACCGGCCTGGGCTTCGGCCCCCGGCACATCGAGCGCGTCGTCGGGGTGGTCAAGGCCTTCCAGACGCGAGTGGGAGCCGGCCCCATGCCCACCGAATTACTCGACGAGGTGGGTGATCGGCTGCGGGGGACGGGGGAGCATCCCTGGGACGAGTACGGCACCACCACCGGCCGGCCCCGGCGCTGCGGCTGGCTGGACGGGGTGGCCTTGCGCTACGCGGCCCAGATCAACGGGCTGACGGAGATAGCCATCACCAAGCTGGACATCTTAACTGGCCTGGAGATTCTCAAAATCTGCGTGGCCTATGATTATCGTGGAGAGCGTCTGGAGAGCTTCCCGGCTGGCGCGGAGGTATTGGCTGAGTGCAAGCCCATCTGCGAGGAGTGGCCGGGCTGGAGCGAGGACATCAGGGGCGCCAGGACCCTCTCCGATCTCCCCCAGGCAGCCCTGGACTACGTGCAAAGGATCGAAGAGCTGGCCAGCGCACCCGCGGCCCTTGTCTCCGTCGGGCCAGGGCGTGAGGAGACCATAATAGTTCACTGCGGATAAGCAAATCACTGAATTGTGTGGCGGAGGTGGTTAACGTGTCTACAGAAACTAGAATGGTCAAGGTTATTCAGGTACCCATGCCCAACCCCTGCTGGAGGCGGTGATGCACTACGCCAAGGCGCAGAAGGAGAGCCGCGCGGCCTTCATCCGCCGTGCCCTGGAACGCTATCTGGCGGAACTCCGCGAGCAGGAGATGGATGAAGCCTACATCCAGGGGTATCAGCGGATACCAGAGGAGATCAGCATAGGAGAAACCGGTGCCAAGCTGGCGGCTATGGTCTTCTCCGACTCTGCTCCTTTTCCCGGTGAATCATAGAGACAAAACATGCCCGACAACGCCTCTGTTCCCCAACTATCCCCACCGTTCGACCCTCTGGAAGGAGTCCAGGCCGGTGGGCCGGCTGGGGCGATCCCCTTCGTCTACGGCCATCCTGACCCCGACCTCCTCCCGGTGGAGAAGATCATTGCTGCCACCGAGCGTGCGCTGCGGACGCGGGGCCGGCTGGCACTGCAATATGGCCCCGAACAGGGGTACGGCCCCTTGCTCGACTACCTGATCGGCAAGGTCGAGCGGGACGAGGGGCTACGCATCGCCCGGGCCAACATCATGCTCTGCGCTGGAGCGGCCCAGGGACTGGACACCGCGGCCCGCCTCTTCACCCGCCCCGGCGACGTGGTGCTGGTGGAGGCCCCCAGCTACCACGAGGCCATCGCCACCCTGCGCGATCACCCCGTGGAGCTGAGACAGGTGCCGATTGACGGCCAGGGGCTGGTGGTCGAGGCCCTGGCCAAGCGGCTGGAGGCGCTGAGCCTGATCGGGCGGCGGATGGCCTTCCTCTACATCATCCCCACTTTCCAGAACCCGGCCGGGATCACCCTGGCGGCGGAACGCAGGGAAGCGCTGGTGGAACTGGCCGCCGAGCGGGGGCTGCTCCTGGTGGAGGACGACGTCTATCGGGACATCTGCTTCGAGGGGCGAGTACCTCCCTCTCTATTTGAGTTGGCCGGAGGGCGAGGGGTGATCCGGCTGGGGAGCTTTTCCAAAATCCTGGCCGCCGGGCTGCGGCTGGGCTGGATCGTCGCCGAGCCGGAGGTGATACAGCGCATCGTCAATTGCGGGCTGAAGGGAAACGAGGGGGGAGCCAATCCCTTCGTGGCCCACGTGGTGGCCGCCTTCTGCCAGGAGGGATGGCTGGAGCCGCACATCGCCCGGCTGGTAGCTCACTACCGGACCCGGCGGGACGCGCTGCTGGCGGCACTGGGGCGGGAGATGCCCGACGGCGTGCGCTGGACGCGCCCGTCCGGCGGTTTCTTCGTCTGGCTGACCCTGCCCGAGCCGCTGGAGGCCGAGGCGGTGCTGGCCGTGGCCACAGAGCGGGGAGTGATCTTCACGCCAGGTGCGCGCTTCTTCGCCCAGGCGTCGGAGGGAGGCGGCCGGCGCAACCTCCGCCTCCCCTTCAGCTTCCTCTCTGAAGCCCAGATGGCCGAGGGAGTGAGAACGTTGGCAGAGGTGATACGAGCAAAGCTCAAAATCCAAAGTTCAAAGTTCAAAGCTTAAAAAAGGAGGCCAACAGATGTTGAAAGCACATTGGAGCGGCTACGAGATTGACTCCTCGGAGGCCGCCTACGAAGTGAAGGTGAAGCAGCCGGAGGAACTGGGAACTTTGCTCAGGGAGTTCCTGACCTCAGGCTACTTCGTCCGCTCCTACTACCTGCTGTTCAAGAAGCCGCTAGAGCGCTTGCGCCAGTTCGTCGTCGAGCAGGGCCACGAGGAGGACAAGCTGGGGGCCAAGGCCCTGGAGTACCTGGACAAGCAGATCGCCAAGTTCGATCCTGAGAGCTACCGCGCCCCGCGCGTCGGCGTGCGAGCCATCCAGGTCCTTCTCAACTATGTGGGCGAGCATCGCCAGGCACTCTCCGAGGCCGGCACCTTCCACTTCGAACTCCACGAAGAGCAAAAAGCAATGTACGCCGACTACGACTACGAGTTCACCCCAGGGGAAAAGGTGGACGAGACCGTTTTCTACTCCGAAGACGAGATTCCCATGGACGGCGTGATCCTCTTCCTGGGCTGTAACTTCGAGAAGGCCAGCAAGCTCTCATCCCAGGAGCAGAAACAGGCCCTTCGCATCGCCCGCGGGGCCGGGAAGCAGATGGAGGAGTTCGGCGGTTCCTCCTTCGGGGGAGAAAGCTGGGGCGACATGCTGCGGGAAGACCTGGAGCGCTCCATGAACGTCTCCCTGCGGGTGCGCCTCAACCCCGACGCCACTTTCTCTGTCACCGGCCGCTGGATGGAGGACGGCCAGTTCCTGTGCGACTACTACACCTTCCTCCTGGAACAGGCGGCCAAGAAGGCGGGGGCCAAGGTTGACCTGCACATGGTCTACTGAGCGATGTTCACTCTTTCACCCGCTACCGTGCTGCGGCCCGAACCCCACGGCGCGCTGATGTTCCAGCAGGATACGGCGGAGACGGCCCTGCTGGATATGGAGGGGCTGGACGCTCTCTACTTCCTGCTGAAGGGCGAACTGCGCGACTATCCCGTCTTCTTCGTCGGCTACCTGCTGGAGAAGGGGTTCGTCGTTCGCAGCCCATCCGATGATGATGCGTTGGGGAGGGTAGAAGCGGTGCGCGACGCTGCCCCGGCTACCACCGCCCCGCCTCGTTCCCTGGCCGCGCCAGAGACCATCCACTTCTCGGTCACCGGCCGCTGCGATCAGGCCTGCGCCGGCTGCTTCTACTCCGCCCGGCCCGGCTCCGATGTCGAGGCGGCCGATGCCCCATTTTCCCTGTTCGAGAAGGTCGTGGCCGAGGCGGGGAGGGTCGGGGTTTTTCAGATGGCCCTGGGCGGCGGCGAGCCCCTGCTGCATCCCCGCATCGTGGAGATGGTGCGCCTGGCTCGCCAGCACGGCATCGTGCCCAACCTGACCACCAACGGCAATCGCCTTACCCGTGACGTGGCTGCCGCCCTCAAAGAAGCGGGCCTGGGCCAGGTGCAGATCTCGCTCAACGGGGCCACTGAGGACACCAACCAGAAGACCCGGCCCAACTTCCAGGCCACGATGGCCGCCATCGAAGCCTGTCGCGAAGCCGACTTGCCCTGGGGTCCCAACTTCCTGGTGACCCGCAACAACCTGGCCGAGCTGGGGCCGGTGATAGAGCTGGGGCAGCGCCTGGGTGCGGCCTCGGTCAACATCCTGCGCCCCAAGCCGCCCACCACCGAAAGCGACTGGCTGGAGCGGGAGTCGCTGGATGCCGCAGGGTATCGTCAGGTACAGGAAACGCTAAGTGCACGTCGCAAGCCACAGCCTGTGATCTGTGACCTGAAACCTGCAACCTGCAACCTGCAACCCGATACCCGCATCACCGTGGATGCCTCCCTGACCTTTTTGCTCACCGACCGTTCCCCTGAGCAACTCTACCGGGCCGGTGCCTGGGGCTGCTCGGCGGCGCGCAAGTTCATCACTATCACCCAGGACGGCGCGGTGCTCCCGTGCAGCCACGTGCGCTGGTCCGACGTGGGGGAGGGCGAATTCATGCGCGCCTGGTGGGAGTCGGAGGTCTTCGCCCGCTTCCGGGCTCAGGAGGATACGATGCGGGGGGCCTGCCGTGCCTGCCCTTACCTTGAGCTTTGCAAGGGTTGTCGGGCGGTGGTCATGGCCTTCGGCGGCGACTTCGCCGACAGTGATCCCCACTGTCCAAACAGTTATACGAATTGAGGAGTAACTATGAGGGTTGACGGGCGGAACAACGACGAGCTCAGGCCGGTGATCATCACACCGGACTATGTGCAGTACCCCGAAGGCTCAGTCTTGATCGAGATGGGCGTCACGCGGGTCATCTGCAACGTGACCGTGGAGGAAAGAGTGCCAGGTTGGCTGCAGAGTCGCGACCAGGGTTGGGTCACGGCCGAATACGCCCTGCTGCCCCGCTCCACCCACACGCGCACTCCTCGCGAGACCAGGGGGCTCAGGGGGCGCACCCAGGAGATCCGCCGTTTCATTGGCCGTAGCTTGCGAGCTGCCGTCAACCTGGAGAAGTTGGGCTGGCGTACCCTGATCGTGGATTGTGACGTCATCCAGGCCGACGGAGGCACCCGCGCAGCTTCGGTTACGGGCGGTTACGTGGCCTTGTCCATCGCCCTGGACAAGCTCATCCGGGGCGGCCTGCTTCCCCCCGATGTCCTGAGAACGCCTGTGGCCGCCGTCAGTGTTGGAGTGGTGAACGGTCAAGCGGTGCTCGATCCCTGCTACGATGAGGACTCTGTGGCTGAAGTGGACTTCAACGTGGTCATGACCGCCGGGGGAGAATACGTGGAAGTGCAGGGCACCGCTGAGGGCCAGCCCTTCGCCCGCGCAGTCGTGCACGAGCTGCTGGATTTGGCAGAGAGAGGCATCCAGGAGCTCCTGGAGCTGCAAAGTAAAGCCCTGTCGAGGTAGAGGAGTAAGCAATGGCCAAGGAATTGACCCCCATGCGCCACCAATACTTGCAGATCAAGAAGCAATACCCTGACACCATCGTCCTCTTCCGCCTGGGGGATTTTTACGAGAGCTTCGACGAGGACGCGAAGGTCGTCGCCCAGGCCTGCGACATCGTCCTCACCTCGCGGCCGGTGGGGAAGGGCCAACGGGTGCCATTGGCCGGGGTGCCCTATCACGCCGTCGAGGGCTACCTCGCCAAGCTCATCAAGGCGGGGCACAAGGTGGCCATCGTGGAGCAGGTGGGCGCCCAGCCCGTGCGCGGATTGATGCCCCGCGAGGTGATACGGGTGATCACCCCGGGCACCATAATGGAACCGACGTTGCTGGAAGAAAAGAGCAACAACTACCTGGCCGCCCTGGTAATAGAAGACAAAAGAGCAGGCATTGCCTACGCCGACATAACCACGGGCGAATTCGCTACCACGCAACTGTCGGGCGACGACGTCGAACAGGCGGTGGTGGAGGAGCTGGAGAGGCTGCGGCCAGCCGAGTGCCTGATCCAGGACACTTCGAACTTCAAACTTCAAACTTTAAACTTTAAACTTCAAATCTCAAAATACGAGAGTTGGCGCTTCGAGTTGGGCAACGCCCGCCAGGCTCTCCTCGATCACTTCGAGGTAGCCTCGCTGGCTGGCTACGGCTGCGAAGGGTTGCCCCTGGCCGTGCGCGCTGCGGGGGTCATCGTCCAGTACCTGCGGGAGACACAGAAAGCAGCTTTGGTGCAACTGAGCGATCTGCGGACCTATTCCACCAGCGAGTTCATGACCCTCGATGCATCCACCCGGCGAAATCTGGAACTGAGCCGCACCATCCGCACCGGCTCGGTCAAGGGATCGCTGCTGGGCGTGCTGGACGCCACGGTCACGGCCATGGGCGGACGCCTGCTACGCCAGTGGCTCAACCAGCCGTTGCTGGATGTGGACAAACTGGAGCAGCGGCTCGACGCCGTGGAAGCCCTCTATCAGGATACGCCGACCCGAACCCAGGTGATGGCCCTTCTCAAACAACTGGCCGATCTGGAGAGGTTAACCAGCCGAGCAGTGCAACGCATTGCGGTACCAAGGGACCTGGTGGGAATTCGTCAGAGCCTGGAGAAGGTGCCGCGGATTCGAGAAGCGCTATCGCAGCTCGCCCCCCTGGCCCCCCAAAACTGGGGGGAACGGGGGGGCGGGGCTGAAGGTGATCATCCCTTGCAGACCTTGCTCTCCCAACTTGATCCCTGTGAAGAGATAGCCTCCCTCATCGGAGAGGCCATCGTGGACGACCCGCCAGCCACGCTGGCCAGCGGGGGGGTGATCAAGGCCGGCTTCTCAGCGGAACTGGATAGCGTCGCCACTGCCTCCAGAGACGCCAAAAACTGGGTAGCCAACTTAGAGCGGACCGAGCGAAAACGCACGGGCATCAAATCCCTCAAAGTGGGCTACAACAAGGTCTTTGGCTACTACATCGAGGTGACCAAAGCCAACCTGGATGCCGTGCCTGAGGAGTATATCCGCAAGCAGACCCTGGTAAACGCCGAGCGTTTTATCACCCCGGAGCTCAAGGAGTACGAATCGCTGATCCTGAACGCCCAGGAGCGCATCCTCGACGTTGAGACCCGCCTCTTCCGCGAGGTCAACGATCAGGTGGCCGCTGCGGCCGGACGGCTGCTTTCCACCGCCCGGGCACTGGCCCACCTGGACGCCTACGCCGCTCTGGCCGAGGTAGCCATCCGCAACAACTACGTCCGCCCCATCCTGACCGATGGCGACGAGATCGAGATCATCGCTGGCCGCCATCCAGTGGTGGAACTCACCCGGCGGGAAGAACCCTTCGTGCCCAACGATGCCCGGTTCTCCCAGGAGGAGGGGATTCTGATCATCACCGGCCCGAACATGAGCGGCAAAAGTACTTATCTTCGCCAGGTAGCCCTCATCGTCCTCATGGCCCAGATTGGCTCCTTCGTCCCCGCCGACGAGGCCCGGATGGGGCTGGTGGACCGCATCTTCACCCGCATCGGTGCTCAAGACGAGATCTGGGCTGGCCAGTCAACCTTCATGGTAGAGATGATCGAGATGGCCAACATCCTCCACCATGCCACCAACCGCAGCCTGCTCATATTGGACGAGATCGGGCGGGGGACCAGCACCTACGACGGCATGTCCATCGCCTGGGCGGTGGTGGAGCACATTCACAACCACCCGCGTCTCAGAGCCAAGACCCTCTACGCCACCCACTACCACGAGTTGACCGAGCTGGCCAGCGTCCTGCCCAGGGTGCGCAACTACAACGTGGCCGTGGTCGAGGAGGGCGACAAAGTGATCTTCCTGCACAAGATCGTCCCCGGCGGCGCCGACCGCAGCTATGGCATCCACGTGGCGCAGTTGGCGGGCCTGCCCAGGACCGTCATCCACCGCGCCGAGGAGATACTGGAGGATCTGGAGCGCGATTCCCACCGAGCGCCCATCAGACCCCGCCGCATCGCCGAAATCCGTCAACTCGCCCTCTTCCCCGAGGCCAGCCCCATCATCGAGGAGCTGAAGAAGCTAGACCTGGAGTCCATGACCCCGCTGGAGGCGCTCAACAAGCTGTATGAGTTGCAGCGGGAGGTGGGGAGTGGTTGAAAGCGGATTTACCACGACACTACAACGGATTGAGAAAGGAACGGATACTTCGACGAGCTCAGTACAAGTTTTCCGCCTCTTTCTAAATCCGTTGTAGTGTTTCGACTCTACTCAGCAACTCCAGGCACTCTGTGGTGTTGTCATACTTGTAGCAACACCGCACATCAGGAGGGGGCAATGCCCACCATCAAAGTCATTCTCAACCCCGTCTCAGGGCGGGGAGCTGGCCAGCGGACGGCGGAGGTCGTCCGCCATTCGCTGACGGAAGCGAAAGCAACTTTCGAGATCGTCGAGACGACGGAACAACGCTCGGCTGTGGCCCAGGCCGCGCAGGCAGTGCGGGAGGGATGGGATATCATTGCCGCTGTGGGCGGCGATGGCTCGGCCAACGAGGTGCTCAACGGCATCATCGAAGCCAGCCTGGGCACACCGGCCTGGGAGGCTGGAGAGCCCGCTGCCGGGGCCCTGGGCTTCGTACCCATTGGCACAGGCAACGACTTCGCCTGGTGCCTGGGCGTGCCCATCGGCGACGTGGCCGCTGCCTGCCGCGTGCTGGCCGCCGGGAAGACGCGGGTGGTGGACGTCGGCCGCGTGGAAGATGAGCTGGGGAACGTGCGCTACTTCTGCAACAACTTCGGCGCAGGCTTCGACGCCGCGACCACGGTGGAAAGCTACAAACTGCGCTACCTGCGCGGGTCCCTGGTCTTCCTGGTGGCGGTGCTGAAGACCATCTTCCTGTACTACAAAGCGCCCCTGGTCACGGTGCGTTACAACGGGCAGGAGAAGGAGTTACCATTGCTGATGGCCTCGGTGGCCAATGGCCGCCGCACGGGAGGCATGTTCATGATCGCCCCGCAGGCGGTGCAGGACGACGGCCTGCTGGACCTATCGCTGGCCCGTCAGGTGAGCCGCCTGGGCATCTTTCGCCTGCTCCCCCACTTCATCCGCGGCACCCACGCCACGCAGCCAATGGTGACGGTGGGTCGGACGGCGCACATCGTCGTCGCCTCGGAGCAGGATTTGCCGGTGCACGTGGATGGGGAGATCATGCGCACCGACGCCCATCGGCTGGAGGTGAGCGCGCTGCCGCGCCGTTTACGGGTGGTGTGTTAAGGAGTGAAGAATGTTGATAGGTCGTCTGCTCATCGCTGCCGCGCTCGGTTACATCGTCGGCTCTTTCCCCACCGGCGTGCTGGTGACCCGGCTGTTGGGGAAGCCGGACGTGCGCTTCAACGGCAGTGGTCACACCGGCGGGAGCAACGTCTACCGCTTGGCTGGCATCGCCTGGGGTGTGGTCACCATGCTGGTAGACGTGGGCAAGGGTGTGCTGGCCGCCTGGTTGGCGGTGAGGTTGACAGGGACCTCGTGGGCGCTGCCGGCAGCGGGCATGGGAGCCGTGGCCGGCCACTGCTGGTCGGCCTACGCCGGATTCGCCGGGGGGATGGGGCTGAGCACGCTAGGGGGACTGCTCCTCTGGCAGCAGCCGCTGGCGGTGCCCATCGCCGTGGCTCTGTGGGGGCTAGGCTACCTCCTGCTGCGCGACAGCCCGCGGGCGGTGATGCTCATGGCCATGCTGATGGCGCCGGTCTTCTGGCTATTGGGCAACTTCGGCCACGCATCGCCAGAAGCGGTGGCGCTGGGCGTCGGCGGAGTGGGGGTGATCTTCGTCCGCAACCTCACCGAACTGCACCTTTACGACCAGCGAGCGGCGGCTGAGTAGCTGGAGCTTTTTTACAAATAGCGGGGCCCGGTGGATGCCTTTTCCGCTGGGCTTTGCTCTAAAGGCTCAGTGGATCCAAATTCTGAGCAGAGCGGGCTCCCACGCCCGCGACCCGGCGGCATGGGAGCCGCCTCTGCTGGAAATCTTGGATCTACTGAGGCTTGTGGACGGGGATTCGAACCTCGGCCAAAATCATAATGAGGAGGATGCTCATGACTGTTCCAATTGCTCTTCAACTGTACACCGTCCGGGAAGCCCTGGTCAAGGATTTTGCAGGAGTGTTGAAGAAGATCGCTGACATTGGCTACGTCGGTGTAGAACCCATCTTCGATCTTCCTGGGACGACGACCGCAGAAGCCGCCAGGCTCTTCCGGGAGCTGGGACTCGAGGTGCCGAGCGCTCACACGCCCCTGCCGGTCGGGGAAGACGCCAACAGGGTGCTGGACTTCATGGCCACGATGGGCTGCCAGCGCATCGTCTCCGGGAAAGGACCCGACAGCTTTGAGACGATGCACCTCATCAAGCAGACCTGCGATCTGTTCAACCAGGCCCAGGCCGTCGCAGCCCAAAATGGGCTGGCGTTTGGGATTCACAATCACTGGTGGGAGTTTCTCCAGGTCGAAGGCCGCTACGTCTACCAGGTGATGCTGGAACACCTGGATCCAGACGTATTTTTCGAGGTTGACACGTACTGGGTCAAGACGGTCGGCGTAGACCCCGCCCAAGTGGTGAAGGAACTTGGGCCGCGCGCTCCCTTGCTGCATATCAAGGACGGGCCGGCCGTCAAAGGCGAACCGCAAGTGGCCGTCGGCGATGGCGTGCTGGATTTCCCCAGCATCGTCCAGGCCGCCGAGGGTGCAGCGGAATGGCTGATCGTGGAACTGGACCGCTGCGCCACCGATATGATGGAAGCTGTCGAGAAAAGCTATCAATACCTTGTAGCAGGAGGCTTAGCCCGTGGAAACAAAAGTTAAGATCGGCATCATCGGCACGGGGGATATTTTTGAGGCCTACGTCAGGGGGTGCCGCGCCTTTGACATCCTCGAAATCGCAGCCTGTGCCGACCTTGACCGCCGCAAAGCGGAGGCCAAGGCCGAGGAGTTCGACATCGCCCGTGTTTGCTCCGTCGAGGACCTGTTGGCCGATCCAGAGATACAGATCGTCGTCAACCTCACCGTGCCCAAAGCCCACGCCGAAGTCAGCCTGGCGGTCATCAACGCTGGCAAGCACGTCTATTCTGAGAAGCCCCTGGCCGTGACCCGCCGAGACGGGCAAAAGGTGCTGGCCGCTGCCCAGGAAAAGGGGGTGCGGGTCGGCTGCGCGCCAGACACCTTCCTGGGCGGTGGTCAGCAGACGTGCCGCAAACTGATTGACGACGGCTGGATCGGCGAGCCGGTGGCGGCGGTGGCGTTTTTGCCCGGTCACGGACACGGCCCTGAGTCCTGGCACCCCAATCCAGACTTTTTCTACCAGGTGGGGGCAGGCCCTATGCTCGACGTGGGGCCGTATTACATCACTGCACTGATCAACCTTTTGGGGCCAGTCAAGCGGGTGGCCGGCCTGGCCCGCATCTCTTTCCCCGAACGCATCGCCACCAGCGAGCTGCATCGCGGGCGGAGAATACCGGTCGAAGTTCCCACGCACGTTACCGGAGCGCTCGACTTTGTCAGTGGGCCGATTGCGACGATAATCACCAGTTTCGACATCTGGGCCGCCAACCTGCCTCACCTCGAGGTCTATGGCTCGGAGGGCACGCTCAGTGCGCACGACCCCAGCTTATTTGGTGGTCGCGTCCTGATCCGTCGGGCTGGCGCCGGGGAATGGAGCGAGATGCCGCTCACCCACAGCTCCCAGGTGGGCCGGGGAATCGGCGTGGCGGACATGGCCTACGCCATCGCCCACGGCCGGCCCCACCGGGCAAGCGGCGAGCTGGCGTATCACGTGCTCGACGTCATGCACGCCTTTGAGGAATCGTCGGAAAGCGGCCGGCACATCGAGATAACCAGCCGTTGCTCAAGACCAGCCCCCCTGCCGCTGGGGTTGATGGAGGGTGAGCTGGACTAAACTCAATTTTAGAGCTAGATTCGACCTGATCAGGAGCGCATTTACGCCGAAAAGTGTCCTGTGTAACTGAGGCGGTCCCCTTACTTAACGGCATTGGGCCCAAGCGACTAAAGTCGCTACTACGAACTTCATATTTAGAGTCATCAGAAATTCGCCAGACTCCAGCAGGAAAGGTGTACTATGGATTATGAGCACACGCAAAGGTCCCCTTGGTTCTGGGTGCTTCCCACACTTGGCGCATTGATCCTAACCCTCACGTGGTCTGTCTCGCGCCAAACTTTGCCAGCTCTGATTTTTGCAGGTGTCGGCATCACGTTTTTAGGGGCGGGGCTTTGTTTTGGGAGCCTGACGGTACGCGATGAGGGACAGTGGTTGGCCGTCAGGTTTGGCCCTCTTCCCGTGTTCCGGACAAAGATCGCGTACTCTACGATCACGGAAGTCGAGGCCGCGCGTTCCGACGCCCTGGACGGATGGGGAATACATTGGATACTGGGCCGAGGCATGATCTACAATCTATGGGGCTTCGACTGCGTGAGAATACAGGTGGGGAAGAAAACCGTTCGGGTCGGTACAGATGATGTTGAGGGCTTGGTCTGCTTCTTGAGGGCTAAGATGCAGTCTTTTTCTATTCCTGCGTGAAATACGCCTGTCCTAGCCCGAATGCACTGTCGCCCTTCTTCGAGGTGAAGTTTGCGCGGATGGAATACGTTGGGGGCGAAAGGAGAAGATGAACATCCAGAAGTTGCTACACAAGATAATTGGCCTAGCATTGATCCTGGGGCTATTGGTTGGATGCAGCGCTCCTGTGGTTGCGCCTACGCTCGTCCCACCGACCTCAACCCCGACCACCACGCAAACAGCCGAGCCTCGCGCCGATGGCCTGTCGCACGAAGAAGCCGCGACGCTCAGCAGCCTGGAGCAGGTGGACGACTACCCGCTCTACACCATGCGCTACTACGGCGCATACGAGCAGAGGACGTCTTCCGCTGAGACGGCATCGCTGCCGGCGTGGGCCTGTTCGCTCTTCGCGGCTCTCGGCGATGCGGACCATAAGCTCTATGGCCGCAACTTCGACTGGGAATACAGCCCGGCCGTGCTCCTGTTCACCGACCCGCCGGATGGGTACGCTTCGGTTTCGATGGTGGACATTGCCTATTTTGGGTTCGGGGAAACCACGGCGGGCACCGTGACCGACTTGCCTCTCAGCGAGCGCCGAGCGCTTTTACACACCCCGTTCTGGCCGTTCGACGGCCTGAACGAGCGCGGTCTGGCCGTTGGCATGGCCGCCGTCCCGCCGGGGAACGTGCGCCCCGATCCCAACAAACAGACCATCGGCTCGTTGACGGTGATCCGCCAGATGCTCGATCACACCAGCAACGTGGACCAGGCCCTCGCCATCATGCAAAGCTACAACATTGATTTCGAGGGTGGTCCCTCCATCCATTACCTGATCGCTGACACGTCGGGGCGGTCAGTGCTGGTGGAGTTCTACCAGGGTGAGATGGTGATCATTCCCAATGAGACGCCCTGGCATCAGGCGACCAATTTCCTGCGCGCCTCGGCCGGCGAATCTGCCGAAGGGGAATGCTGGCGGTACGACAAGCTCAGCCAGCGACTCACCGAAGCCGAAGGGCAGCTTACCGCGCAGGACGCCATGCACCTCCTGGCCGACGTGTCCCAGGAGAGCACCCAATGGTCGGTCGTTTACGGGATGAGCACCGGCGACGTCAACGTGACCATGGGGCAGAAGTACGACAACGTGCACACCTTTCCCCTGAGCTTGGCGGGCGAGTAGTGATCCATCATCTGCTCTGGTGGGCGTCTCCCTGCTGGCCTTGTTAGGTTCCGGCGGGGAGTTTTTGTTTCCACTTTGACGAAACTGGGATGGCATAGTATAATTAGGGCAACAACTGGGAAGAAAGGAATATAGTCATGTCGCGGAGGGAGCAAAACCGTGCATTGCGGGGCAGTCAGAAATGGCTTCAGGTATTGGTGAACGAGCATCCCGAGTTGATAGATCGAGTTCTTGTTACCACACTCGGACTTGCTCAGGAAGAACGTGTACACTGGTTGTCACCCCTGAGGGATGATGACTACGCCGAGTACAGGGATCAGGAATTCATAACCAGGCTTGGCATTACGTTAGAAAGGATGCCACTGGCATCGTTCTGGCCCAGGTTTGGCCCGGCCTGGGACGCGCTTGCGAAGACAGATCGAGGGGATGTCATACTTGTAGAGGCAAAGGCACACGTTCCAGAGATGGTTACTGATCCCACGGGAGCAAGCGAGCCATCGCTTACCAAGATTCGTGAGAGTCTAAATGCAACCAAGCGGTTTCTTGGCTCACATTCGGACGCTGATTGGGCCACCTGTTTCTATCAGTACACAAACCGGCTTGCTCACCTTTACTTGCTCCGTGAGCTTAATGACCTTCCGGCATACCTGCTTTTCCTCTACTTCATCAACGACAAGGAGATGAATGGCCCTAGTACCCAATCGGAATGGGAGGCTGCGATCAAACTCTTGGAGTCGTTTCTCGGAATCCGGAAGCAGCACAGGCTTTCCGAATACGTTCTTCACGTATTTCTTGACGTAGAGGAGATGGAATCGGCGGTCGCCTAAGTTATGGTCGGCGGGGCGGTCGCCCACCCCGCCGCCAATTCAGAACCGTGCGTGAACCCGCACATCGGAATCTGTGGGGGGCATCGGGCAACCAGCGTTTCTACCCTGACGACCGGCACGCTGCGAAAGCATTTATCACATGATAGACTTGAGCAGAGATCCAATCATAAACGTTGTTTACAAGGGCATAAAAAGGGGCATACGAATTGCTCTGGAGAATGAGTGTTACGCCGCCGCAGTGATTCTCATCTATTCAGGTATCGACACAATGGCATACCTAAACATGCCAGTCAATCAGGAGGATGTAAAGCGAGAGAACTTCATCGAGTGGGCTGAGAAGTACATTCGCTTTCCCTGTACGGAACAGCTTACTGGTCTCGATTTATATGGTGCTCGGTGTGGAATGCTACATATACTCGTTAAGGATAGAAACTGACGTTTTTGTTGCTACCGTTAGGTCAAAAAACATCGGTTTTCAACCTTAACAGGTATAGCTACAGCATTGCTTCACGTTTGAGTCGTGAGGGAAAGTGTCGGCAAGTGGGGTATGTGGATCAGTCAGTTCCCGAGGTTTCCTATAACCCTGCGGTTTCAACGGATCTGGTTATAGTATCCATTCGAGCTCTCGCTGAAGCCTTTCTCAAGGGAGTAGATAGATTTCTCATAGACGTGTTCTCTGACAAGGGCAAAGCAGAGATTGCCGAGCAGCGTTTCAAAAAGCTTGTCCACCTGCTGCCATTCAAGGAGGCACAGGCGGCAGCTTCACGGCACGAAACAGCACGACCCATCACAACTCGGGCAGAGCATCTCGGGAGGAGCCCGACTAAGTTATAGTTGGTGGGGCAGGCACCCGCCCCACCGTCAATTCAGAACCGTGTGTGAAACCGCGCGCTGGGACGTGTGCGGGGGGCTGCTGAGTAACCGGCAGTCCTACCGCGATGGTGGTGCCTACGTCGAGAGTATTTGTTCAAGAAAGGAGATTGAGCGGTGAGTAAACTTGGAGATTTATACAAGGATGAGGAATGGCTCAAAATAATGTACATTGAGGCATGGAAGCAGTATAGCCACGAGGACGATCTAGGCCAAAGCAGGATGACCCTTTTCTTAGCCGTCCATGCAGCCCTAATCGCAATTGTTGGGGCTGTAGCAAAGCCGCTTGCTGATATTGAGCCTCTCATAATCAACTCTCATGAGTTTCATATCGGCCTGTGCATCCTAGGCGTATTGGCTTTCTTAACCGGCCTTTTCTCGTTGGTCCTCTCTGGCTATTGGAAGGTACTGACGCAAGCTGGGCGGCGATACTTGAATCTCCGGTGGATACCCATTGCAGTCATTGAAAAGGTTGTCGGCCTCGACAGAATCAATATCGCGAATTTAGAACATGAGTGGAGGGAGTTCTCTAGGAATAACCCGGGATGCGTATTTTACCCGTATCCTGACATCGAAGAGTTGAAACATCTCCTACTTGATCCTCTCCCGAAGATTCGCAGTTGGTCTTCAATGGAGAAGACGATTACACTAATCCAGGTACTGGATGTATTTCTTGCCATTGTGGGCATCTTGTTGCTTTTTATCACATACAGTCTCTGGAACTGATAGTTGGTTGCGAGGAATCAGCCGCCGCCCAATTACGGTCGGCGGAGCGGTCGCGCCCCACCGCCAATTCAGAACCGTGCGTGAAACTGCACGTCGGGATCTGTGCGGGGGGCCGTTGGATAGCTGGTAGTCCTACCGCGATGGCTGTCAAATATAGGAGCTTCAAATGAGCAAATTGATATTCTCAATCATCCCAGATCCGGAATCCCTGCTTTCCCTCGAACCTGAGGAACTCGCAGGTGCAGTCCTAGAATACCTCAACTCGCTTTCTCCCTCTGAAATAGGTAATTTGAATCGATACAACTTCAGCTTACCGCACACTGTACAAGAGTATCCAGCTCAGTATAGAAAAAGAATTAGCCAAGCTCTTATGGAGGCTTGGGTATGGCTGGAACGAGAGGGGCTCATTGCTCCCAAACCAGGTTCCCAAGGAGAGTGGGTTTTCGTCACCAGAAGAGGGCAGGCTATAAAAAGCGCTGTGGATTTGGAAACATACCGCAAAGCCGATATGCTTCCTAGGCGGATGCTTCATCCAGTAATTGCTCAAAAAGTCTGGGCGACCTTCCTCCGAGGTGATTACGACACTGCCGTTTTTCAAGCCTTCAAGGAGGTCGAAGTCAAAGTCCGCGATGCTGGTGGATTTGATGCAGGGGATATTGGTATGCCCTTGATGCGCAAAGCTTTTGATTCAGCTAAGGGCCCATTGACTGACCTTACTCTTCCTCCCGGTGAAAGGGAGTCCCTCGCTCACTTGTTCGCAGGCGCAATAGGCCTGTACAAGAACCCACACAGTCATCGCAATGTAGTAATAGATGCAACCGAAGCTGTCGAAATGATAATGCTAGCGAGTCATCTTCTGAAAATAGTTGATTCCCGGTCATTGAAACCATAGAGAGGCAGCCAAACTCAAGTAGCAAAAGCCATGCAACAACTGAAACAAAAACCGAGAAGGGAGCTGCAAATATGACCACACCCAATTCCGAACGCCCCTCCGACTTCATCCGAGATGCCATCAAAGAAGACCTGAGGACAAACAGGTTCGGCGGGCGAGTGCATACTCGATTCCCACCGGAGCCGAACGGGTATCTGCACATCGGACACGCCAAGGCCATCTGCATTACTTTCGGTATCGCCGAGGAGTTCGGGGGGCTCTACAATCTGCGCTTCGATGACACCAATCCCGTCAAAGAAGAAGAGGAATACGTGGACGCGATCATGGAGGACATTCGATGGCTGGGCTTCGATTGGGAGGATCGGCTGTTCTACGCCTCGGACTACTTTGAGCAGCTCTATCAGTGGGCGGTGCAGTTGATCAAAGATGGCAAGGCCTACGTGGACAGTTTGAGCGCGGAGGAGATCAAGGAGTACCGTGGCGCCTTTGGCAAGCCGGGCAAGGACAGTCCGTATCGAGACCGTTCGGTGGAAGAGAACCTGGACCTGTTCCAGCGCATGCGGGCCGGCGAGTTCGAGGACGGCGCCCACGTGCTTCGAGCCAAAATTGACATGACCTCTGGTAACATGAATCTGCGCGATCCGGTCATGTACCGCATCCTCCATGCCACCCATCATCGGACGGGCGACGAGTGGTGTCTCTATCCGATGTACGACTGGGCCCACGGCCAATCGGATTCCATCGAAGGGATCACCCATTCTCTCTGTTCGCTGGAATACGAAGACCATCGCCCTCTATACGATTGGTTCCTTGATCAGTTGGGGATCTATCATCCACGGCAGATGGAGTTCGCTCGCCTTTTTCTCAGCTACACCGCGATGAGCAAGCGATACCTTATGCGATTGGTCGAAGAAGGGCGCGTCAACGGCTGGGACGATCCGCGGATGCCCACCCTGGCGGGCTTGCGGCGACGCGGCTACACTCCAGAAGCCATCCGCGACTTTTGCGACCGCATCGGTGTGGCCAAGACTGATAGTATCGTTGACGTCGCCCTGCTGGAGCACTGCATCCGCGAGGATTTGAACAAGCGCGCGCCGAGGGTGTTCGGGGTGCTGCGACCCCTCAAGGTGGTCATCGTCAACTATCCGGAAGACCTGGTAGAGGAAATGGAATGTATCAACAATCCGGAGGATGACAGCATGGGGACGCGGCAGGTGCCTTTTTCCCGCGAGCTGTACATCGAACGGGATGATTTTCGCGAAGAGCCGCCGAAGAAGTTCTGGCGTCTGGCCCCCGGGCGCGAGGTGCGGCTGATGCACGCGTATTTCGTCAAATGTGTGGGGATGGTTAAAGACGAGCAAAGCGGCGAGGTGGTTGAGCTGCACTGCACCTACGATCCAGAGACACGCGGCGGATCGGCTCCGGACGGACGCAGGGTCAAGGGAACGCTGCACTGGGTTTCGGCCGACCACTCGCTGGAAGCCGAGGTGCGCCTGTACGATCGTCTCTTCTTGACAGCCAATCCTCTCGATGTGGAGGAGGGTGAAGATTTCACGGCTAATCTGAATCCGAACTCGCTGGAGACGTTGACCTCGTGCCGCGTTGAGCCCAGTCTGGCGGGTGCAGCACCGGGAAGCATATGCCAGTTCATGAGGCAGGGCTACTTCTGCGTGGATCCCGATTCGTCCGCTGAAAAGCTGGTATTCAATCGGACGGTGGCGCTGCGTGATACCTGGGCCAAGATCGAGAAAAAGCGGGGAAGTGGGAGATAGAAGTTAGAGGTTGGAGGTTAGAGATTGGAAGAAAGAAGAGAGGCCCTGCCGTTGAGGAGGGCCTCTCTTTGGTATTGGGTATTCAGGTCTTGAGACTTCCGAAGTCTGGCAGACTTCGGAAGTCTCGTCGGTTTAGGGAGGGTTACACCTGTCGCCGAAACTGACTATTGTAGAGCTCGTGGTACAGACCCCGCGCGGCCAGCAATTCCTCGTGCGTGCCTTGCTCGACGATGCGGCCTTCCTCTAGTACGATCACCTGATCGGCGTTGCGGATGGTGCTCAGCCGATGGGCGATGACGAATGAGGTGCGCCCCTTGAGCAGCCCGTCCAAGGCCCGCTGAATCAGCCGCTCGGTGCGCGTGTCCACGCTGGAGGTGGCCTCGTCGAGGATCAGGATGCGCGGATCGGCCAGCACCGCACGGGCGATGGCGATCAGTTGCCGCTGCCCCTGGCTCAGATTGTGGCCGCGCTCACCCAGTTGAGTCTGGTAGCCCTCTGGCAGCCGCGTGATGAACTGGTCGGCGTTGGCCAGTTGTGCCGCCGCCGTGACCTCCTCATCGTCCGCCTCCAACCGCCCGTAGCGGATGTTCTCCATCGCCGTGCCGGAGAAGAGAAAGGTGTCCTGCAAGACCATCCCCATCTGCTGCCGCAGGCTCTCGCGGGTCACCTGCCGCAGGTCGTGGCCGTCTATCCGTATCGCCCCCTCATCTACGTCGTAGAAACGGGTCAGCAGGCTGACCAGCGTCGTCTTGCCCACGCCGGTCGGACCCACCAGGGCCACCGTTTGCCCCGGCTGTGCTGTCAGGCAGATTTCCTGCAGCACCGGCTCCTCTTCTTTGTAAGCGAAGCTGACGTGGTCGAACTCGACGCGGCCTTGAACGAGTGGCAAGGGCACAGCGTCGGGAGCGTCGGTGATCTCGGGCTGGGTGTCGAGTAGCTCGAAGATGCGTTCGGCCCCGGCCACCGCCGACTGGAGTTGGGCGTACAGGGTGGCGAGGCCGCGGATGGGCTCGTAGAAGCGGCGCACGTAAATCAGGAAGGAGACGATGATGCCCACGCTGACCAGCGGCGGGTCGAAGGCCAGCGCGAGGTAGCCGCCGTAGCCGGCCACGATGGCCAGCGCGATGGTGCTGAGCACGTCCAGGGTGGGGGAGAAGGCGGAGAGGACGGACTGGGCCTGGACGTTGGCGTCGCGGTTGGCGGCGTTGATGGCCTTGAACTCGGCCACGTTTGCGTCCTCGCGAGCGAAAGCCTGCACCTCGCGCACAGCGGCGATGTTCTCCTGCAGCTCAGCGCTCACTTTGCCGATGGTCTGGCGAGTGCGACGGAAGGCGGCCCGCGCCCGCCGGGAGAAGACGGTGGTGGTCAGGAACATCACCGGCAGGACGGTGAAACTGACCAACGCCAGCCGCCAGTTGAGGCCGAGCATGGAGAAGATGATGCCGACGATGGAGAGGCTCATACTCGCCAGCCGCACGACCCCACCGCTGAAAACCTGGTTGATGACCTGGGTGTCGTTGACCAGGCGCGACATCAGGTCGCCCGCCTCGTGCTGGTCGAAGAACTTGAGCGAGAGGGTCTGAATGAGTTCGAAAATCTGGGTGCGCATGTGGAGCAGCACCCGCTGTCCGGCTACCGTCATCAGGTAGAACTGAGCAGCGGTGGCGGCCCAGTTCAGCAGATAGCTGCCGAGCAGCAGCAGCATGGTCGCCGTCAGACCGCCGGCCCGGCTGACGTCCTGCGGCAAGAGCCGCGCCAGCCAGGCGGGGCCGGGCTGGTCGCCGGGTGAGATGAACTGGTCCACGGCGACGCCGATCAGGTAGGGGGCAGCCAGCCGCAGCGCCGTGCTGATGAGAATCAGGGCAGCCACCGCCAGCAACAGGACACGAAACGGGCGGAAATATCTCAGCAGACGGCGCAGCGTCTTGCCTGTCTCCGTGGGTTTGGCGGTCTCCTGGGCGAGACCGCGCATGTGTCTACCTCTGAACATCATGGCTCCTCCTGGGAAGAAACCAGGTTTTTTCCAAAAAACCTGGTTTCTTGCGCTTCGCCAATTCCCCCCTCCAACTGCGAGTAGTA
This sequence comes from Chloroflexota bacterium, assembly GCA_030611885.1. Taxonomy (GTDB): domain Bacteria; phylum Chloroflexota; class Anaerolineae; order VGOG01; family VGOG01; genus JAUWOY01. Next base: position 23,552 of record JAUWOY010000007.1, on the reverse strand, counting down.
AATCTCCGCATAAATGGGGCTCTCGTCCAACAGTTCCTCGTGCGTGCCCCGGGCCACGACCTCGCCCCGCTCCAGCACCAGAATCTGATCGGCGTTGAGCACCGTGGCGATGCGCTGGGCGATGACGAAGCTGGTGCGGCCCTCCATCAGCCGCTCCAGCGCTTGCTGGATGCGGAACTCCGTCTCGTAGTCCACGCTGGAGGTGGCGTCGTCCAGGATGAGGATGCGCGGGTCCAGGAGCAGCGCGCGAGCGATGGCGATGCGCTGCTTCTCTCCCCCTGAGAGCGTGACCCCGCGCTCCCCCACTGGCGATTCATACCCGTCTGCGAAACCCATGATGAAGTCGTGGGCCTCGGCAGCTTTGGCAGCGGCGATGATCTCTTCGAGCTGAGCTTCAGGTCGGCCGAAGGCGATGTTCTCGCGGATGGTGCCTGAGAACAGCGTCGTCTCCTGGAGCACGATGCCCACCTGCTGGCGCAGGGAGTCCAGCGTCACGTCGCGCACGTCGTAGCTATCCACCGTCACCCGCCCCTCGGTCACGTCGTAGAAGCGGGGGATGAGGTTGATGATGGTGGACTTGCCGGAGCCGGTCGCGCCGAGCAGGGCCACCGTCTGGCCCGGCTCGGCGGTGAAACTGACTTCCTTGAGAACCAGCTCGCCCCCACCGAAGTAGCGGAAACTGACCTGCTCGAAAACCACCCGGCCCTCAATGGCAGGGAGCTCGACCGCGTCCGGCTTCTCGGCCACTTCCGACTGGGCATCGAGAATCTCGAAAACGCGCTCGGCCGAAGCCCCGGCCTGCGAGATCATGGCCATGATCATACCCAGCATCAGCATGGGGAAAAAGGCCATCATCATGTAGTTGGCGAAGGCGACCAGCCGCCCCACGCTGAGGCCACCGGCGATGGCCTGGTAGCCGCCGATCCAGTAGACAGACAAGAGCGACAGATTGGCGATCAGAAAAATGAGCGGCATCGCCGTCGCAAACAGCCGTCCCACGACCAGGTTCAGGTCGAACAGGTTTTGGTTGGCCTGGGTGTAGCGCTGCGCCTCGTAGGGCTCGCGGGCGAAGGCCTTGACGACCCGCACGCCGGCCAGGTTTTCCTGCAGCACGGTGTTGAGATCGGCCAGCCGCTGCTGAATCAGCATAAACAGTGGCCGGGCTTTGCTGGCGAAAAAGGCGAAGACCCCAAAAGTGAGCGGCACCAGCACCAGCATGATGAGCGCCAGTTGCCAGTCGGTGGCGACCAGCAGTGCGATGCTGCCGACCATCATCAGGATAGAACTGATCAGATAGATGAAGCCCATGCCCACGAAATGATGCACCATCTCCACATCGGACGTGGCGCGGGTGAGGAGTTGCCCGGTCTGGGCGCGGTCGTGGTAGCTGAAGGAGAGGGATTGGATCCTGGCGTAGAGTTGATTGCGCAAGTCGTAGGCCACGCCCTGGGCAGTGCGGGCGGAGAGCACGCCTTGCAGGAAGGTGAAGACCGAGCCAGCGATGGCCAGGCCCACTGTGCCTGCCGCAGCCCGCAAGACGACCCGCATCTGCCCGGCAACGATGCCGTCGTCAATGATCGTCTGGGTCAGGCGCGGAATCACCAGGCGGGTGGCGGAGGAGATGAGCAGGCCGAGAAATGCCCCTGCAGCCAGCAGCCAGTAATGTTTGAGATAACCCAGTGCGCGTCCGAGATGCTTCACGGTGATTGCCTCCGGGGTTATATTGTACACATGGGGGGCATATTGTCAATTTGGCGGTTAGCCACCGTACAGCCCTTCGGCAGGACTTCGGCGAGCTCAGTCGAGCCGCTCAGGGCACCGCTCTCTTACTGTCTGTATCATACCTGAGACTTTGCAAAGAGGCAAAGGCGGCAGCGATAAGCAAGAAGCCGTCTGCGTCAACGGCACTGGTGGCTTTTTTGATGTTGCCAAACGAGGCGAAATCTGTTATACTATACGTAGACAACAAAGAAAAGCCCCGACTGGTTTGAGGGGAACCATTGAGGCACGGCCAAACCGCGGCGACAAGTCTGGCAAGTAGTAGTATGCCTAGAAGCCTGTCCGTCGCCAAGAGGAGTAGCAGAAATGGAAGTGGTAGAAGCAGTTGTTAAGAGCCCGTTGCCAACCATTCTTGGCATAGGGGGGATTGCCTTTCTATTTCTCGCGCTTGTTGGTAGAGTGGGTAGCACCAAGGTTATCATAAACATCCCCGCAGAGAGCCAAAAGTTGTTTGCAAGAGCAGGAATCGTTTTGATACTGGCAAGCATCCTATTGTATATATTGCCATTCTTTGTACCTCCTCAGGGAGAGGTTCCAGCTCCGACTTCCACGTTTGTTTTGGCTCCAGTGAGTACGCCTACTCCGACGCCCCCGCCAACAGCAACCGCAGTCCCAGCGACAATGCCTCCTTTGGCTCCAACGAGTACACCTACTCCGACGTCCCCGCCAACAGTAACCGCAGTCCCACCAACAATGACTCCTTTGCCTACAACAACTCAACCAACATTAGATCTTGAGCCCCAAGAAGTAAGGTGGGGACCAGTTGACGGGCGAGAAGCGGGAATTTGTATCAATGCTTGTGATGAGTTTATCCCATGGATCGAGCTTAGAGAAGAAATACAGCAAAGACTGCTTCTCCAGGTCTCTGAGGTCCCCCTCGGAAGCACGGTAGCACTGAAAGATTTAGCGGGAAAACAGGATTGGACAGTACAGATTATCGGCCCAAGTGGGAATGAGATCGGTCACGTATGGTTTGGACCTGATCCATCTAATGACTGGGCATTTGACGGTTTGGTTCGAGTTGGAAAGCCCACTGTTCCGGCAGTAATTTGGGATACTTTCCAGCGCTACTCGGACGGTTCTTATCGAAAGCAATGAGCTTTACGAGAACGCCGCGTAGTTATGGCCGGTGAGGTGGTCGCCCACACCACCGCCAATTCAGAATCGTGCGTGGAGCCGCACGCCGGAATCTGTGCGGGGATGCCGGTAACCGGTGTTCCTACTCCCACGGCGGCTACTCCCGAGTGCAAGAACGAGTGAATTCTATGGATGAACAAAAAGAAGGCCAAGTGAATGGTAGACGAGGCGAAGACGCCAATCTGTCCAAAGCTCTGGAAGTTACAGTTTCTCAGGATTCGATCAGAGGTTTCCAAGCTGTAACCGACACACTGCGGCAGTTCAGAGAGCAAAATGCATCCCTAATGGCCGAGATAGCTAGGGCCGCTACTGCTTACGATATGCTCACAAAGAACATTGCAGATTCCCTAGCCGTCGCTGCCGATTTCTCCAAGATCATTGATGCTCAACTGGTTCTGCCAGATATTAGTGGGCTCGTTCGTCCCCCTGCGTATGAAGCTTTGTATTCTGCGAACCTTTCCATCAGCAATCTGTTTGATACGACCAATGTTATCGCAAAATCGTTTGCTCAACTACCATCCGTATCAGAAATATGGCAAAGTCAATTACAGCCAGTAAGGTCAGTTCTTGAAACTGTTCAATATTCCAATCTAGCACTGAATTCTCACCTAGCCCAAATATCGGAACTGTCGGTATTGGCTCAGGCTTCACTACACCAACTGCCTTGGGACCAGATTGGTAGTGCTCTTCAGATAGGAGCGAGTATGCGAAGTGCTATCCAGAGCAGTTTCTTGGATTTCACTCAAGCATACTCAGGATTTTTCGGTTCCTTAGAAGAGCAGCCGGCTGCCATTGTCTGGTTACCACCTTTTGCATCAGAACTCCCTGCAGTTGAGTTTTTCAACGAAACCAACCTGCTTGAAAGTATCACGATCCGAGAGGATGAAGATATTGAGTTCGTTGAGCAGAAGCAACAAATTCGGCAGGAAATACGGACAGAAGCCGATGACAAACTTGCCGTGCTTCTAGCAGAACTCGACAAGAATCTAGTGCCGCTCTGGGAAGGGGCAAGGTTTTCGCTAGAGTCTGATCATCCTGATCATACGAGACATTTCGCCACATCACTTCGAGAACTGTTTACCCACGTACTACATGCACTTGCGCCAGATAGCGAGGTAAAGAAGTGGACTAACGATCCTGCACATTACTACAACAAGAGACCAACGAGGAAAGCCCGCTTGTTGTATGTATGTCGCAGTATAAACCACGGGCCTTTTATAAAATTTCTCGAAATAGACATCAAAGCCACACTGAAGTTCCTAGACCTATTTCAGGGTGGCACTCATAAGATTGTTGTTGGATATACAACGGATCAACTTACTGCTATGTTGATACGCATGGAATCAGCCTTGAGATTCATGCTAGAAATTGGGCGGAATGGAAAGTAAAAGGATAAGGCGCATCAACTCTGCCAGAATGCTGCCTAAGTTATGGTCGGCGGGGCGGTCGCCCACCCCAGCGCAAATTCAAAACCGTGCGTGAAACCGCACGCCGGGGTACTTCGACAAGCTAAGTACACGTCTGGGCGGGGGCTGTTGGGCAACTGGCAGTCCTACTGTGATGTGCAGCCTAAAACGAGACCACACAACAAGAGGAAAACGCACTGATTTTGAATTACGAAGGAGTTTCCAACATGCAAAACCTACTCAATGACCTAAAAAAACTACTCGAGCAAGACGACCGGCTGATGGTTGAGGATGAGCTCTTGAAAAACAAGATCATCGAGTTGGCCCTCAAGTTGGATGAGAACCTCATTAGGCTGCTGCTTTCCCACTCCCGGCTGCGGCAGCACTTCTTCGCCGATATTGACGGCGTGCTGGTCTTCGACAAACAGAAGTTCCTACAGTTCGTGAGCAACAAAGCCTTCTTGCCCGATTCCTACACCGCGTTCAAGAACAAGATCGGACTCACCGATGACGGTGGCACGACCTATCTGAGCCGTCACCGCGACGTGGTGCTGGCGTGGCCCTACAGAGACTGCGTGCTGGAGGGTGGGCAGACCGAGGAGGACGCCAAGCGCGACGAGGTTTTCTGGAACGAGACGTTGGCTCCCGACGACATCGACCGGCTATTAGACCCCAAGATGCTTACCAACTTCCGGCGCATTGACGCCGAGGGCGAGCACCCCGTGACTCAGTTGCAGCCCACAGACAACCTGATCATCAAGGGCAACAACCTGCTGGCGCTACACTCTCTCACGCGGCGCTTTGGCGGGCAAGTGAAGCTGATTTATATTGATCCGCCGTATAATACTGGTGGTAGTACAGACACCTTTGCCTACAACAATAACTTCAAACATTCTACTTGGTTGACTTTCATAAAGAATAGGATTGAGATTTCAGAAAAACTGTTGCGAGAGGATGGTTTTATAGCAGTAACAATAGACCATACAGAACTATTTTATCTGGGAGCTTTGTTAGACGAGTTGCTTGGCAGAGAGAACCGAGTGGGCATTGTCACAATCTACATCAACCCAAAGGGGCGACAGCACGAAAGATTTTTCTCTGCCGCAACTGAATATATGCTCGTTTATGCCAAGAACATGTCCACTGCAAGATTCAATAAAGTTGCTTTGGATGAAAAAGTAGCAAAGAGTTTTAACCTTAGCGATAAAAAGGGGAAATATCGTTTAGAGTCATTTATAAGAGCAAGAACAAGCACCTTAAGAAAATATAAACCCAAGTTTTGGTATCCAATTTATGTCAGCGAAGACCTACAAGATATTACTTTAGAAAAGAGAGACGGATACCATGAAGTGTTTCCGGTAAGAAACGGACAAGAGTTTACTTGGAAAATAATCCCGAGAACATTTGAGGAACGAAATAAGGAAGATTATTTTAAGGCAATGGTCGAGGATGGAGAGATTGTTATATATCATAAATACTATGAGCAACAAGTGCTAAAGAACATTTGGATAGACAAGAAATACTTCCCAGAATTCCAAGGCACAAATCTGCTCAAGAAACTTCTGGGAGAGAATCTGTTTAGTTATCCAAAGTCTTTGTATGCAGTATTAGATACCTTGAAGATAATGACTTCGGATGATGATATTATTTTGGATTTCTTCGCTGGAAGTGGTACAACTGCTCACGCCGTACTGGAATTGAACAAAGAAGATGGTGGAAACAGAAGGTTCATTCTATGTGAACAACTGGATTACATTGAGGATGTGACAGTAAGGCGGGTCAAGAAAGTCATTGAGAACAATGGCGGCGGTGATTTCGTCTATTGTGAATTGATAGAGTGGAACGAGCGTTATGTACAGCGCATCCAGACCGCCGCGTCCGCCGAGGAACTGTGGGACTTGTGGCAAGAGATGCAGAAGCAGGCTTTCCTCAGCTACAAGGTGGACTTTGACCAGTTCAATGAACACGCCGAGGAGTTTGCGCAGTTGGGCCCTGCCGACCAGAAACGTTTCTTGCTGGAGGTCTTGGACAAGAATCAACTCTACGTCAATCTCAGCGAAATCGACGATGCTGACTACCAGGTAAGCGACGAAGATAAACGTCTTAACCGGCAGTTTTACGGCACGGAGCAAAACTGATTATGCCCATCCTCAAAGAAGAATTAGATGCCCTGTCCAAATACGGTGTGCTCAAAACCGAGATGCCGGAGGTTATCACCGGCAATCTCAACCCAGCTTTCCTCTTGCGGGAATACCAAAAAGAAGCCCTGTCCCGCTTCATTTTTTACGTCACCGACTACCAGGAACGGATCAAACCCACCCAACTACTCTTCCACATGGCCACCGGCAGCGGCAAGACGCTGATCATGGCCGCCGTCATGCTCCACCTCTATCAGCAGGGCTACCGCAATTTCATCTTCTTCGTCAACAGCACCAATATCATCGAAAAGACCAAAGACAACTTCCTCAACCCCCAATCGTCCAAGTATCTTTTCGCCCCCGCGCTTAGAGTTGATGCTCGCCGCGTCAAAATACAGCCCGTGGACAACTTCCAGGCCGCCAACCCGCAGGACATCAGTATTCTATTCAGCACCATCCAGGGTTTGCATTCCAGTCTCAACACGCCCCGGGAAAATGCCCTCACCTATGAGGATTTTGAAGACAAGAAGATTGTGCTCATCTCCGATGAAGCTCATCACATCAACGCCTTCACCAAGAGTAAAAGCAAGCGCAGCAAAGAAGAAACCGAAAACATCAACACCTGGGAAGCTACCGTCAATCGCATCTTCCGCGCCAACCCCGAAAACCTCCTGTTGGAATTCACCGCCACCGTCGAACTCAGCCAGCCTGCCGTCGCAGAGAAGTATCACGACAAAATCCTCTACCAATACTCTCTTAAAGAGTTTCGACTGGATGGATTCTCCAAAGAGGTCAAAACCTTGCAGGCCGACTTGCCACCGCTGGACAGGGCTTTGCAGGCCATTGTCGTGAGTCAATACCGCCGCAAAGTCGCCGAGACCAACAAGCTTCGTCTCAAACCCGTTGTTCTTATGAAATCAAGATACATCTATGAATCAGAGGAGTTTGGAGAGACGTTTCATCAAGCCATCGGGGGTTTAACGGCAGCCCGGTTACAGAAGATCAAAACCACCACCTTGTCCCCCATCACCCAGCGGGCCTTTGCTTACTTTGAAGACCAAGACATCTCCCTGGAGAATCTAGCTCAGGAAATAAGAGTGGAGTTCGCATCAGAGAAATGCCTAACGGTAAACTCAAAATCGGAAAGCGAAGAAAAACAACTCTTAGTCAATTCCCTGGAAGACCACGACAACGAAATCCGCGTGGTCTTTGCAGTGGATAAGCTCAACGAAGGCTGGGACGTGCTCAATCTCTTCGACATCGTGCGCCTCTACAATACCCGCGATGCCAAGCACGGCAAGCCCGGCAAAACCACCATCGCCGAAGCGCAGCTCATCGGGCGTGGGGCGCGTTACTTCCCCTTCCAACTCACGCCAGAACAGCCGCGCTACAAGCGCAAATACGATGAAGACCTGGATAACGAGTTGCGCGTACTCGAAGAACTCTATTATCACAGCGCGCACAACCCCCGCTACATCTACGAACTCCACCAAGTGCTTCGAGACACTGGCATTATGCCCGAACATGCCCAGCAACTCCGTCTCAACATCAAGGAGAGCTTCAAACAAAGCAACTTTTGGGAGAACGGCCTCATCTTTGTCAACGAACGGGTGCGCAACCCTAACGCCGACGTCTTCGGCATTCAGGACACGCTCACCCCGCAGCGTTACACCTATTCCCTACGCACCGGCTACACACGAGAAACCACCATCTTGGACGACCTCAAGATTGACGATGTCGGCGGCGCACAGACCCGCACCGCTACGTATACCCTCAAGGACTTTGGCCGACATCTGCTCCGCGTTGCCTTAGCCAGGCTCAAGTTTTACCGGTTCGATAACCTCAAGACCTACTTCCCGCATCTTCCATCCATTAGCCACTTTATCACGTCTGAGGACTATCTGGCTCAGATCAAGGTGGACGTCACCGGCACCCCAGCCCAACTGAAGTCCTTGAGCAATCAAAACCGACTCAACATCGCCTTGGACGCGCTACAAAACCTTGCGGCCGCCATCAAAAGCGGCACGGCGACGTACATCGGCACCAAAGAGTTCAAGCCAGAGGCCGTCCAGCGCTGCGTCAAAGAGAAAACCCTCAACGTCTACGTCACGCCCGGCGCAACCTCTGGGCCGGGCGTCGGTATGCGGGCCGATGAGAAGTTTAGCGCAAACCTAAGCCAGGAAGATTGGTACGTGTACGATGAGAACTATGGGACAACGGAGGAAAAGGCGCTGATCAAATTCATCCAGAACCAGATGGACACCCTGCGCGACCGCTACACCGACATCTACCTGCTGCGCAACCAAAAGCTCTTCCAACTCTACAACTTCACCGATGGCCGCTCCTTTGAGCCGGATTTTGTTCTGTTCCTCACCGAAAAGACCACAGGCAGATCCCTGGTTTATCAACTTCTCATTGAACCCAAAGGCGCACATCTCATTGCCAATGATCAATGGAAGGAATACTTCCTAAAGCAAATCGAGGCCGGGCACAAGATCACCGTCATGTTTGAGAATCGAGAATTTAAGCTGGTGGGATTGCCGTTTTATAACGAGGAATTGAGGAAGCAAGAGTTTGAAGACAGATTTAGGAGCATCTTATACAGCCCAGAGACGGAAGCTGTTGGGTAACTGGCAGTCTTGCCGCGATGGCCGTTGCTAGGAGGTAAGAACACAATGATGATTTACGATAAACCAACTTGGCAACTGATGTACGATATGGTAGAGGATCTTGGGCTCGAGAAAGGTGAGATTCTTTCCAAGGATCAGGTCGTGGCTTGGTTCGCTGAGCACTATCCGAAGATCAAAAGGGGTACTGTCTCTGCCCATCTAACCCGGCTATCAACAAACGCACCGAGCCGGGTCCATTACGGCGCCAAGCCAACAGACGACGACCTCTTTTTCAAGGTAGACAAAAGCGGCAGAAGCCACTTTCGCCTCTATGACCCGGAGAGTGATCCTCCACCCATCTACGAGCACTCGCAACTCCCCGGAGGAGGGTCATCCTTGACAGACGAGATCCTTCGAGTCATCCAGAAGCATGAAGGGGATTGGCAGAAAGAACTCCAGGAACACAAAACCCGAGTCAGAGCACTTGAGCAAGAGAACGAGAGGTTACGAACGGAGCTCGAGAAGAGAGTTTCAGTCTTGGATGAGATCACCGATGAGGTCTTGAAGGAACGATTGTCTAAGTTGGGCTCTGCACCCTCGGATACGGTGATCAGGGAGGCTGGCGTAGTGCTCGAAGATAGACTCCGGCGTGCAGGTGGAGTTGACAGCACGCTGATCGGGGTGAAGCTGGTTGATGCAGTTCTTGCTCCAGAGACAGGGATGCTCATATTCAGTACGCATCGCGGTGAGCAAGAGGGGGTGAGAATGCTCTACCGTGGAGCTATGCAGTTTATCAGGAACCCCCCAATGCATAAGCTGATTGAGTACCCCGAAAGCACTGCGCGATTGTTCGTCCGGTTGATAGATTCTCTTCTCCGGTTGCTGTCAGAACTCGAGCCACGACAAAGGGGAGAGGTGTCAGTTGATGCTGTTCGACGTATGCTGACTCGTAGGCCGGTTCCAGACGGGCAGCGAGTGTTGTATAGAGCACTGTATCAAGCTGGTGATCAAGGTTTGTCAAGGTCCGATCTAGCTGTAGCCATGAATAGGTCGAAGCTCCAGCTTTCAGGTGTTCTAGGTGCCCTTGGGCGACGGATAAACCGCACGGAGGGGCTTGAGGGAAAGGAGGGAATCCTGATTGTCTTTGATGCTTCAATGTTGGGCGACGGTGATTGGCATTACCGCATGCGTCCAGTTCTTCGCGAAGCCCTGGAGGCTGAAGGCATTATCTGACTTCTCTTTCAGGCTATAGTTGGCACCTGGCATCCATTGGTGTGTTCTGCAAAGTGTCGTCCGCTGGCAAACGAAGTTTGATCGTGGTGACTGACAGCAGGCCACGTAGCTGTACTAAGAAGTCACAACCCCAACCATGAAAACCACGACCAGCGATCTTCCCCCCAACCTCCAACCCTCCGCTTCCCTGCTGGATGCCCAGCCTCCCGAAGTCCAAGAGGCTTTCCAGTTCTTGCTAGCCACCGCTATGCACGAGGCTGGCAAGTTTGAGCTCTTGAACCTTGCAGGCGGCTTTCCAGCGAAACGCACGCTGCTCGTCACGGCCATCTCCCGCTGTCAAAAGACAAGCCACCCCAAAAGGCCGGCCATCAAACTACCCACAATGGAACTGCTGAAGTTGACCAAATCGTTGTTCAGCCAGCGCCAGCCGCGCAGGTGCCGGGCTGGCTGGCCACAGCGATGGATCCTGGCCTCGGTCTCCTTCTGGCATTGGGAGCAGTAGTAGATCCCCTGCACCGTAGCCCCCAACAGGCTGTCAAAGGTGGAGCCACCGAAGCCGCCGAGGATGCCAATGGGCACCAGCCAGAGATAGCCTCCATTCAAGGGCCCGCTTCCCCAGATCGCTTCCACCTGACCCAGGACGAGGGCTGCCAGGCCGATGAGGAGACCGCCGCCAAAAGCCGCCATCGTCCCCAGAGACGTCACCCCTCCCGAGGTGCCGACGGGCACCTTCTGGCCGGTGGTCATGAGGCGGGGCGGGGTGGGACTCAGCACGCCCAGCTCCGTGGCCCAGGTGTCGGCGTTGACGGCCGCCATGGCCCCCACGAAGGCGGCGAAGAGGATGGGATCGGGTCTGCAGAAATAGGCAATGGCTAGAACAGCCCCCCAGCCCCCGTTAGCCAGAGTCTGGCCCAGGTCCCGCTGGCTGGTCTTGGCGAACTTCTCGGCCAGCCCCCGCTTGTCGTCCTTGCGGTAGTGGGAGAGAACGCTGGCAGAGACGAAGAAGGTGATCAACAGCAGGCCCCACGTCCACCCACCCAGGCCGAAGGTGAGGGTACCGACGATGATCGCTCCCACGACGCCGCTGCGGGAAAGCGATCGCCCCCGATAGCCCGCCCAGGCGATGAGGACGCTGAAGGCCACGCCGAAAGCTAATTGCCGCACGTTCAAGGTCCTTACCTCACAGGTTTTATGCACACGATTATACCATGTCTCGTCGCAAAGCAAAAGCTCTGGCATTTTGCCAGAGCTTGTGTGTTGCTCCAAGGAGTATGCACAGTATCATACCTCAAATACTCCTTAACTGCAACTGCCTGTTTGGTTGTTCTCCTCAATGTTCACCAACGCCGGCACGAAGAATAGAGCTAGCCCTATCAACCCGCACAGCACGCCAGCCGCCACGTACCATACCTGGAGTCCGAGCCAGTCGCTTGCCGGGCCAGCTTGCGGTGGGGTCCAGCGTTCAACTGCTCAATCAACGGCGGGCGTGACACCAGCTCTGGCCGGATGGGGGGAGTATGGCCTCACTTCGACCTCGGCGGCCTCGTCTTCGATCCGCATGATGGCCGGGACGAAGAAAGAGCCCACCCCCATGATTACCGTGGCTAGGCCGCCGATCAGGAACCAGATCTGCACGCCCAGCGCATCGGCGACCGGCCCAGCAATGACCAGCCCCAGCGGGGACATCGCCGCCGAGCCGCTCATCGCCAGCGTGAAGACGCGCCCCTGCATCTCTGGCGGAACCGTCACCTGCAGGGTAGCGAACAACGAGCCGTTGGCGATGGGGTTCATAAACCCGCCGAAGAACATCGCTCCCAGGGCCAGCGTAAAGGCCGTGGCGGGGGTCAGCCCCAGCACCGTGACGCCGGCACCCATGAGCGTCAAGGCCAGCAGCCCGGTGACAATACGCCGCTTGAAGCCGCCCCACACGCCCAGGGTGATACCGCCCAGTATCATGCCAATCCCCCAGGCGGATTCCAACCAGGCCAGTTCGAGCGCGCCGCCTCCAAAGTGATCGGTGACCATGATGGGCAGCAGCGCGAAGCCGGGGTTGATCAGCAGGTTGATCAGCGTCGCGATGATAAGAATCATCATCATGCCCCGCCAGCCCCAAACGAAGCGCAAGCCCTCGCGCATATCAGCCAGCATGGAGGGTTTTTCCTCTGGTGCCTCCTTACGCTCCGGCTGTGGAATGGTGGTAAAGAACAGCGGCACGATGGCAAGCACGGCCGTGCCCACGTCAATAGCCAGGATGCCCTGTATCGGCAGGATGCTGAACAGCAGCGCGCCCAGCGGCGGCGCGACGATGTTCGCCACGCCGAAGAGGGTCTGGTTCAGCCCGGCGACGCGGGAGAGGTGCTTCTCTGGCACCATCAGCGTGGTCGAGGCCTGCATCGCGGGCCAGTGGAAAGCCCCGCCCGACGCACGGATGAACATCAACACGTAGATGTGCCATATCTGCACGGCGTCCAGGGCGTAGAGCACCGCCAGCACAACCACCGCCAGCGCGATCATGCTGTCGGCCACCATCATCACCAGGCGGCGATTCCAGCGGTCAACCAACGTGCCCGCGATGGGGCCGAGGAAGACCTGTGGTAGTATCGCCATAATCGAGGCGACGGCCAGTATGGTAGCCGAGCCAGTCGTCTCGGTCAGCCACCAGACCAACGCGAATTGCACAAGGTTGCTGCCGACTAACGAAAACGCCTGCCCTGTCCAGATGGTGAAGAATGGGAATTTCCAGGGCGTTGCCTTCAATTGCTGTTTGCTCACGGTCTCTATCACAAAAGCCTCCGTCTGTCGAGATAAAAGTGGGACCTTGAGAGTTAGCGTGAATAATAAACCGGAGTCCCTAACTTGTTAGGGGGGATGTCACGCCACATTCTCAACAAGTTGAGGACTCCGCCATTTTAACTACGTGAAATTCCAAACCGCCGGCGGGAAGGTGAACATTTGCAGGACAGCTAGCCGCCGACCGCCCGTAGCAGGCTTTCCGCCTCGGTGACGCTGATCTTGCTCTCTTCCACCATGCGCAGGATGGTAAGGCGACCCTCTTGCGGGCTATCGGTGCTGGCAGCAGTAGAGGTTGCTGGCTCCTCGAACCGCTGTCGAAGGCGCTGGCCCGCCAACTCCATCTTCCGGCCCAGTTCTTCGGCCCAGGCCTCCATGCGAGGTCCAAACTCCTCGGCCCAAGCCTCCATGCGCTGCCCGAACTCTCTGCCCCAGGCTTCCATCTGGCGTCCGAACTCTTCGCCCCAGGCGGCCATCTGCTCACCAAACTGCTCACAGGTATCGCCAAAACGCTCGGTCTCTTGAGCTTGTGTGGTCGCTGTTTGCTGTTCCATCGTTGCCTCCTATTTCTGTTTGTTTTTCAACCCTCAGCCTTCAAGGGCTTGTACTGGAATCTTGATATAAGCTCTAAGGCCCGTCCCCGGGCCGCCAAAAACGCACCCGGGGACGGGTGCTAGAGCCTTATATCAAAACCCCAGGGCCTGTAAGAGGGTTTCAGCCTCCTGAGTGGAGATCTTGCCCTCGGCCAGCATCTTTAGCACCGCCAGGCGTTCCTCTTCGCTGGACGCCTGACCCCGTCCCGTCGTGCGCCGCCTGCCGCGACCTGTATCCCACTCGACGTGCATCCGCACTTTCCGCTGCGCTTTCTTCTGAGCGCGCTCCGCCTTGCGCAGTGCCTTCTCTGCCATGCGCTGCGCTTTGGCAACCTCCCGTTCCGCCTGTCGGCGGGCCTTCTCTGCTTCGCGGCGAGCGATGGCTTCAAAGTCAATCTTGGCCAACTTTTCGGCCACCCGCTGCTGGATGCGCCCGGCTAGCTCCTGGGCGGCCACGCCAGCCTCGGCGCCGATCTTGCCCAGGTCGGCTGCAAAGGCAAAGGCATCGCGCTCTTGCTCCTCATCCCTTTCACCCAAGGCCTTGAGCAGCACGTTGCCGTGGGCGGAGGTCAGTGTGACCTGGGCCTCGCCGTCAGCGAGCACGGCCTGCCATTGCTCTTCCTCTGTCATCTCGCCAGTGAGTCCTTTGCCCCTGATCTGCCCTTTGGCTGCCCGCAGGGTGAAGGTCGCGCTGCTGCCCGGCAGTGCCTTGACGACGAGATTGCCCCGGGCCTGGAGGTCATAAGTGAATGGCCCTATAAAGACCGTCTTGAGCGAGACGTCGCCACCCACCTGCGCCACGTCTGCGCCTGCTGCCCAGGCTCGGCCGACCAGGTCCGCGCCAACGTCACTCAGGTAGAGCATGCCGTTCAACTGGCGTAGATAAGCATCGCCCGCCACTGACCGAGCCGACAGCGGCCCATTGATCTCTTCCGCCAACAGATCGCCACCCACCGCGCCAAACTCCACGGGGCCGTCCACTTGCCGCACCCTGGCATCGCCCTGGATGGTCCCAGCGCTGACAGCGGCCGTCCAGCGCTCCACCGTCAGGTCGCCCTGGACTGTGCTCAGCGACGCGCTGGCGGCGCCATCCTGGAACTGTGCATCTCCCTGCACAGTAGCTACCTCCACGATTCCGCGAGCTCCCTGCACGGAGAGGTTGCCCTGAGCCTGGACAACGATGAGAGAAGCGCCGGCTGGCACGGTCAGGCTGCAATCACGGTTGGAAACCAGGGCCACTGCACCCTCTCGCTCTTCCACGGTCAACACCTCTTCGCTCTCCACTTCGATCAAGACTTCCGCGTTGTCCCACGTCGCTACGGCCAGGTTCCCCTGGCAGGCAGTCACCTCTATGCGGGGAGATTCCGACGTCGAGATTCTCTTTTGATACATTTTTACCTCCTGCAAAGTGCTATTCCAGTGCATCCAAAATTGCTCTGAGGGGATTGCCAAATCCCCGCCTCTGGCCTGGATCTGGCGATCCAGGCCAAGCAAAATTGGATATGCTGATCCAACTATTCGATGAAAATCTCAACCCGCTCACCGTCTTCAGGGTCTTCGACTTCCAGGATCTTGCCCCGTGTGCCCTCATCTATGGCGCTCATGAACTCGTCCAGGTCAATGTCCGCCAACTCGGGCACGAACTGAGCGCCGAGCCTGAGTCCTACGTTGACCAGCCCCATGGGCAGGCTGAAGTTGACCTTGGGCTTGCCGGTTACCATGTCTAACACTCGGACGCGCAGCCAGCGTCCACGCAAAGCTTCGTTCATCCTCGCTGGCCGTTCCGGGCCGCCATGGGATGCAATGGCGCTCAGAAGTCGGGCCCCTTCCTCAGCAGAGATTTTCTCCTCGCTGACCATTTTGAGAATCTGCGCTCGTTCTTCTTTCGATGTTGCCATGTTTACACCTCCTCAAGTGTTTGAGAGCCTTCTCGGAAAGTGCTCGGAGCCCCGTCACTTCGGCAAGCTCAGTGCAGGCCTCGGGGCGGCTTTTGCAGTTCTACTTCGCCAGCGACGCCCCCGGGGACGGAGGCTGGGAGCGTCTTCAAGGACTTTCCGATAGATCTCGTTTGAACTCACTGGCCTCGCAAAAGTTCTAATGCTTCTTCAGTAGAGATTTTGCCCTGGGCCAGCTCTGCCAGGATGCCCTGCCGCTCCTCGGGCGAGACGCCGGACGGCTCTGGCCCCACCTCGTAGCCCAACGCGCGGATGAGGTCGTGCAACCGCCCTCGCACAGTGGGATAGGAAAGCCCCATGTCCTCCTCAACTCGCGTGATCTTGCCCTCGCAGCGGATGAAGATCTCGGCGAACTGCAACTGCTCAGGAGTGAGGTGGTGAAACTTGCCCAGAGCAAAACGCCCCTCCACGGCCGTATCGCAGTGACGACAATACACGCGCGTCACCGTCATCTCCTCACCACAAACTGGACACCGACCCGGTACTGGATACATTGATTACCTCCTCCATTCGTTGTTAGAAACTTTATTCACGATATTAAAAAAGTTGTGCTGCTGATTAATATTCTTAACCGATTGCTTGAATTATACCACAAAATATCAATTTTGTCAAGACCTAATTTAGAGAATTTAATACCTGTCTTGAGAATCTTAATATTTCAAGCAAAAAGCCCCGGCGTTTCGCCAGGGCTTTTATGTTCGGGAAAGTCTAAACGCAATGCCGTTCGGTTAAGCGCCGCCGGTCGAGTAGCATAGCGTATCGAGACCAAGGCGCGGCTCGAATTAGATCGGAGCCTCTGAAAAGCCGCTCGCTTGGCCTCGATACGGCCCTTCGGGCCTACTCGGCCAGCGCTCGCTTTTTTATCCGAACGGTATTGAGTCTAAACGCTACTTTTCGCCTGCTGGTAGCTCGACAGTGAACGCTGTCCCCCGGCCTGGTTCGCTCTCCACGCCGATCCGGCCGCCGTGGGCCTGAACCAACTGGCGGGCGATGGCCAGCCCCAGGCCGCTCCCGGCGCCGCCGGCGTGGGAGCGGGACCGGTCGCCGCGCCAGAAGCGGTCGAAGATGAAGGGCAAGTCCTCGGGGGAGATGCCCCGGCCGGTATCGCGCACGACGATGCGGACGCCGCCCTCCGTTGGCTGGGCCAGCAGCGCGACTGCCCCGCCAGCGGGCGTGTAGCGCAGCGCGTTGGCCATCAGGTTGCTCAGCACCTGATCCAGCCGCCCCACGTCGCCGGTGATTGAGGGCAGATCGCCCTCGATTTCGATGCGCAAATCTATGCCCGCCGCCTCAGCCTGGCCGCTGAAACTGGTGCCCACGTCGGCTAGCAGCTCGGCCACGTCCACCGGCTCCCACGTCAAAGGCAACTGGCCGGCCTCCGCCAGGGAGAGGGTCCGCAAGTCGTCCACCAGTCGGGCCAGCAGGCGCGTTTCGTCCAGCGTGGTATTGATGTGCTCCGCCGTTGGCTCGTACACGCCGTCGAGGATGCCCTCCAGGTTGCCCTGGATGATGTGCAGCGGCGTACGAAGCTCGTGGGCCACGTCGGCGGTGAGGTTGCGGCGCTGCTGGTCGGCGCGCTCCAGTTCTTCGGTCATGCGGTTGAAAGAGTGGGCCAAGCGGCCGAAATCGCCGGGGCCGCGTTCCGGCACCCGCACGCTCAGGTCGCCCTCGGCCACGGCGTCGGCGGCGGCCATGACGTCGGCCAGCGGTGTGGCGATGTCCTGAAAAGCTCGTACCGCTAACCCCACCGCTAGCAGTGGCAATGCCAGCGACAGGCCAATACCCCCGATCCATACCAACAGCGCCGTGTGCCCGTCGCCTCCGAACAACTGCGAGAGCAAAAACGCCAGCGTCGCCATCCCGCCCAACACCAGCAGGACGATAAAGCCAAAGATGCCAGCGAAGCGGGAAAAAAGGCGTCCCCGCTTGCGCCGCCATGCTTGCGGCCGGTCGTGGTCCCATGCTGCCCACGGCGGATGCGGCCTGTGTTCGTGGTGTTTCCAGAACTTCTTGTGCTTCAAGATCACACCTCGTTAGCTCTTTGTAACCTGTCGCCGAAGCTCTTCAAAGTAAGCTTGAAACTCCTGGGGAGCAATGTCGGCCTCGGGTGCCTTGGGCAGGATTTGCTCAAACAAACGCTCCAATTCGTCGAACTCAATCAGGTGTTCGCGCAGCATAAAGACGACGTCTTCGAGATCGGCTTCAAACCCACGCGCGATCTTGCTCAGGGCGATGCTGTACGGGTCAAAGATGTAGACCTCCAGTTGGCCGAACCGCCCGACGGCGCGTCGTCGCTCACGGGCTCCCGGTGGCAGGGGGATGAATTCAGCCAGGGGTACATCTTCCAGATCCAGCCGCATCTCGGCGGCCAGCTCTGCCAATACGACACGAAAACGAGCGGCGCTCTCCGGTGCTACTTCAACGATGTAATCCACGTCCTGCGTTACGCGGGGGCTGCCCAGCAAGCAAAGCGCGCTACCGCCAAGCAGGTAAATCGTAGCCACACCTGAGTAGCGTTCACCCAAGCGTTGCAAGAATGACTTCAGGTTCACTGCGGTTACTGGCTCCATTGGACCTCCAACTCCCACGAGCGTAGTAGACGACGCGCCACGTTTTCGTACGTTCCGACCCAATTGACGTAGGCCTGGGTCTGCTGCCGATGTTGCCGGCCCAGAGCTGTCAGCCGTTCACGGGGTGAGGCGGTGCCTGGCAGGTCCAGGTCTACCGCAAACCGATCAGGCAGCCACTGCCTGGCCACAAATGACCGCAGCCGCTCAGCATATTCTTGTTGCAGCAGCACGGCGGCAGTGTAGAACAGCCGTAAGGTCCGCCGCTCGGCCGGGCCTAGCTGTTGCAGAGCAGCGGGCACAGCCTCGGCATACTCAGGGTGCGCCAACAGCACCGCGATCACTGCGGCCCTAACGCGCGCACTGGGCTGCCGTACCAAATCTGCCAGCAAGACATCCGGGGGCCGGACGCGCTCGGCCCGGTCGGACGTGTGGCGCGAGAGGTAACGGATGCCCAACAACTCCAGCTCGGCAACGACGCGCTCTTCTTCCCTGTAGCTGCGGGGCAGTCCTCGCTCGTTTTCAATATAGGAGTGCGTTTTGTGCTCCAAAGTTACACCTCGTCGGTGAACTTGTAGCCGACGCCGTAGACGGTGAGGACGTAGTGCGGCTCGGCGGGGTCGGATTCCAGCTTGCGACGCAGGTTCTTGATGTGGGCGTCTATGCTGCGGTCGAAGCCTTCGTAAGCGACGCCGTGCAGACGGTCGAGCAGTTGCGCGCGGGTGAAGGTCTGGCCGGGGTGCTGGGCCAGCGTCGCCAGTAAGTTGAACTCGGTGCGGGTCAGGCGAATCGGCTCCCCGGCGCGAGTGGCGCGGTGGCCGTGCAGGTCAATCTCCAGGTCGCCGACACGAATGAGCCCCGGCCGGTGGACGCCGCCCCGCACGCGGCGCAGCACCGCCCGTACGCGGGCCACCAGCTCGCGGGGCGAGAACGGTTTGGTGATGTAGTCGTCCGCGCCCAGCTCCAGGCCGATGAGCCGGTCGGTCTCCTCGACGCGTGCGGTGAGCATGATGATGGGCACGTCCGACTCGCGCCGCAGCGCGCGGCAAACGTCCAGGCCATCTAGCCCTGGCAGGTTCAGGTCGAGCACGATCAGATCGGGTCGTTCGTGCCTCGCCACGACCAGCGCCATCTTTCCATCGGCAGCCGTGACGACGCGGAACCCACCCTTCTCCAGGTAGTCCCGTGCCTGTTTGACGATTTTCGGTTCGTCGTCTATCACCAGAATCGTTTCGTTCATGCTCTGCTCCACCTGCCGTCTTTATACCACGAACGTCGCGAATATGCAAATCTCATTCACTTGGTAAATTGGGCAGTGTCAGCGCGAGCGAATATGATCGCTTCTCCATCTTCAAAGTCAACTGTCCAGCCGCGTTGCGACCGGAAGAGCTTTAGCAGGTCGCTGTCGTCGTGGCGGCCCAGTACCAGGAACTGAACACCATGCTCATCGAGCACTGCTGGCCAATTCTCGTTGATGCCAGTTCTTTCCATTGCCATGCTGTCCAACCTTTCTGAATTGGGAAATCCTTCCCTGGCGCTCCACAGGGTAAAACAGCTTACCTGAAATGCGGGATGCTCCTTCGATAGCGAGTATTCCCGCCGGTTTCAAAAGGCGATGCAGTTCAGCCAGGATGTTTTCCATACTTCCAGCGGCATGGGCAAAACCGAAAGCGAAGATGAGATCGAAGCTCTGATCGGGCAGACCTGTTTGAGCGGCATCGGCCAGGATGGTCTCAACGTTGGTCGCCTCTTCCTTCTCGATCTTCTGTTGGACTCTCTCCACTGCCAGTGAACTGACATCCAGCGCGTAGACGCTCCCTTTGTCTCCCACTATTCTCGCCGCAGGAATGGTGAAAAAGCCAGGTCCGCAGCCAACCTCCAGCACCCTTTGACCTGGCTCAAGTCCTGCCGCGTCCAAAGCCTGGTAGGGATCTCTAAACAGACCGTAGAGAGTCTCATGCACCAGGGACATCATTTTGAAATGCACCTTGTCTGATAGCGACATTTTTTCCTCCTTGCTTTTTGAGGGAGGAGTGCGGACGCAAGTCCGCCCCCGCAGGCTTGCGCCTGCACTCCTCCTATGGTCTTAGGAGAGCGCACGGGCAACCCGTGGCTGCCCGCGCGTCCCCGGCACCGCCGACGAGTTCTAGGTCTCGGCAGCGTCACTGCCCGCACCGGGCTCTGCCTCTTCCATCATCCAGGGGCCACAGTAGGCCATCGCCCGCTTGACATGCCGTCGGAAGAAGAAGTGGCCTGGCCCACGGTGTCCGTGCCTGAAGGGGAAGCCTCTCGTGGCCGCCTTGATAGCCTCCTTGTCGCCTTTGATCTCAATGCGATAGCCATCATCGGTTTCCACGATGCGGAACTCACTGATCACATTCTCCACGTTTACTCACCTCCTCGAATTCTGTGATTATCAGATGGGCGTTCGCCCTATCTGACTCCATTATGCCACAAACCTGTGGAGAAATTATGAACAGGTGGGGGAGATGTGGTGAAGTCAGGCGATGGCTCTGGCGATTTATGCCATCTTGAGGTATAATATAGGGTACACCAGATCAGGAGGAACAATGGAAATAGGGACTGTTAAGCCAATTGACATTGAAAAAGAGATGAAGGGGTCTTACCTCGATTACGCCATGAGCGTGATCGTTTCGCGGGCCTTGCCCGATGCCCGCGACGGTCTGAAGCCGGTGCATCGGCGCATCCTCTACGCCATGCACGATATGGGCCTCCATCACGATAGATCCTACAAGAAGAGCGCACGCATCGTGGGCGAGGTGCTGGGCAAGTACCACCCCCACGGGGACGCGGCTGTCTACGACGCCATGGCCCGCATGGCCCAGGACTTCTCCCTACGCTACATGCTGGTGGATGGTCAGGGCAACTTCGGCAGCGTGGACGGCGACTCGCCAGCAGCTATGCGCTACACCGAGGCCCGCATAGCGGCTATCGCCGAGGAGATGCTCACGGATATCGAGAAGGAGACCGTAGATTTCGTTGAGAACTTCGACGGCACTCTCAGAGAGCCAACGGCACTGCCCGCCAAGCTGCCCAATTTGTTGCTCAACGGCGCCTCGGGGATAGCTGTGGCCATGGCCACCAATATCCCCCCCCACAATCTGGACGAGCTTTGCGACGCTATCTGTTTCCTCATAGATCACTACGATGAGCTGGATGAGGTGGCTGTCGAGGACTTGATGGAATACGTCAAAGGCCCTGACTTCCCCACGGGGGCGTTGATCTTGGGTGTGGATGGCATCAAGAATGCCTACGCCACGGGTAAGGGGCGGGTAGTGATGCGAGCTGTGACCCGCATCGAGGAGATGAGTTTCGGCCGCCACCGCATCGTGATCACGGAGATCCCCTACCAGGTGAACAAAGCGAAGCTGATTGAGAAAATCGCTGAGTTGGTGCGAAATGGCCGCATAAGCGGTATTTCAGACCTGCGGGACGAGTCGGGACGCCAGGGCATGAACATTGTCATCGAGCTAAAGCGCACCGCTCAGCCTGGCACGGTGTTGAATCAGCTTCTAAAGTACACTTCCCTGCAGAGCACTTTTGGCGTCAACTTGCTGGCCCTGGTGGATGGGGAGCCGCGTCGCCTCTCCCTGAAGCGGTCGCTGCAGATCTACGTCGAGCACCGGCGAGAGATCTTCACCCGCCGCACCCGCTATGAGTTGGATAAAGCCAGTCACCGAGCTCACATACTCGAGGGGCTGCGCATCGCCCTGGCTAACCTCGACGCCGTCATCGCCACTATCCGCAAATCCAAGACGGCGGGGGATGCCCTCAACAATCTGATCAAGGGATTCAAGTTGACCGAGGTGCAGGCCCGGGCCATATTGGATATGCAGCTCCGTCGCCTGGCAGCACTGGAGCGCCAAAAGGTCGAAGATGAGTACGCCGAGGTCATAAAAACCATCGCTTATCTGGAAGACCTGCTGGCTAATCCCCGCAAGATCCTCTATCTTATTAAACAGGATCTGATAGAGCTAAAGGAGCGCTATGGCGACGACCGGCGCACCCGCATCTTGCCTAAAGCGACTGAGGAGTTCGAGGAGGAGGACTTGGTTCCCGACATTGATGTCCTCATCTCTATTACCCAACGGAGCTACATCAAACGCACTCCTACCAGAATGTATCGGCGCCAGGAACGAGGGGGGCGCGGCGTCATGGGCATGACCACCCGCGAGGAGGACGCTGTGCTCTACCTCTCCACCGCCAGCACCCTGGATAACATCCTTTTCTTCACCAACCAGGGGCGGGTCTATCAGGAAAGGGCCTTTCAGGTGCCCGACGCCGGCCGGCAGGGCAAGGGTATGCCCTTGGTGAATCTCCTGGCTTTGGAACGAGGCGAGCTGGTGACGGCGATACTGGCCGTCCCTGACCTCGGACAGGCCGAGTCTTTGGCGAGGGCCGCCGAGTCGTATCTGACCATGGTCACCCAGCAAGGCAGGATCAAGCGCACCGCTCTGGCGGAATTTGGCTCCATCCGCCCCAGCGGGTTGATCGCCATCAATCTGGACGAGGGCGACGAGCTGGGCTGGGTCAAGCTCACTCGCGGCGACCAGGAGATCATCATCGTCACCGAACGGGGGCAGGCCATCCGCTTTAGCGAGGAGGAGGTCCGCCCCATGGGCCGAACCGCCGCTGGCGTGATGGCCATCAGGCTGGCCAGAGGCGACCGGGTGGCCAGCATGGACATAGTCAGGCCCCAGTCCGACCTCCTGATAGCCACAACCAAGGGTTACGGCAAGCGAACATCCTTGAGCGAATACTCCGCTCAGGCGCGTCATGGCCGCGGCGTCATCACCCTTGCCCCTCGGTATTTAGATCAGACCGGGCCTATCTGCGCAGCACGGGTGGTCAAAGAAGGAGACGAGGTAACCTTCATCTCTGCTGAGGGAATGGTTCTGCGAACGGGGGTGGAGAATATCCCCAAGACGGGGCGAAACACCCGCGGCTCGATAATGATGAATCTAAGGGAAGGCGACACCGTGGCCTCCATCGCCCGCCTGGAGGGTTAACGCTGTTGCGGTTTGTGGGGTTCTATAGTATAATAGTAGCAGTGTCCAATTTCGTTGGAAGCCACGTTGACACCTCGGCTTGAAGAGCCCACTGTGCGGAACCATCAAGCGCTAGCCAACTATTTTGAAGAACATTGAGGAGGCATCAAAATGAGGAAGCTGTTATTGGCTTGTCTTTTGGCACTTCTGGTTTTGAGTGTTAGTTGTGGACGTGCTACTCCGACACCAACCGCTACACCTATACCCCCCACCTCAACTCCCACCCCTGTGCCCACTGCCACCCCAAAGCCGCCTACACCAACGCCGACCTATACG
>JAUWOY010000088.1 GCA_030611885.1 Chloroflexota bacterium | reverse complement strand
AAATCCAGCGCCGGCCGAGTAGGAGCGTAGCGACGTATCGAGGCCAAGCGGGTTGTCGGTAGACCCGCTCGCATCCTGGGTTTCGATACGACCTGAAGGTCTACTCAACCGGCGGATGCTCGCTATGCCCCCTTTCCCCCCAAAATATTGAGAAGATACCAAGAACCTGGGTGTGCTAGTTGACCCGAAGCAGACGACGCGCATTTTGACCGCCAAGGGTTCTTTCGAGAGAGTGCCTTTGCTGCATCTTGACAGGGTGCAGACATTGGGCCTGAGCTCGGAAGATGTCGAGGCGGTGATCATCAATCTGCCGGCCAAGACGGGGTTGGATGGTCTCCTCGGCGGGTCTTATTTGCGGGATTATCAGGTACTCATAGATTATCCACACGGAATCCTGGAGATGGAGTAAATACATTGAAACAAGCTGCGTTGCCAATATCGCCATAAACAAGAGCCATCCCCGAGAAGCGGGATGGCTCTTTGTTTTTTGCGCTAATGCTCTCGAACCCGGCTAGTCCACCGCCGGTCGGGGCTGTAGGCTAGCCTGTTTGGTGATTTCGGCCACGGCCTCTTCCCATTCGATGGCCATGATGTGCACGCCAGCCACGCCTGGCATCTCCCGCACCTGTTGGATAACCTCGACGCATATCTGGATGCCTTCGCGCTCCCAGGCTTCGCGGCGGCGCTGTTTTTCTTCCTTGGGGATACTCGCCACAGCGCCCCTCATGCGGTCCACGTATTCCTGGGGCACATCCATGCCCGGCACGAATTTGGCCATGTATCTGGCCGCGCCGAGGGTTTTGATAGGGCTTACCCCAGCCAGGAGATAGACCTCGTCCAGCAGCCCCATGTCGCCGCAACGTTTGACGTACTCGCGGAACTTGGGCACGTTGAAGACGATCTGGGTCTGGATGAAATCGGTGCCAGCAGCGATCTTCTTGGCCAGGCGACGGGGCCGGTAGTCGAAGGGATCGGCGAAGGGATTGGCGGCGGCCCCGATGAAGAAGCGAGGCTCGACGCCTTTGATCGGGTCGCCGCATAAGAACTTTTTCTCGTTGCGCAGGTGCTTGACCATGCGGAGGAACTGCATCGAATCCAGATCGAAGACGTTTTTGGCTGTGGGATGGTTGCCGAAGGACTGATGGTCGCCGGTCAGGCACAGCAGGTTTTTGATGCCCAGCGCCCACGCGCCCAGCAGATCGCTTTGGATGGCGATGCGATTGCGGTCACGGCAGGTCATCTGCATGTTGGGCTCAATCCCCAGCTCCAGCAGCATGACAGCCGCCGCCGTGCTGGCCATGCGCACCACCGCCGTCTGGCAGTCGGTGATGTTGACCGAATCCACGTAGCCTTTGAGGTAGCTCGCCTTTTTGCGGATGACCTCTGGATCCGCGCTCTGGGGCGGGCCCAATTCACCTGTGGCAGCGAAGTGCCCAGCGGCGAGAATCTTCTCCAGATTGCTGCCTGCTTTCATCGTCATCACTCCTATCTCACTCCGCCTCAAGCCGAAGGTCCTCGCGCACGATCTGGCGCGGGCCGCCGTGTCGGCTGGGGGTCCAATCCTTAGCCGGCTGGATCTCATCTAAAACGTCCAGCTTGCCCAGGGCCTCGAACCGCTCGTAGATGAGCTGCCAGGCGCACTCGATTTCCTCCATGACCGGCACCTCTCTCCCCCTCTTGTTCACCGTCGTGACCGGTTTGCCCCACTCCATCTTCACCCGTTTCACCTCGCACAGGCCATTTTGCGAGCCGCCGCAGGGGCCGTTGAGCAGGCTCTTGGAGCAGCGGGCGATGGGGCAGATGCCGCCGGTCAGGGCCAGCACGCAGTTGCCGCAGGCCTGGCAGCGCTCGTCCCAGACGCCCTGCTCGGTGGGCTGGCCCAGGAAGGTGGTGTTGAGGCCGGGCAGGGTGATCTTCTCCGGGAACTGCTCGTTCATGGTCTGCACGCCGATGCCGCAGGCCAGGGATAGCACCGCGTCGGCCTCCCTCACCAGGTCGGCCACCTCCTCGTTGTACTCGTACTCGCACTGGCGCTGCACCGTGGCCTCGACGATCTCTTTGCCTTGACCATCGAGCCTGGTGGCCATGCGCAGCGCAGAGGCCAGGATGCCCACCTCTTTCTCCCCGCCAGCGAAGCACACCGTGACGCAAGTGCCGCAGCCGAGGATCAGAATCTTTTGATAATCGGCGGTCATTTCTTTGATTTCATCCAGAGGCTTCTGTTCGCCTATGATCATAGTTTAGCCTCCATTATTTCTCAGTGGATTGGGACCCAGTTCTCGAATCCGCTCCGTCATCTCCGTAGCGATCTCGGCGAAGCGGGCTCCTTCGGCCGAGGATAGAAAGTACATCTCCAATCGCTCACCGCCCAGGCCGATTTGGTCGAGGAGCTCCTTGACGTAGTTCACCCTTTTCTCAGCCCACAGATTACCTTCCAGGTAATGACAAGTCCCCTTCAGTCAACCGGCCACCAAGACGCCGTCCGCCCCCCGCTCGAAGGCTCGCAAGACGTAGAGAACGTCCAGCTTGCCGGTGCAGGGCAGCCGCATGATCTTGACGTTGGTCGGATACTGAAGGCGCATAGAGCCTGTCAGATCGGCCGCAGCGTAGGCACAGTAGTGGCAACAGAAGGCCAGGATTTGGGGTTCGAATTCGGTCATGCTTCCACTCCTACTAGCGTCTCCTCTTGTGGCAAAGCGAACTGAGCGTAAACAGGGACAGCCACTCGCTCCGCCGCTCTCAGCGAAAAATCAATGACCGTGAACCCCACGACCTCATCTGATTCCGGGTCAATTCTAACCAGAAAACCGTCTCCCTGCTCTATGCACAGGGCCGAATCGGAGTCTCCCAAAGTCACGTAAAGAATGTCTTCTTCCCTATGGTAGTGATAGTTTAAGGTTTTAGTCTTATCCATAACTTGACATTGTTAGGTCTGGCGGAACACTACAACGGATTTGGAAAACAACGGATTGAAAGCAGAAAATCCGTTCCTTTCTAAATCTGATGTAGTGTTTTCTGACAAGTTCAGATGGGCTCGGCTCTCCGCATCAAGCTGGCCCTCATTGTCAGTGAGATACAGATAATACTCCTCAACCAGGTCAGCAAAGTTTTCCCTTGCCTTTCCCAACGTCGAACTGCATGTGACAACATCAAGCTCAGGGCAATAAAGAGTCACCCCTCCTTCTTCTTCAGTTACTTGAACAGTCAGCAGTATGGACATCTTTCACCTCTCTCTGAGCCATTGTCTAGGCCGCCAACAACTCAAACAGCGCCTCTTCCTTAGCCAACACCTGCTCGTCACGATAGTGCTGCAGTTGGATGGCTTTGGCTGGGCACTCGGCCGGGCAGATGCCACAGCCCTGGCAGGCGGCGGCCTCGATCTCGGCCACGCCCAGGATCGCCCCGGCTCCGACCCTGGTTGGGTTGATGCGGGGCACGTCGTAGGGACAGATCCGCACGCAGGTGAGGCAGCCGGTGCATTTCTCCTCGTCCACCACGGCCACCACCCCACCTACCTGGAGCACATCTTTGGAGAGGATGGTCGTAGCTCGCGCCGCCGCTGCCTGGGCCTGGGCAATAGTCTCGTCTATGAACTTGGGATAATGGGCCGCGCCACAGAGGAAGATGCCCTCGGCGGGGAAGTCCACGGGCCGCAGCTTGACGTGGGCCTCCAAGAAGAAGCCCTCCAGGGTGCAGGAGAACTTGAGCAGCTCGGCCAGGTCCCGGCTGCCTTCGGCTGGCACCACCGCGCTGGATAGGACCAACAGGTCGGGGTTGAGGACGAGACGCTGGCCCAGGATGGGCTCGAAGACCGAGACCTGCAACCGGTTGGAGGTTGGAGATTGGAGGTTGGAGATTGGAGGTTGGAGATTGGAGGTTGGAGGTTGGAACTTCCCCCCCAAAGTTGGGGGGGATTGAGGGGGGGCTGGTCGTTGGAAGTTGCACGTCGGGCTTGTTCGCGTCATCATAGCGCAGGAAGATGACGCCCTTCTCCCGCGCCTCGGTGTAGAAGACTTCGCTGAAGCCGTAGGTGCGCATGTCTTTGTATAGGACGTAGACGTTGCAGTCGGGGTCGAGTTCTTTGATTCGAATGGCGTTCTTGACGGCCACGCCGCAGCAGACGCGGCTGCAATAGAAGTCGGGGGCGTCGTCATCTCCGTCGTCCCAGGGGCCGACACACTGGATCATCACAACCGATTTCGGATTTCGGATTTCGGATTGTCGGTCGCCAATCTACTTTCCAAATCCCCTTGCGTAATCACCCGCGGATCCTGGCCCAACAGATATGCCGTTCCTCGATACTCCCGCCCGCCGGTGGCCACGATGGTCACGCCATGCTCGAGCAGGCGCTGGGTGGGATCGTTTGCGCTGGACACGGTGGTCTTGAAGTTGCCCACGAAGCCGCTGAATTTGGCCACCTCGTAGCCAGTCAGCACCTCGATGCGGGGATTGGCCTGTATCTCGCCCACCAGCTCTCTCAGGTAGGCCTGTGGATCACCACCGTCGGCGGTGTGGTAGATCTGGCGCAGGCGGCCGCCCAGCTCCTTCTCTCGTTCCACCAGATAGACTCCAAAGCCCTGCTCAGCCAGGTTCAGGGCGGCGGTCATTCCCGCCACTCCCCCGCCGATGACCAGCGCCTCGTGGCTCAGGGCCTGGGGCGCGGTGTAGAGGGGCGTCAGCCAGCGGGAGCGACCCACGGCCATGCGGGTCAGGTCTTTAGCCTTCTGGGTGGCTGCTTCGGGCTGAGAGGAGTGCACCCAGGAGCACTGGTCCCTGATATTGGCCATCTCGAAGAGATAGGGGTTCAGTCCCGCCTCGCGGATGGTGTCGCGGAAGATGGGCTCGTGGGTGCACGGCGTACAGGAGGAGACGACGACGCGGTTGAGGCCGTGCTCGGCGATGCGCTCCTGGATCAGCTTCAGGGAGTCGGCCGAACAGGTGTAGATGGTGTTCTCGACGTGGACGACGTTGGGCAGGGTCTTGGCGTAGTTCACTACGGCGTCCACGTCCACCACTCCGGCGATGTTCGACCCGCAGGAGCAGATGAACACCCCGATGCGCGGCTCGTCGGTTATGGCCACGGGGATCTCCGGTGGATAGACCTTCTCCTCGACCAGGGTGCCGCGCTCGCTGCCGATCAGCGATAGGGCGGCCGCTGCCGCGCCGCTGGCCTCAGTGACGCTCTCAGGAATGTCCTTGGGTTCGGCGAAAGCGCCGCAGACGTAGACCCCTGGGCGGCTGGTCTCCACGGGCTTGAAAGGCTCGGTGCGGCAGAAGCCCCGATGGTCCAACTCGATGCCCACGGTCTCCGCCAGGGCTTGCACCTCAGCCGGAGGCTCCAGGCCCACGCTGAGGACGGCCAGGTCGAAGTGCTCGGTGCCCAGTTGGCCGTCTTCGGTCTGGTATTGGAAGAGGATGTCCTTGGTGCGGGGGTCCTCTTTCAGCGACGAGATGCGACAGCGAGTGTACTTGATGCCCAGCTCCTTGCCGCGCTCGAAGTAGGCATCGAAGCCCTTGCTGAAGGCCCGCATGTCCATCATGAAAATCTGACATTCGACGCCGGGCACGTGCTCCAGGGCCAGCATTGCTTCCTTGGTGGCGTACATGCAGCAGACGGAGCTGCAGTAGTCGTGATTCTGATCGCGGGAGCCGACGCACTGCAGGAAGGCGATTCGTTTGGGTTCCTCGTGATCCGATGGGCGGGTGACGTGGCCTCTCGTCGGGCCAGAGGCGGAAAGCAGCCGTTCGAACTCCATGCTGGTGAGCACGTTGGGATAGCGCCCGTAGCCCAACTCCCCTGAGCGCTCCGCGTTGTACAACTGGTAGCCAGGGGCCAGCACGACGGCCCCGACTCGCAGTTCCTCTTCGTAGGGCGCCTGCTGGTGGTCAATGGCCCCGGCCTGGCAGGCTAACACGCACTGGTAACATTCGGAGCAGAGGCCGCAGCGCAGGCAGCGCAGGGCTTCGGCGTGGGCCTGCGCCTCGGTGAGGACCAGTTCCACCTCGCGGAAATCTCGGACTCGCTCGCCCACTGGAGCGGTGGGAATCTTCACTCGTGGCTGCAGGTGCACCTCGCCGCGGGCCAACATAGCGGCCACATCCTCATCGCTCAGCTCGGCCACGGGCAGGGGCGTGAGCTCGCGGGGGGTGAGGAGAGGTGTCCCCCTGAGATGGCGGTCAATGGAGAGAGCTCCCCGGCGGCCAGCGGCGATGGCCTCGATGAGGGCCCCAGGTCCCGCCGCCGCGTCGCCCCCGGCGAAGATACCCGGTCGGTTGGTGGCCAGGGTCTGAGAATCCACGGCAAAAGTGCCGCGTCGGGTGATCTCCAGACCGTGATCGGGATCAAGGAAGCTGATCTCCGGGGCCTGGGCCACGGCGGCCACCATGGTATCACAGGGAATGACGAATTCCGAGCCTTCGATGGGAATGGGGCGGCGGCGACCGCTGGCGTCAGGCTCGCCCAGGCGCATGCGGATGCAGCGCACGCCACTGACGCGGCCATTATTAGACAGCACTTCGATGGGCTGGGCCAGGAGTTCCAGACAGACTCCCTCGACCTCGGCGTCGTCCACCTCCCACGGGTTGGCCGGCATCTCCTCGCGGCCGCGGCGATAGGCGATGATCACCTCCCGGCTGCCCAGTCGCCGTGCGGTGCGGGCGGTGTCTACGGCCGTGTTACCCCCGCCCACGATGACTACCCGCTCTCCCAACCGCACGTCCTCCCCCAGGCTCACGGCTCGCAGGAAGGGCACGCCGTGAAACACCCCCTCAGCATCCTCGCCGGGGATTCCCAACTTCTGCGGCTCGTGGGCCCCGATGGCGAGGAAGATGGCCGAGTATCCCTCTTCGAAGAGCCTGTTGAGGTCTCGAATGGGGTGGTTGAGCTTGAGCTCTACTCCCAGCTTCAGAATCTCGTCAATCTCGCGGTTCAGCACGTCGCGGGGCAGGCGATAGGCTGGGATGCCGACCCGCATCATGCCTCCCGGCACTGGCAGCGCCTCGAAGATAGTCGGTTCGTAGCCCATGCGGGCCAGGAAGTAGGCGGCGGTCAGGCCAGCCGGACCGGAACCAATCACCGCCACCTGCCGCTTCTCCTCAGGCGGCAGCTCCTCAGGAGTCAAGGGGAAAGGTGCCAATTCTCGCCGCTCGGCCTCGTTCCGCCCTTCGGCAAGCTCAGGACGCAGCCCTTCGGCATCCCACCGGGCGTAGACTGTGTCAGCCACGAAACGCTTGAGAGCGCAAATCGCCACCGGATCGTCAATCTTATTCCGGTTGCACTCACTCTCGCAGGGGTGATGGCAGACCCGACCCACGGTGGCCGGGAAGGGGTTGTACTGTTTGATGACCTCCAGCGCGTCTTCGTAGCGGCCAGCGGCGATGAGAGCGATGTAGCCCTGCGCGCTGGTATCGGCGGGGCAAGTATTCTTACAGGGGCTGGTGCCTTTCTTGGTGATTAGGTAAGCGTTGGGGACAGCCTGGGGGTAGGGGCGATAGATGGCCGTCCGCTCCGAGAGGCCTTCTTCGAACTCGTTGGGCAACTGGATAGGGCAGACCTCGACGCAGTCGTTGCAACTGGTGCACTTCTCGAGGTCAACGTAACGGGGGTTGCAGCGCACCGTAGCAGCGAAGTTGTCGGCCTCTCCCTCTAATCCGATCAGTTCCGCGTTGGTGATGATCTCGATGTTGAGGTGGCGGCCTGCCTCCACCAGCTTGGGCGAGAGGATGCACATGGCGCAGTCGTTGGTGGGGAAAGTCTTGTCGAGTTGGGCCATCTTGCCGCCGATAGCTGGCGACTTCTCGACGAGGTAAACCTTGATGCCTGAGTTGGCCAGATCCAGGGCCGCCTGCACGCCGGCGATGCCGCCGCCCAGCACCAGTGCCGCGCCAATTTTTCGATCGTTGTTCAAAGCCACGTGCGATCTTCCCTTTCCTACGAATCTCCCTCCACGGCCGGGCCAATTATAGCATGGGTAGTGAGATTGCGCAAATGGCTCAGGCGTGGAACACTGTTTGGTTACGTGATAAAAAGCCACCTGCATCAACCGCGCAGGTGGCTTTCTCTAAAAACGCAAGCCCCGGCGAGGATCGTAATCGCCAGGGCTTGGGTGTTATAGCGGTTCTCTTAGGTTTAGATTCTCACTACGTTGGTAGCCTGAGGGCCCTTCGGGCCGCTCTCGATATTGAACTCCACCTGATCGCCTTCTTCCAGGTTGCGAAAACCCTCGCCCTGGATAGACGAAAAGTGGACGAACACATCGTCGCCGCCTTCGCGCTCAATGAAGCCGTAGCCCTTTTGGCCGCTAAACCACTTTACCGTGCCGGTCACTCTTTCACTCACAGTCTGTCATCCCTCCTTCCCTTGTGATATGCTGTAGGGCAGAGCGAGTTTGTTCTTTGGTTCTGCTTGTCAGCCTGTGGTGATTACTGCTGTACAAAACAACGAACCGCCCAACGCTGTAAGAAGCTCGGGCGGTTCATCATTTGAACTCCAAACAAAAGCCTACTGCATCCTACGGTCAATATCATATCACATTTTCCCACTTCTGTCAAATCGGGTATCGGTTCGATTGTCCTGTCAAGTCAAATGAAAATGTTACCGAACGGTGATCGTTCAGTCAAAAGATAATGTTACCCGGGTTGTCCCCTCCTTTCTTGGATTTGATGATCTGGACAGTGCTGAGTTGAAGTGGTCAT
Organism: Chloroflexota bacterium; assembly: GCA_030611885.1. GTDB lineage: Bacteria > Chloroflexota > Anaerolineae > VGOG01 > VGOG01 > JAUWOY01. Next base: position 15 of record JAUWOY010000088.1, on the reverse strand, counting down.
AGGGGCTGTGGATAT